>JALDXQ010000039.1:0-45446 GCA_032156805.1 Acidobacteriota bacterium
TGAAGCGGTAGAGCGCGGCGGCGTCGCGGTACTCCGGTGCGCGATATCGCAGGTAGTCCGCGGTCGATCGGATCGCGCGCGCCATTCCCAGCCAGGCCCGCCTCGAGACCTCGGCCCAGTCGTGCGTGATCGTCGGGTAGTTTGCGGTCAACGTCTCGAGCAGGCGCGGATCAGCGAGCTTGTCGCGCATCAGGAACGTCAAGTGGATCTGATGTCCGCGTCGCGCGAGCTCTTCCACCGTCGAGCCGAAGTTACGCAGCGCGCCCGGGTGGCGCATCGAGAAGAGGATCCTCATTGCAGCGCGTTCAGGCCGTCACTCGACTGACGTCGATATCGACCAGCGTCAGGCCCGCCTGTTGAATCTTGCCGAGCACGTCCTCGACATCTGCGCCCTTCGGCGCACGATAGGCGCGAGTCACATCGATTGCGGGAATCGACGGAGCGACATCGTTTCGCATGAAGATGGCGTTGACTCGCTCCGACGCGACGAGACGATAGCCCTTGCGATGCGACAGATGCGCGAGGGCAGCCAGCGAGGCGCCACGGTAGGCACGCGTCGCCGATTCAGACAGCCGGAACTCCGGATCGTACGGAATGGTCACCGCCTTCTCCGGCCCGAAGAGCCAGTTGTATTCGAGCGCAACCACGCGCGGCGAGCACGCGGTCAGCGCTTCCCAGACCCAGTAGTCGTTGCCGTCGATGTCGAGGCTGAGAAAATCGACTTCTCCCGTGAAGCCGTTCGCCATGAGCAGCGCATCGATGTCCTCACGCGTGACGCGATGCTTCACGGCGGTCAGCGCGTGACCGGCAAAACGCGTCTTGATCGATGCGATCTTGCGTCGATCGGCGTCGACCATGAGCCCGGTCCAGCCGCACTCCTGCACCAGGAATCCCGAGTTGCCGCCGTTCACGCCACAGCCGATCTCGACGCAGCGCCGATCGGTCATGCCGATACGCTTGAAGAGCGCCAGCAGCAGACCGTCCTCTTCGTTTTGAGATCGATACGGGAATCGTTCGCTGAGCAGATCGTATGGATGGGGGAGATCGGCGTCCTCGAGATAGAGCTTGCGCACGACGGCGGGCAGCATCTTGATGCTCGGCTTGAGGCTGGCGATCGAGTCCTCGAGCCTCGAAAGGCGATCGGAGATCTCTTTGAGCCGCTTCTCGACGTGGGAGTTGTCGCTCCCGGCCAGTACCCGACGCACGCGCGCAAGCAGCGTCACGCTGTGACCCCCGTGGCCGCCCACTGATTCACCGACGAATCCACCAACGCGGTCGCGCGCCGGTCGAGCGCGAGAAAACCTCCCGGCAACAGTCGGTCGAACACGCGCTGTGCCAGATGGAGGTGGTGTGCTTCGAAGCCGCGGCGTGAAAAGAATGACAACGACGGTACACCGTAGAACGGCGCGAGATACGAGAAGCCGCCGTAGGTACCGACAAAGCCGCGCGACCCCGCGATGAGCTCCGTCTGGCGTTCGAGATTCCGTTGCGGTGACTGGTGTGCATCGACGACGAACACGCCGGAACCGGACGTTGACTGGTAGTCGCCGTGCTCGTCAAGGCGAAGTGTGGTGCTCAGAAGAGCCACCGGCACCCGGCGGCTGATCGTGCGAAGCATGCCCGAGATGAAGGCCTTGTTCTCCGTCGTTTCTGGAAACGCCTTGCTGAAGTAGAACTTGGCAACGACGTAGTCCTTCGGAAGGCTGGCGGGCCGCTCGATCGACGCCGGTCGCGTGAGCGCCTGGAACCGGGAGAACGACTCGACCAGATCGATCCCGGCGTGCCCCCGCCAGAGGCCAACGAACAGGCGGAACATCGCCGACGGGTGCAACACGAGCACCTCGTCGACTCCGAGCCTGTCACGGGTCTTCTTCAGCAACTCCTTGTCGATTTCGCGGCGAGAGTCGTACTGCTTCTTCTTGCCGGCTGTCCGCTCGCGGAATTCGTCGGGAGTGATCAGGTCCAGAATGTCGACGTAGCGGGTCGTCAGGTGGCGATACCAGAGACCGGCACCACCCCGTGACACGACAACCATGCGCGTGCCGCTCAAGCCCCGGTCGACGAGCCAGGTCAGAAACGGGATCCAGTACATCAGCTCGAAGCCGACTTCGCCGGTCCATGGACCGACGATGACCTCGCCATCGCCGTGCGCGACTGACAGCGCCCGCTGCAACGCCTCCTGATGCACGAGCGCGATGCCGTCGCTCATCGTTCGAGTACCGCCTCCGTGCGATCGAGCGCGCGCGTCAGCTGGCCGCGCTCGCCGAACGCGAGACCGAGCACGTCGATGTCGCTGGTGTCGAGCACCACGTACGAACCGCGCTTGAAGTTGCCGAACACCCGGCGAGCCAGCTCGAGATGCTGTGGCGAGAATTTCTCACGATGAGAGAAGAAGGCCAGCGACGTGACGCCGTACATCGGCGCCAGATACGACAACCCGCCATAGGTGCCAACGAAGGCGCGCGCGCGACTGATGACTTTGGTCTGGACCTCGAGGTTGTTGCGCGGCGTCATCAGGTGATCGATGCTGTGGATGCGCGGGTTCTTGCCGATCGCCATCTCCCAGTGATCGTCGATGTGCAGGTCGGGGTTGAGCAGCACGACGTCGCCAGCGTCGGTCAGCGTCTGCAGGAGGCGCATGACGAACAGCTTGTTCTCTTCGGTGTCGGGGAACGACTCGTTGAAATAGAAACGCACCGCCGTGTAGTCACGCGGCAGCGCTCCCGCGACGTCGCTCGTGTCGAGCGCCGGCAGCCGCTCGAACGAGGCAAACGTATCAACCAGGCTGATCGACATCTGGCTCTTCCAGTACGGGTAGAAGAGCCGGTACATGTACATCGGGTGCAGCATCTCGACCTGCTTGCTCCCGATGTGCTGATACGCGAGCTTGACGATCTCGCGGTCGAAGTCAGTGAGCGCGAGATGCTTCTGCTTGTTCTCCCGCAGCCGATCTTCGTTCTTGGCTCGAAACTGCTCCGGCGTGAAGAAGTCGAACAGGTCGACGTAGTTGGCCGTGATGTTCTTGTACCAGACGCCGGCACCGCCGCGCGAAATCACCACCATGCGCTCAGCGTCGAACGGCCGGTAGGTCTTCACCCAGTTCAGGAACGGGATCCAATAGAGCAGCTCGAAACCCACCTCGCTCAGCCACGGGCCGACGACAATGTGCTTGGGGCTGACCGCCATGCGCTGCAGGATCTTCGGAACCGCCTGCATCTCCTGCGTCGGCATGTCGCCGGTCATCATCTGCGGCAGCACCCGCGGCACGATGTAGCGGCGCGCGAATCTCTTGGCCGGACCCCAGCGGAAGAAGTGAGCCGGGATCGCCGCGAAGCGCTTCTGCACAAAAGTGCCGACGGTCAGCGGCCGCAGCTGGCGCTCGCGCTTGCGCGTGAGGCGCGTCAGGTAGCGCACGATCTTCAGCACGATGCCGATCGGGTAGAGCACCAGTCTGACCAGAAGAAGCCCGAGCCCGGCGCGCACCGGCTCCGGCCTCGGCATGCGAGCCAGGTCTTCGATCGCGTCGGCGAGCTTCGGCGTCGCTGGTGTCTCGAGACCGGCCGGCCTGACGAACCCCTCGACGAAGCCACGCAGCCGCCGATCGTCCTCCGCGGTCCGATCGATCGCCTTGGCCAGGTCACGCACGTGATCGTCGAGCGTGCTGGCCATGTGCAGCAGCCCGCCGTTCTCGTTCAGCAGGTAGTGGAAGTGCAGTGTGCCTTCCTGCGTGCCGGCGTATTCCGGTACCCGCACGGAGAACACCGGGTGCCCGACGATTCCTGACTCGATCTGGGCGCTCGTGTTGATGCCGACAGCGGCCGCCGAGTGATACATCGAATCGAAGTAGTCGTTCTTCGATGCCTGATCGACCGGGTTGGCGCCGCCGCGCGGCCACAGCACCGTGTCGGTGAGCTCGGTGAAATCGAAGCGCTGCCACGGCTGCACGTTCTCGGGGTGTGGGCGAATGAGAATGCCGAGCTGGCGGACGCGCGGATCGGGTGCCGACCGGACGGCGCGGATCCACGTCTCGATGAACTGCGATTCGTCGGGCGCGATGAACTGCGACGAGCAGAGATACAGCAGGAAGGGCCGGTCCGGCAGGCCGACCTTGCGAAGGAACTCCTCTCGCGTCGTGCTCGGCCGGCGCGCGAACCACTGATCGTAGACCGGCGCGCCGGTGGCGACCGCCTGCTCCGGCCGCACGCCGTGCATGGTGATCGCTTCACGCCGCTGCGCCTCGTTCCAGACGAACACCCGATCGGGAATGATCCTGATGAGCCCTTTGTTGGTCAGGTTGTCCCAGCTGTGCACGCACAGCGCGCTGCGAATCCCAAGCGCCTGGCACGCCTTGATGTACTCAACCTGATCGGACCCGATGTCGACGAGCGGCGTCACCAGGACGGCGTCGGGCTTCTGCGCGGCGATGAGATCGGCTATCCAGCGATCGGTTGGAATCGCGCGCTCAATCACGTTCAATACGCCGGTCACGAACCCGAGGCCGGCGCGCGAGCGAATTCCCGGCAGTCTGAGGACGGATCGGAAGAGCGCCGGCACACGCTCGCCCGCCCGCTCGCGAAGCGCAGGCGCATCCTTGAACTCGGGCAAACCGAAGCGCACATAGTCGACCGACGATCGCACCCCTCGCGCCAGCCCCAGCCAGAATCGCCACGGCGTCTTCTTGCCAAGCTCGCTGTAGGTCACGTTCGCGTGTTCGTTCGACAGCTCCCACAGCAGGCGGCCGTCGCCCAGCTTGTCCGGCATCATGAACACGAGATGCACGTGATGACCGCGGCGCGCCAGCTCGCTGATCGTCGAGGAGTAGTTTCGGAGCGCGCCGGAGTGGCGCATGGAGAAGAGGATCTTCATCTACAGTTTGTCGATGGACGCCGCTTCTTCACGATTGAAGAACCAGAGGCCGCTGACCAGCGTCAACGCGATGAGTGACATCGAGGTTGCGATGCTGGCCGGATTCAGATGGCCGACCCCGAGAGTGCCCCACTTGAACGCTTCCACCACGGCCGCCATGGGATTGAGCCAGAGGAGCCACCGCCACTGTTCGGGTACGATCGTCACCGGGTAGATGATGGGGGTGAAGTACATCCAGAACGGCATGAAGTAGCGGAGTCCCTGGCGGACGTCCTTGTAGCGAGCCTGTAGCACCGACGTCCAGAGGCCCACCGCGAGCGTGAAGACCAGGCATACGACGACGGCAGCCACCGACACCAGCAGCTCCCAACGGAGCGTGATGTGCCAGATACCGTCCTGACGTCGGTGGTAGACAACCGTCACGATCATCACGAGCAGCAGAACGGCCAGGTACAGCAGACCAGGCGCCACCGACGACATCGGCAGCAGCAGGCGTGGAAAATAGACCTTGGTGACGAGGTTCCGGTTCGTCTCGAGGCTTCGCGTCACCACGAGGAGCGAACGCTCGAACAGAATCCAGGTCGCGACTCCGCACACGAAGAACAGGAAGTAGGGCGGGCCGTTCGACTGCACGCCGAGCAGGCCGCCGAAGATCAGCGCGCTGAAGCCCACCGGGGCGGTCACGCGCATGATCAGCCAAATCCACCCCAGCTTGGTCCGTCGCCACATCGAGGCTATCGCCTGCGACGCGAAGTACCACCAGAGGTATCGGTAGTACCAGAGTTCGCGTACGCGGGAGAGCACGCCATGCTGGCGTGGCTCGATGACCCAGAAATCGGCGAGCGCGTCCGCCGGCAGTGAAGCGTCAGGCCCTGATCGCATAGGGCTTCAACTCCATACTCCAGTCGAGCGTGGGATCGACGAGGCCGGTGCGATGGAGAGTGCCGGACGCCTGCCCGCCCTCCCCTTCGCGATACACCATGAACGCCAGTGCCTTGTTGACGACGAGCGCGTGCTCCTCACCTTCTCCACGGATCAGGGTGAGGCCGACGCTGATGGTGTAGGTCGTTTCCGACAGCAGGTTGGCAGGTATTCGCGCGAGGGCCTCGTACGCCTGGTCGGGTGCAACCGGCATCAGCTGCGGTTGCGCCGATCGAAACACCAGCACGCCTTTGGAGAACAAGTCGAAGGCGCAGCGCACACGGCTCTTCGCACGGTAGGTCCGGAACCGGATACGCACGTAGATGTCTTCGGAGCGCGGGGGCGACCCGATCTCCCGCCCATCTGAGGAGAGGAGCTTGACATCGAGAATTTCGCCGTAGCGACCGGCGTGGCTGCTGCCCCGGGCTTCGGGCTGCTTCTCCCCCGACGTGAGCAAGTCCCAGGTTGCGTTCTGATACGCCGTCACCACGTCTTCGGGTTGGCCGGTCTGGTGCAATCGGCCGTCCTTCACCCAGATCACCCGATCGCAGATACGCGAAACCGCCTCCATGTCGTGCGACACGAACAGCACGGTCAGGCCGGTGTCGCGCGCCAGCTCGCGCACCCGTTGCAGACAGCGCTCCTGGAACGACATGTCGCCGACCGCCAGAATCTCGTCGGCGAGCAGGATGGACGGCTGCATGTTGATCGCCACGGAGAAGGCGAGGCGCAAGTACATGCCGCTCGAGAAGAACTGCAGCGGTGTGTCGACGAACTCCGGGATCTCGGCGAACTCGATGATGTCGTTGAATCGCTCGAGCGCCACCGACCGTTGAATGCCATTGAGCGCGGCATTCATGAAGATGTTCTCCCGTGCCGTGGCTTCATCGTCGAAGCCGGCGCCCAGCTCGAGCAGCGAGATCACCCGGCCACGCCCCCGGACGCGGCCGCTGGTGGGAGCAATGACCCTGGCAATGACCTTTAGCAGCGTCGTCTTTCCGGCGCCGTTGCCCCCGATCACGCCCAGGACCGAGCCATGCTCGACATCGAACGACATGTCCTTGAGCGCCCAGACCTCGTGCGCGCCGGCGAGCTCGCGGGTCAGCGGCACTGACAAAGCGCTTCGAACCCGGTCGAGACGGGTCTCGGTCGACGCGGACTTCTGCGCCTTCGGCACCCGATACAACTTGCTGACGTTTTCGACGATCAGGCTTTTCATTTTGACAATGGGTACAGCTTCGCCCTCTCAGTCACACACGTACACGTGAGGACTGCCGCAGGCAGACGACCCGCACACGATGCATTCAGCCGCGCGCGGTGTCCCTCACCACTGCCTTCTCAGCTCCAAAGCTTTCTTTCGAATGCGTGGACCACACGACTGCCTTGGCAGGAAGCTGCCGGACAACCGTCGGAGGAGGAGGAAGGCGGGTTGGGATTGTGGCACCGCTCATCAGTTGGCCGTCGGGCGCTTTCGCACCGGCGCCAGACGGTCACTGGACGCGTACAAACGCTGCACAGTGTACAGCATACGGGAAGACAGCCGCAATGACGCCGAGTCGGCCGCGAGCGACCTCGCTGCATGAATTCAGGGGACTCCCTTGCGACCTGCGCGTAGCGGTCCGCGGCGCGCGAAGCGCGCCCAAACATACAGGAAAGCAGCCAAGCGTATGCTTGGCTGCTTACACCCGCTCGGGCGCGGCAACGTCTTCGGTCTGGATAAAGACGGTGGTGTGTGGCGTGCGGTCATCGTCAGCCGGCGCCTCGACCGTGTAGTAGTAGAGCGCAAGAGACTTCCGCGACCGCTCCTCGGGGCACTGCAATGGTCGAGGATGACCGTGATAGCTGAAATTCGATGTGTCGAAAATCACGGCCCGGTTGAAGACAGGGGCGATGCGCTGCACGCACCGTTTGCCGGTCTTATCCCATAGCTCGAGATCGCCACCCCATGCCTCCACCCAGTTCTCGTTCAGGTAGACCAGCAGGTTCAGACGACGATAGAGATTGAGCCGCTTGTAAAAGTTGAAGTCCGCGTGAACGCCGAGTGCCCCCCCACGCCGGATTTCATGCAAACCGCCACCGCGCAAGTGGGGATCGGGAATCAGCCCCACAATGCCGGTCAGCTTCTCGAGGAACTCCATGAACGGCGCCGCGTTGAGCTGGGTGAACACAGCCCGAGTCGTGGGGCCGAAGTGTCGAAAGTCCTCGGTCGAGTACTTCCGTTCGGTATTGCGCTCGGTGAAGTGCCAGGGAGTTCGATCCATGGAATCGAACTCCGCGAGCACTTCCTTCAACATGCCCGGATCGAGGAACTCATCGATCACGACGTGTGGGAACGGGTCGGCCGTGTGATACGCGGCGCCGTGCGCCCGCTCGAGGTCTTTCAGTCGCCCGCGGGAAAGGACGTGGGCACTGGCCTTCTTGGCCAGATCTCTCTCGAGGCGGGTTCGCTTCAATTCTTCCCGCGTCGCGGTCAGGCGTTCCTGGGTCAGTCGAAGCGCTTCGTAGGTGCGTATTACCGGCAGTCGACGGCTCCAGCCAGGCCACATGCGCTGGGAATTGTACCTTGAGATGTAGGCTGGGTCGCAGGCGCAACCTCTATACTCAGCGGTGCCCGTGAACAAACGACTCGCACTTGGCATTCACCTCGGTCATGACGCCTCGGTCAGTGTGTGCTCGCCGGACGGGATTCTTTTTGCGCTCCAGGAAGAGCGAGTCTCCCGGATCAAGCATCACTTCGGCTTTCCCCGTCAGTCGCTCGAACTCGCCTTCGCCTATTGCGGTCTGAGCGGGCAGGAGATCGACATCGTCGCCTTCTCGACATCGCAGGCCCTGTTTCCCGAGCGCGCGAACGCATGGGTCGTCCCGGCGGAGGGCGATCGGCAACCGGCACACCTCGCACAGAAAGTGACCGCCCGCGACAAGCTCGCGCCGGCGGAGCGCCTTGCGCAGATGCGCGAGAAGGTTCGCAGGACGTGGAACGAGTTCGCCGATCGCCATTGGTGTGAACACGTCGACTTCCTGCAGGAGTCGGGGCTTCTTCGCGAAGGAGTTGCGCACTACCACGTTGCGCATCATCGCGCGCACGCCGCATCGGCATTCAGGCTGTCGGGTCTGTCGGAACCGGCGGCGGTCCTAACATGCGACGGAAAGGGCGACGGACTCTCCGCGACGATCTACCGGGGTGAGCCTGATGGGCGCCTGACGTATCTTCGCGGCTCGCAGCCCGGCGACAGTATCGGCATGTTCTACCAGGCCGTCACCGAGGCACTCGGCTTCGTCCCCGTCGATGGTGAATACAAGACAATGGGATTGGCGGCCTTTGGACTGATCGACGGCCGTGCGAACCCATTCGAAGGCATCGTGTCCGTGCGAGACGGCGTGCTGGCTTCCACCCAGCAATGGAAGGCGGCCAATTACAACGACCGTCATCCCGACCGCAAAGTGAACAACCCGCTGTCCTCGGTCACCCAGGCCGACGACTTTCAGCGATTGCTGGACCAGTTCCCCAAGCACGACGTCGCCGCTTTCGCGCAGGCCCACTTCGAGGAAGTCATGTTGGCGCTCGCGGTCGAGACGATGCGGCTGTCCGGGAGCCGCCGGCTCGTCGCCTCGGGCGGTGTGATGCTCAATGTCAAGGCGAACGCTCTCATCCGCGACCAGTTGAACCCCGCGTCGTTCTTCGTCTTCCCGGATTCTGCCGACGCTGGGCTTGCCGCCGGCGCCGCTCTCGAAGCGCTCTTTTTCGAGGGTCACATGTCTGCCCTGGCGACTTTCCGCGAACCCTACCTCGGACACGACTTCTCAAACGACGCCGTGAAGAAGGCACTCGATCAGTGGAAGACGCGACACGCTCTCGAGATCGACATCGCAACGCCTGACCTGGTGGCTGCGCGAATCATCGAGGGCAAGGTCATCGGCCGCTTTCACGGCCGCCTCGAGGTCGGCCCACGCGCGCTCGGCAATCGATCCGTCCTCGCGGATCCACGCCGGCCGGAAGTGAAGGACCGCATCAACCTTCTGCTCAAAGGCCGGGAACCCTTCGTTCCCTTTGCGCCCTCGATCCTCCTCGAGGACGCCCCGAAGTACTGGGAGGGTCCGACGGACTATCCGTACATGACATTCGCCGTGCGCGCGTCGGAGTATGCAAAGCGCGAGGTCCCTGCAGTGGTTCACGTGGACGGCACGCTGCGTCCGCAGGTGGTCGCCGCCGACGCGAATCCCGGCTATGCGGAGCTGATTCGAGCGTTCAAGCGCGCAACCGGCATTGGCGTGTTGCTCAACACATCGTTCAATCGACATGGACACCCGATCGTCGGCTCACCCGACGATGCGCTCATGCATCTGACCAATCGATGGGTCGATGGGTTGTCGATCGGACCTTACTACGTCGAGTGCCGCGGCGATTGAAGTCCGCTCAACGCGCCGCGCAGCAGTCCGGCCATTTTTGTGTGAAGGGTTGTCACTGAGACGCCCATCGTCCGTCCGAGCCGCCAGCTCACGTCGAGATGCGCCGGGACGAGTTCCTCTTCGGTTGAATAGAACGAAACGGAGGGGACGCCATAAAACGGACCGAGATACGCGAGCCCTCCGTACGTCCCGACGAATGCGCGTGCGTGACTGATGATCTCTGTCTGGATCTCGAGGTTCTGCTCGAGCCGCATCAGCTCGTCGACGCGGTACACGTTCTTGCCCGGCACATCCATGTCTGCATGATCATCCAGCCTGAGCCCGGTGTTGAGCAGCACGACCGGAATCTCTTCGCTGAGAGACCGAATCACCTGCGCGGCCAAGCGCTGATTCTCGGGTGTATCCGGAAACGAGGGGCGGAAATAGAAACGAACCGCGACGTATTCGGAGGGAAGCTCCTTCAGGGCCGGCGTGCGCTCGACTGGCGAGAGCCGTCGATACTCGGTGTGACGATCGAGCAGCCCTATCCCGGCCTTCTCGAACCAGTAGAACCGGAGAATCCGGTACATCAACGAGGGATGGAGCAGCTCGGCCTGCTGAATGCCCATCCGCTGTCTCGCTCGCTCGAAGATGTCGCGATCCATCTGCTCGACGCGGTACTGCTTCTGATGACCGGCCTTGTCCCAGCGCGCCTCGTTGGCTTGCCGATACTCATCGAGGGTGAAGAGGCTGAAGACATCGACGTACTCACTGGTGAGATGCCGGTACCATCGGCCCGCGCCGCCGCGTGAGACCACGATCAGCCGGCGGCGATCCAGTTCGTACTCACGCATCGCCCAGTTCAGAAAAGGAATCCAGTACAGAAGCTCGAAGCCGACTTCGCCGACCCACGGTCCGATGACGATCGGCCCGGTCGTCGCCTGCAGTCGCTTCAGCTCCTGGCGAACGGTGTCGACGGCCTGCGCCGCAGGGATTCCGGCGAGTTCCTCTTTGAGCAACGCCGGAATCATGTGATTGCGCACGACCGGGATCGCGCGCAGCGACCGGAGAAACATCAGGCCCGGACGGCGGACCGCCTCGAAGCCGAAATGCGCCAGGCCTTTGCGAATCTGCGCTACACGTGTTTTCGCCATGCGTCCGCTGTTCCAAGCTCCTTGAGATGCGTCACGATCCAGCTGACCAGGCCTTGCCGCGCGATCGAGAGCCGCATCAGATGCAATCGTTTCCGCGAGGCGGTCGAAGAGGTGCTGCCCCACACGCGCAGCTCCTTCCACCGTTGGCGCGCGTGCACGGCGCCGGCGAGCATCAGATACTGGACGCCGACCAGCACTCCCGTGCTGCGTGGCAGTTCCGGCCGCCCAGCGCCGCGCACAGTCAGCGTGTAAACGAGGCTCACGCTGTGAGCAATCCACCACGGGCAATACGAGTAGAGCGGGCGGCGGCCCGGAAAGAAGCTGGCGCGCTGCCGGTCCAGGCTGAAGACGCGCCCATACCAGCGACGAAACCACAACACCTCGGGAACCTGTTTGAACTGCCCGTACAGGGAGAGTTCGGCGATCAGCAACCGGTCCGGAATCACGATGCGCCGATAGACTCCGGCTCGCGCCAGCGCGTCGACCCGATACAAGCCGTACACCATGTTGCCAGCTCGCATCCGTCCGATGCCCGCCCGCAAACGTGCCCCGCGATTGGACACACCGAACGTGTCGAAGATCCACGGCTTGCGCTTCAACAGCTCGCCGTCAGGGTCGATGCGCCGGTTCAGTGGGTATGCGAGCACGACGTCGCGGTGGGCATCGAGCACATCGACGAGCTGCTGCAACCAGCGCGGGTGCCAGAGATCGTGATCGCTCGTCCAGGCGAAGTATTCCGCCTCGGGGTGGCGCCGTCGCGCGATCTCGAATGCACGTCGCGAGTTCTCGACCAGGCCGAGGCGTTCAGCGTTCCGTGAGTAGAACACACGCCGGTCGCGCCCCATGTACTCGCGGGCGATTTCCGTGGTGCCATCGCTCGAGACATCGTCAACCAGCACCAGCGCAAAGTCGGAAAATGTCTGGCCGAGGACGGACTCGATGGCTTCCCGAACGTGATCGGCGTGGTTGAACAGGAGCGAACCGATGATGACGCGCGGCATCAGGGATGCTGCCGATCATACTTCGGTGGATCGGAGCGGAGCGTCCTGGCTGCTATGCTGTAGGTCGTGGGCACGGGACAAGGCTCGCTGGCCGGTCGCGCATACGGGCTGATCCTCCGACGCGTCAAGACGGCCAGGAAGCAGAGCAAGCGCGGCGTGAAGCTCGCGCAGAACGTCTTTCGGCGCGTCAAGCAGGCGGAGAAAAGCCTGTTCTTCCGCCTGAGAGACTCCGAAACCGGCAGGCGGCTGCTGAAGGCGGCAGGGCTCGCGGGATCACCGCGCGACCTGCGTCATCGCGCTCAGGCAGCGGCGCCCTACATCGCGAGACTGGGCCATCACGGCGCCGACATCGATCCCGCAAAGGGATATTGCCTGCTCTCGCCGGACACACTCGGCGATTTCAGAGATGTCCTGGCCTCCTGCCGGGAGCTCTTCGCCGTCAAGAAAGCAGAGATTGACGCGCAACTGACAGGCTTCGAAGGCTGGACCGCCGAACAGCGGCAGAAGTTCCTGAACCGGAAGCAA
Source organism: Acidobacteriota bacterium (assembly GCA_032156805.1). GTDB lineage: Bacteria > Acidobacteriota > Vicinamibacteria > Vicinamibacterales > UBA2999 > Gp6-AA40. The sequence goes on from JALDXQ010000039.1 coordinate 12,854, forward strand.
TCGTTTCTGCGGTATCTGCTCGACGACGACGACCTCCGTCGTCATCCCGAGCTGATCGACTTCGCTCTCAGCAGTGCGATGCTGGGCAGCGCGACGCGCTATCTCGGGATGGTCCCGCATCTGACCCGCCTCGATCTGATGTATTCCATGCCGCGCACCGGCGGCGGCAGGAATATCGAGAGTCAATTGTTCCACCTCGATCACGAGGGCCTGACCCAGATCAAACATTTCATTCACTTGTTCGACGTGGGTGAACACGAGGGACCGTTCACGTTCATTCCCGCCGACGCCACCGCGCGAATCGTGCGCGACGTGCGGGCACTGCGCAAGCGGCAGAAGACCGGGCAGGACATCGAGCTGCGGCGCTATTCGGATGAAGAGATCGCCGCCGTCGGCGGCACTGGCGACATCGTCACCGTCACCGGACCGGTTGGCGCGGGTGTCGCTGTGGACACCTCGCGCTGCCTGCACCTGGGCAGCCGCGTCGATCCCGGATCGTTCCGCTTGTGTTTGTACACGCAGTACTGCACGACGCACGAGATCACGAACGTCTACGACGTCGATCGTTTCAGGGACGATCCCGTCAAGTACCTCGCGGTCAAGGACAGCATTATCCCGGGCCGCGCCCGGGCCACGGCCTACTACGAAGAGATCACGAACTAATGCGCTCGTACGGTCCGAGGGGGCGGCGGTGCGACGGTGCGACGGTCCGGTACGACGGTCCGACGGTCCGGTACGACGGTGCGACCGTCCGACGAGCCGGACCGTACTCGTCGAGCCACGTCACACCTCGACCAACGCGAACCCTGACTGCTCGATGTAGCGGGTGACATCGTTGCCCTGTTGCATCAACACGTCGTACTTCTCGAGCAGACGATACGCGCGCGCCGGCTCACATGCCGGAATGTGCGGCGCGAGATCGTTGCGCAGGAAGAACGCGTTGACACCATTGGGCTCGACCGCCACCAGGCGATAGCCCTTGCGCGCGCTCGCCCGCGTGAGCGCTGTAAGCGACGCCCCGTAGTAGGCGGTGTGGTGACGATGGCGATCGAACTTCGGATCGTAAGGGATGGTAACCGCCCGATCCGGACCGAACATCGAGTTGTACTCGAGGATGACGATCCGGGGTGAGCAAGCGGTCATCGCCTCCCAGATCCAGTAGTCGCATCCATCCAGGTCCAGGCTGAAGAGATCGACGTCCCCGCCGCACCCGTTGCTCGCAATCAGGTCGTTGATGTTCTCCCGCGTCACCCAGGCGGCCACGGCCTTGACCGTCGGGAACCGGCGGCCGACCTGCACCATGTGACCGGCATGGCCATCCACCATCAGGCCTGACCATCCACACTCGCGCGCCAGGAAGCCCGAATTGCCACCGCTCAGACCCGAACCAATCTCGACGAACCGACAGTTGGTCGCACCGACCTCGTTGAGCAGGGCAATCGTCAGCCCGTCCTCCTGGTTTTGCGAGCTGAGACGGAACCGCCTGGCGGTCAGCCGCTCGGGGTACGGCAGATTCGCGGGATCGAGATAACGCTCTCTCAGAAGGGCCTGCACCGCAGGCTCGATATGTCGCGTGCGCTGCCAGATCTTCTCAACGGCGTCGAGTTGACGCTCGATCCGGGCAAGGCGGCGACCGAGGTCGTCCAGCGCCTCGTCCTGACGTCCGCCGCCGAGGGCAGCACGAATCCGTCGGGCGATCGCGTGGAGTGGATTTTGCGGGGACTTAGCCATTCCTCGTCTACTGAACGATCTCGAAACGCTGTGGATCGATCCGCGCCGTGTCCTCGACGGCCGCGTGAAGAAGAATCGTGCGGACGCGATCGCGTGTCGGGGTACGGAGGCGATATTCCCACGTGCGCCCCCGCGGATCCCTGGCAACCTGTTGCGCCTCGGCCAGGCCCAGCTCGGCCTCGATCTGTTGCCGCCTTGTCTCGTCCACTTCCGGTTTCCAGCGGATGTCGAACGGCAGCGAGAGCGGCACGACGGCGTTGTCGGCCGCGTCATCCGCCGGCCACAGCGTCTCGCCCTCTCGACCGTACCGGCGTTCGAACAGCGTAAACGTCCACGCCGGATCGCGTCTCGGATCGGCGGGCGATTTACTCAACGCCCCCGAACGCAGCGACGTCAGCAACTCGCTTTGCGGCTGGGCGGTGCCACCGAGCTCCTCGAAGTGATCCGTCCACTCGGACCGATAGTCCCACGCCGTATCGCGCAGCTGCGCGTAGGTCTCGGCGGTGCGGGTGGTCCAGGAGATGGCCACGACGCTGACGAGGCCAAGCGTCGCGAGTCGTTTCAACCCCGATGCGGGCAGTCGTTCCAGCATGGTCGTGAGCGCGACGAACACGAGCATGGCATAGCCGGCACCAGCCCAGAGCCCGATGCGGTCACGCGTGTAGAGAAACCCGAGCCCGCTTCCGAGAACCAGCAACGTCAACCCTGCTGCCGCCAGCAACCGGTCGCGCTCGGATGCGGGGCGGTAGCGCGTCAGCACCGCAACCACCACGACCGTCGTCAGGAATGATGAGATCACGTGCAGCCACTGCCAGAACGAGGCGCCGCCGCGAAGGAGGGCTTCAATGAACCGGTACGCTCCCGCGCGTGGCTCGGACAGCACCACGCTGAGGAAGCTGGCGGAGACGTTGTACAGCCAGAAGAGCCAGGGCGCGTGCTCGAAGATGTTCGCCAGCCTCTCGGGGGTGGCATCGGACAACCCGAGCCCCGATCCCACGTAACTCGATCCCAATGCGACAGGCGCACCCAATCCGAGGCGAATCGTCAGATAGGCGACGAGCGCGGCCACAGAGCTCGCGGCGCCGCGCAAACCGATCCCCGGCGCCTGCAGCCACCACAAAACGACCAGCACCGGCACCACGAGCAGGCCTGACTCGAGCGTGAACAACGCCGCCGCCGTCAGCGGGAAGAAGATCCAGTCGAACGCGCGCGTGGCCGGGTGGAGCGCCAACGCCAGCGCTGCGAGCAGCAGTACGAGCGTGGCCGAATGTGGATTCAGCGGAACGAACAGGAAGAGTATTCGCGACGTATGGAGACCGGCGACGCAACTGAGCGCGACGATAGCGGCGACGGCTCGTGACGTCGCGATGGGACGGAAGAGCCACACCAGGATGGCGAGCGCGGCGGCAAACTGCGCGAGAACCAGCGCCTGATAAATCCAGAGATTGAGACCGACGACTGCGTAGGCTGCCTTCGCCGCAACCCAGAACGCGGGCCGGTACTCGAGGCTCCCGCCGAAGGCGTAACGAATGAACTGCGTCCAGTTCCAGCCGGTGATCTCGCGCAGGTTCTTGTAGCTATCGACGTATGACCAGGAGATCGAGAAAAAGGCGTCACCGAGCACGATCGCGCAGGCCACCACCCACGCAATCGGAATCCATGACAATCGCGAACCGGAACCAGAGAGCATCAGCGGTAACAGGGCCAGCCATCGGCTCCGTATGCGCGCACGGGAAGGCGGTCGTTTCTCACCAGGAACGAATAGCGATCGCCGCTGTCCTCGATCCAGCCGCCAACGTGATATTCACGGCTTGCCAGATCCATCACCTGGGGAAACGCGCGGAGAACGGCATCGTCGGATCCGGCCCTCGTGAAGACGATCGCGGGCGGCGTGCGGCTCACCTTACCGATCTCCATGTCGCGCTCGTGCGGCAGGCCGCCGAATTCGGGGAGAAAGAAGGCGTGACGGCTCGCCATCAGTCGACCGGAATAGTAGTAAATCTCCGGAGCGAACCACAACACGGAGATCCGATCCGTTGCGGGGAGACACTCGCGTGCGTACGCCGCAAGCCGAAGCGTGGCCTCTGGTTGACGGTTGCGCCAATAGTCGATCGGTGGATTCGCCGTCAGCCGTCCGACGACTTCCTCCCACGCGCCGCGCGCGCGATTCAATGACTCCCACTCACCAGCCAGCCACGTGACGCGTTCACCTGACAGCCCGGCAACGGCAAGGCTCTTCATCAAGAGCACCAGAACAATGGCGCTGACGACCGTGGTTCCGCGCCGCACGAGCGCACTCAACTCACCTCGTGCCTGCAAGAACATGGCGCAGAGTATTCCCAGAATGATGCCCGGCAAGACGATGCCATCCCCCGCTCGCACGTGGAACGGCGCCCGCAGCACACCGAGATTGACGAATATCGCGAATACGCCGAAGCACATCAGGTGACTCGGTTTTACTCGCGCCGGGAGATACCGCCTCAGTGGAAAGGCAAGGACAATCGCGAGCAGCGGCACCGCGTAGAGCAGAATCGTGGCTGACTCACCTGCCTGGACTTGATGGTCGAGGCCTGGCAGCAACCGCAGCCGCAACCACCAGTGCTCGAACCGGCGCCGCTGCGACGGTGGCCAGATGGACGAGGAGATCTCGGCGGCGCCGCGGTCGATGCCGTCGGTATCCTCGACGATGGGCTCGGCAACAAGCGCCCGCACAGCTTCGACGGTACGCTCGGACGCACGCACGGTCTGCGAGACGTCATCTCGCGTCGAAACGACCGTCAAGCCATAGCGCTCGATGACCTGCTGCCGCGAATCGGGCGAACTGTCGCGCGTCCACCGCAGACCGATCGACGGCGCGTACTGCTCCGGTGGATCGACGGCGATCACGTCGGACGGCTTGACGACGGCCCATTGGGGCATCGTCTGCCCGGCAATGTGCTCCTGAACGGCGGCCGTCAGACCGCTTTGGATGAACGCGCCGAGACCGTTCATCTGGATGGCTGCAAACATCAGCCACGGTGCCACGAGTGCGATGGAGACAAGACCGGCTCGGACCGACTCGCCCAGCGCCTTGAGGCTGATGCCGTGGGCCGCCACCATCGCCAGCGTGACGCCTGCTGCCACGTAGGCGCCGTGATCCGGGCGCCAATAGAACGCAACTGCGGCACCCACACCAAGTACGGCGGCCCTGGCGGGTGATGGCTTGGAGACATATCGCCACCACAGGACGGCGGCCGCGGCATAGACGATCAACTTCGGGTAGCCGTAGCCGCGCGGCATGGCAACCAGGAACAGCGTCGTCGAGAGCAAGCCCGCGGCATTCGATTCGGTCAGCCGCCGGACGATTTCGAAGACCAGGAAAGAACTGACGCCGACCGTCAGGCCGATCAAGAGCGCCTCGGCGAGCAGGCGATACCCCACCAACATCTGTGCGACGGCACTGGCCACGTACATCAGCACCATGCCGTAGTCGAAGAAGTCGCGAATCGGCAATTCGCCGCTCAGAAGTTGCAGCGCGTAGGCGCGGTGCATGAAATCGTCGTTCACCAGCACCGAGGCGTACAGGATCTTGTGCAGGGCAGCGAGAAAGGCAATGACGGCCGCGAGCCAGTAGGCATGCGGCGCTCGAAACATCACTAGGCGGGGTCTCCTGGCACGTGAATACTACTTCGCCTTCGCGCCGGGGCCAATGCCCGCAGGTCCCGTGAGGTGTAGGATTGCGCGCAGATGATGGAAATCGCGGGAAGCGGGGGTGCCCGATACACGGATAGACAGCAGCGTCGGCGATGGGCGACCAACCTGCTGATTGTCGCCATCGGACTGGTGATCTTTGCCGCCCTCAACGCACGTTCCGGTCGCATGGAAGCCAACGACGGCCTGGGATGGGACGGACGTCAGTACGCCCACATGGTGACCGGCCGGGTGCTGGACGGAACCGCCGCGACACAGACGCGACTACTGCTTCCTCTGTTGACACGCATCCCTTACTACGCCGGTTTCGACGTGATCTCCGCGTTTCAGGTCATGAACGTCTTGTACGCGGCGGCTCTGTACTTCTTCCTGTGTCTGCTGCTCGATCTCTACGACGTCGCGCCGGTCTACAAGGCGTATTTCGTAGGAACGGTCGCCCTTTGTATTGCCACGGCGAAGATGTTCGCGTTCTATCCCACGGTCATCGATCTCGGCGCGCTGGCGGCGTTGAGCGGCGCAACGTACGTCGTGCTGACACGCGACGGATGGGCCGCGGGAGCCGCCGCCCTGCTTGCCGTATTCGCCCGCGAACTGGGCATCGCACTCGCCTTCTTTGGCCTCCACCGTGAACTGCGACAGGGTCGCGGCGTGACCCGCGCACTGCTGACATATGCACCCGCGCTGATCGCGATGTTTCTGATTCGTCAGTGGGCGAGCGCCACGAACCTTGGCGATCGCGATCGAGCCTTGCTCGCCACTCGCGATTTCATCGCCAACCTGGCTCTGTGGCAAGACCCCGGCTTCGTCGTGTTCTTTTTCTACTTCCTGCTCACGCTAATTGGCGGCGTCACGCTGTTACTGGCGGTAAAACCGGGATGGTGTGCGCGCCGGTTGCGCGCAACTCCCGAACTGGCGACGTTTGCCGCCGTGATCCTGGCGGCCACTGCAGTGGGCAACACCGATATCTGGCGCTATCTTGCCTTTCTGCTGCCCGTGATCACAATCCTTTACGCCGGGTACGTTCGCGACCACCAACCGGGGGCGGTCGTCCTGTCGGCCGCGCTTCTCTTCACATTGGCCACGCAGCAACCTTTCAGCCAGATGGACATGACGCGTTACTTCCGGGACTGGTTTCCCGCGTACGTGGCACGAACAGACGATGTGACGCCGACGTTCTGGTCGACGTGGAGGCTCCGGATGATGCTGACGGCTGCCGCTGCGGTGACGCTGGGGATCATTCAATGGACGTCTGCCCGGTCAGAACGGCAACGACTTTCCTCTTTACCCTAGAACCAGTCCGTCGGATGAGCTTCGCGATTCGCGCCGGGCTCCGGTAGACGGCGACTACACCGCACAACCAGAGGAAGAACCGCACGGGATACGCCGAGAATGTCGCCCGAATCACGGGGCGTGGACCCGACGTCGCCAGACGTTCGAGCGCGTCCGCCAGAACCGGTGTGGCATGAACGTCGATACCGTGCGGACGGATGAAGGCGCCGACGAACCGGGTGCAGGCCTCGCGCCCGACGTCGGGGTTGGCGAGCGTTTCGGCGAGCTGCGCGGCATGTTCGGGCAGGCTCTTCCCCACGCGCAGGAACCCCCCGTTCTCGGCAAGGAGGTATTGGAAGTGCAGCGTGCCGCCCTGCGTATCCTGAAACTCGTCGGCCAGGACCGCATGGACTGCGCGTCCCACGATCGCGGCTTCGATCATGGCCGTCGTGTTCACACCGACCACCGTCTCGCTGTGAAATAGCGAATCGAAATAGTCCTGCCGGTCTGCCTCGTTGACGGGGTTGGCCGACCGGGGATAGACCTCGACGTCAGGCAGCGCCGTGAGATCGAAGTCACGCCAGTGCTCGGCGTTGTACGGGTGCGGCCGGACGAGCACGCCGACTTGCGACAGCGCTGGAACAGCGCGCAACGCCTTGATCCATCGACGGACGAACGCGACTTCCGCCTCTGGTGCAGAAATCGACGCCGTCGATCCCACGAACAGGACAAAGGGTTTGGCTGGATCGAGACCGACCTTGTGGCAGAAGGCGACCCGATCGGTGGCTCGTCTCTCGAACCAACGGTCGAACGGTTGCGCGCCTGTGACTGCGATCTTGTCGGGAGGGGCGTCGTGGAACTCGACGGCCTCGGCCAGCTGTTGCTGGTTCCATACGGAAACCAGGTCCGGCTGCACTCGCATCAAACCCTTCGTCGTCAGATGATCCCAGCTGGCGACGCACAGCCCCACCGGAACCCCCAGCGCCTGCGCGCTCTTCACGACGTCAACCTGTGTCGATCGGTCCGTGACCAGCGGAGACACCAGCACCGCGTCAGGTTGACGGGATTGAATGAACTTCTCGAGGATCGGACTGCTCGGAATCGCGCGCTCACAGGCGAGCAGCGGCGCGATCGCTCGTTTCGTCGCAGCGGCGCTCGCAGAGTTCCACCTGCCCAGAAACGAGAAGATCGGCGGAAGCACGTCACGCATCCGGTTGCGCAGGTAGTGCGCGTCCACGAACTTCGGATGCAGATATCGCAGGTAGTCGACGGCGGCGCGGATCGTTTTGCCGACGACGCTCCAGACATCGTCTCGACGCGGTGTCTGGCCGACCCAGGTCACGCCATCGACGCCCCTGAGCGCCTCGACACCTTCTGGCTGCTTGTGAGGGCTGTCAAACACGATATCCACATGATGGCCACGTTCGACCAGCGCCCGCACAGCCGAGTCGAAGTACCTCAGGTATCCCGGATACTGCATCACGAACAAGAAGCGCCGACCAGGTGTGCGGTTTAGGTGATGCGTCGGCATCATCGCTTGCGCCTTCGCCGCCACGACGCGCCGGCCCACACCATCAGTGTGAGGGCTGAGATGCCGAGGCCCAGACGAAAGCTGCTGGGCACGTAGCGCAACTCCAGCCGGTGAGCACCGGCCGGGACGGGCACCGCAGTAAATGTCAGGTTCGCCTTCAGCGCAGTTACAGGACGATCATCGATGAAAGCTCGCCGCTCAGGGTAGTACGGCTCGCCCAGAAACACATACCCCGGAACAGGCGCGTTGACCATCGCTTCGAGGCGCCCATCCAGTTGGTTCTGGACGGTCAGATCAACCGTGCCCGACGCCGTGCACGGCTTCGTGCCGGTGACGAGTTGCTGATCTGCGTCACTGGCATCGGCGCGATCAGGACCCGGGGCGGGCATCTGAATCACCCGCCCGGTGCCACGGTCGACACCCTGGGTATCTTCGACGGCCGGATCCTGAATGAGTGTCATCACCGCGATCGCAGAACGATCCCCGAGCGCGTAGCGCCAGGTGCGGTCGTCCAGTGCCACGCCATCCTGAAGATTGTGGCGATCTTCGAGGCTACGCCGGCGATCGACAACAACGCCTGGCACCCAACGCACGTTAACGTAAGTCCGTGGCTCCAACCTTCCATCGCGTTCGAATCGGGATTTCAGGATCCGCGCCGTCGCCTCTCCCTTCGTCATCATCAACCCATCGCAGGTCCAGAAGGCTCGGGGCCCTGCCGAATCGTTGCGGTAGACGTATATCTCGTCGACTCGCGAGATCAACGTCAGCGACGGAGCATCGAGTGGCGCGCACGAGTAGATGCGTGACACGTTTGCCGCGTCGACGAGATCGCGGCGCGCCGGCAGGACTCCCTCGCTGTCGATCCCGTGGAACTGGCCATCGCGCGGTAACGGATTCCCGGACGTGGTCACGTGCACCCAGTCCGTGTAATCGGCGAGCGTGATGCCCGCAAGACCATCGAGGCCGGCCTGCCCATTCCGCAGCATTTCTCCCGAGCTGATTCGATGTTCGCACGTCGACAGTCCACGGCCTTGACTGGCCGGACCCATCCAGTGCCGAACGCGAGCGAGTGGCTCGACCGTCACTGGTCTCTCCGCGCCGGCAACGAACGCACCGACATCGACCGTCACCAGTGCCAATGCCACGACCAACGCGGTCACGTGCCAGGCCCGTCCGGCCAGCACACCGACGCCGAACAAACCTGCCAGAACGACTCCGGGCAGCCATGGCCACCATGGTGTCGGAGGCCTCAGGCCGCTCGCGTCCCCGGATAACACGACCATCGCGGCCGCCACGATGAACGCGATACTCGGAGCGACGCCCAGCGTCAGGACAGCCCACCGCCGTGAGCGCGAGAGCGCCACGAATTTCTCCAGCCCAAGCCCGCCAAGAACGGCCAGGCTCAGCGTGGCGAGAAACAACACGCGGCCGGGATAACGGAACCCTGGAAGAATCGCATGGTGCAGGCGATACACCGGAAGATCGACTGCCACCGTCGCCACGGTGATGACTGCAAGGACGCTGAAGAAGATCGCAATGCGACGACGATGGCCGTCGAAGAGCGACAATGGAACAAGCGCCATCAGGGCCCAGCCGACATACGCGACGCCTTCCGCGAGATCACGGTGCGGTGTCTCAGCAGAAGCTTCCAGGAACGGGAAGAAGAAGGTGACCAGGCTCCGCAATGACCAACCGCCTTCAATCGCGTCTTCGTACGGGATCCCGGTCTGGCGACCGGCCTCGATCACGAGGCGAGCGGTCGGGAATAGCTGAAACGCGGCCACACCGAGTGAAAGCGCGCCAAGGACCGCGAACTGAGCGAGTACACGGCGGCGGGAAAATGCCGTGCCCGCTTCAGGCCATAGCGCGCTGAAAAGAAAATAGAGGCCTACCACCGCGACCAGATACACGCTGCCCTGGATGTAGCCGGCGAGAAACTGCAGCACGAGCACCAGCACCAGCGCCGGATGCGGCCACACAGTCGTTCGACGGAGTGACACGATCGCAAGGCCGAGTGACCACGGCAGCCATGCGGCGCAATAGAGCAGCAGTAAGTGGCCGTTGTGCAATCGGGCTCCGGTGGTGCCTCCGAGCATGCCGGCAACGGCAACCGCGGTCGATGCGATCCACCCCAGCCCGATGACTCGACACAGGAACAGGAGACCCGCACCAGCGAGCCAGACATGCAACGCAGCCATCCAGGTCAAAAAGGCGTCAGGTGGCAGCCATCGGAGAAGGATCGCCAGTGGATACAGGACCGTGGTCTGGGGATCAGCCAGATGCGGCGTGCCACCGAAATGAAAGGGATTCCAGAACGGGAGCGCGCCGGTTGCCAACACCGATCGCGTGTAGATCTCCCAGACGTACAGGTTCACCGAATCGCGCCCGGGCAACTGGTTCTCGCCGGCCGTGAGCATGCCGCGCAGCGCGTAGAGGACCAGGAGGGCAAGCCCGAAGAGGATCGCGGCCACTGGCCACCGGGCGGCGCGTGAAACGGCTGTCGGCGTCGATCGATCCACCATCGCGAATCATATCGCGCGCACTCGCTGCGCCGGGCGCGTGGGCGCGTTGTGGTGGTTACTGGGAAATCTCGAATCTCTCGACGTCGACGCCAGCCGTGTCTTCAACCGCACGGTGTTCGAGGAGTGCACGAACACGTTCCGGCGTCGGCGCGCGCAGGCGATACGACCACGTTCGCCGGCTCGCATCATCCTCGACCTGTCCAAGCGCGGTCAGGCCAAGTTCAGCCTCGAAGCCCTGACGATCGCTGTCGGAGATCCCCGTTCGCCATCGGATGTTGAATGGTGATGAAGCGGGCAACTCCCCGATGGCGGACCGACTGACATAGCCAACTGCCTGGCCCACGGGGCTGACCAGCAGCACCAAGGCGGCGGTGGCCGCGAGCGCACCGACCTGCGCACGCCGGACCCGCTGAACGGCCAGGTCCGGCGGTGGACTGTAGTCGCCTCGGACCCGAGCCCTCACGCGATCGAACGGGCGCTCGACCACGTGATAGGTCACGAACGCGAGCACAGTCGAGCCAAGCAGGACAGCCAGCCCAAACGGAAGCGATCCTGGCAGCCCCAGGTACGAAGTCATGCCCGCGCGCAGGAGCAGACCCGCGACGAAGAAGTGATTCAGATAGATGCCGTAACAGAGATCTCCGGCGCCGATGTCGAGGGCGCGCAGTTTCCTGACCCGGGTCAATGCCAGGAGTCCGGCCAGCAGCAGCGTCAGCCACAGGTACTCGGTGAAGACGCGAGCGGACCGCGACGGTCCACCGCCCAGATGAAGCTCGGGAACGGTGACAATCACCAGCCACGCAAGCAGCGGGATCACCGCTGCAGCCAATGAGAGCGGCTGTCCCCAGTGCCGTCGAACGTAATACAGCGCTCCTCCCACGAAAAACACGAATGCGCTGGCCACCGCGTTCTTGTAGACGACTGTCTGGAACAAATCGAGATCGGTACCTGCCGTCCGCACGCCCCACAGAAACAACGCGAGCCCCGCGGCGATCCATGCGCCGATGAGCCACGTGCGCCTCCTGGTGGTGAACACGACGAGCGGTGCGATCAGATAGAAGGCGATCTCGATGCCAATCGACCATCCCTGCGGGATGAGATCAGGTGTGAATTCGAGCACCGGCATCGACGACACGATGTGCGCGATGGGATCGAAGGTCGCGCTCTCGAAGAGGAGCACCGACGTTTCCCGATCGACTCCTTGCAGGATGCGTCGGCCCGCAGGGTCGACAATCGCCGCCGGACCGAGCCATTGCACCATGGCGAGCGTCAGGAGCGTGTAGAGCAGATACAGCGGGATGAGCCGGACGAACCGGTTCAGGAAGAACCGCGGGAGGCCATGTGATTCGTTCAGATAGACACGGTCCAAAACCTGAAAAATCAGGAACCCGCTGATGCAATAGAAGGCAAAGACCGCGATCCGACCAACGATCCAGCCCAGCCCTCCGAAATGAAACAGCACGACGAGAGCAGCGAGCAGGAACCGGAAGATGCCCATGGCTCGGCGGTTCGGATGTTACCGGGTTGCGGTGAAGGGGTCCAGCGCGCGTGGTCGATCGTTCATCAGAAGCACGGCAGCGTCGTATCAGCGTAGGTCCGGACAGGTGGCCGATCGCGGCGCACCCACACCGAGTAGCCACCGGTTCCTGCATCGGGATCGCCAAAGTCGGAAGCCCCGGCAAGCTCGTAATGCTGCCGGAGGTACATCGCGATGTTCGGATAGTCATCCTCGAACCGGTCGTCCCCCGTCCGCGTCAGGACGACAGGCACGGACTGTTGCTCGAGCGCATCAACACTCCGACGTTCGAAGCGCGGCTCGGACCAATGCCCACCGAACAGTGCAACGGTGCGCGCGGCAAATCCGCGCTGCGCGTAGAAGTAGAGATCCGGGGCAAACCAGGTGGCCAGCACACGGTCACCTGGTGCGGTGCATTCACGGAGGTATCTCACGAGCCCCACGATGGCACGATTCGCAATCGCCTCCGGCCGCGGAGGTGATGTGCTCAGCGCTCGAAACAGGCCCACGACGTGCGCCGGGCGGATGTTCTCCGCCAGGATTCGCTGACTCCAGCCTGAGGACGCGGACACGCTCCACACCGCGAGGATCGTCAGAAAGGCAACGGCCATTCGAGGCAGCTGAACCGGGCCGTGTCCTTCGCGCCAGGTCCGATGAGCGATCCAGGCTGACAGGATCGCGATCGGACCTGCCATTCCGCCAAACCTGGCGCCGACCGGATCTCTGAGGATGAACACGTTCAGGCACACGCACAGCGTGATCAGGCTCGCAAGCCGGGCGGCCCGCTCACGCGATGTGCGCCCAGCCCGGAGGTCGCGGACCAGCCAGAGCGCACCCGCGAGTGGCAGCAGTCGCACCAGGTAACTCAGGAAGGCGTTCGCATTGGCGGCAGATGCGATGCTCGCAACCGACTCGAACGCGAACTGCTGTACGGGAACACGTGTGCGCGCCGCCTCGCGGCGGCCGTACGTGATCATCTGATCAATCGCGTCCGCGAGGCCTCCCTGGTACTGAATGAACAAGAGGAACGGCAGTGAGAGACAGACGCCCGCGAGCACCAGGTGCATCACGTGGGTTCGCATGAGCCGCCACTGACCGGCGTGCACCACGGCCATGGCCACGACCATACCTGCCGTCAGGTAGACGCCGTTGTCGTAGCGAAACAGTGCGGCCACGACCACACCCGCCGCGAAGGCCCATATCCGTGCGACCAACGGTCGCTCCACGTAGCGCCAGCTCAGCAGGATTCCGAGCGGGTAGAACAGCACCTTGTCGTAGTCGTAGGCGCGCGGCAACAAGAGGAGCGCCGCCATTGACGCCACCAGCGAGACGCCCACCGATTTGGTCACGCGCCATGCCAGCACGAACACCAGCAGCGTGCCGGTGGCCATGAACACCGTCGCTAAGAGCGCTTCACCAAGCAGGTTGTCCCCAAGCAGATGCATCAGCGCGGCGGTGCCGAGCTCGGTCAGAAAGTAGCCCGGGTCGAAGTAGTCGCGAAACGGCAGCTCGCCGTAGATGGCGATTTGCCGTGCCGGTGAGATTCGTCCGAAGTGATCGTTGGTGAAAACGAGCGTGGCAAGTGACAGCCAGAACGCGCCGAGCCACAGCAGGGCGCCAATCACGCGCACGCGTAACGAGGTGCCGTCCGGAGATCTCACCCGACCTCGACGAGTTCACGCCCGGTCTCGCGGGCCCACTTGAACACGTCCAGCTGTTTCTCGCGAATGAGCTCGTTGTACTTGTCCGGAATCCGATAGACCTGTGCCGGGTCGCAGGCAGGAATCTCCGGCGCCACGTCGCTGCGCAGGAAGAACGCGTTCACGCCGGTCGGCTCCACTGCCACGAGCCGATATCCTTTGCTCGCCGACAACTGCGTCATCGCCGCGAGCGAGGCGCCGTAGTAGCAGAACCGATGATCGCGCCGATTGAACGTGGGGTCGTACGGCACGGTCACCGCCTTGTCCGCACCGAACATCGAGTTGTACTCGAGCATCACCAGACGCGCGCTGCACACCGTGATCGCTTTCCACACCCAGTAGTCGACGCCATCGACGTCCACGCTGAGCAGATCCACCTCGCGAGCGTAACCATGTTGCGTCAGCAGGTCGTTCACCGTCTCCGGGGTGATCCATGCGCATACCGCCGTCGCGCGGGGGAAGCGCCGACCGGCATATTCGACCTTGCCCTGATCGCCTTCAACCAGCAACCCGGTCCAGCCGAACTCTCCCGCGAGCATGGCGGCATTGCCACCGGTCGCTCCACTCCCCAACTCGACGAAGGTCTTCGATGTCGTCCCGATCTGCTGAAACAACGCCAGCAGTATTCCGTCTTCCTGGTTCTGCGACAGCAGACGAAAGCGACTGGCGGTCAGGCGCTCCGGATACGGCAGTTTCGACGGGTCGATATAGGCCGCGCGAACGAGCCCGTCGATTCCCGCCTGCAGATGGCGGAGCTTTCGGAACACTTCTTCGTGCTGTTCGGTCAGCGCGTGGAGATTCTTCTCGAACCCGTCGACGCCTGTTTGCAGCTGTTTGAGCTGACGGAACACTTCTTCGTGCTGTTCGGTGAGCGCATGGAGATCCTTTTCGACGCGATGGATGCGCTTGCCGATCGTCGGGTCGGAGGCCGGCTCCCGCCATCGGGCAAGACTGGCTCTCAGGCGCTGGATCATGCCGACTAGTATCTCCCTTTCTAGCGAGGCGCTGCCGCAGACCGCCACGCTAGTCGCAGCGTCTCTCGCCCCGCTTCGCGGGGCACGCCGTCTTGACCGGGGAACACGTGACTCATACGTCAGGAATCGAGGCGGTCAAGACGGCTAGCGCGCCCTCGACTTGACGGCCGCGCGCGTCTCGCGATCGATTTCGCGGCGACGGATCGTTTCCCGCTTGTCGTGTGCCTGCTTGCCCTTGGCGAGTGCGAGGGCAACCTTGACGCGCCCCTTGTTCAAGTACATCCGCAAGGGCACCAGCGTGAGCCCCTTCTCGGCCACGCGGCCGGTCAGCTTCTGGATCTCGTGGCGATGGAGCAGGAGCTTGCGATCGCGGCGCTCGTCATGATGGGCGTAGCCGGTGTGGCTGTACGGGCTGATGTGGACGTTCATCAACCAGACTTCGCCGTTGTTGATGCGGGCATAGCTGTCACGAAGGTTCACCGAGCCTTCGCGAATCGCCTTGACCTCGGTCCCGAGGAGCGCCACACCCGCCTCCCATGTGTCGAGCACATGGTAGTCGTGCAGGGCCTTGCGATTGTCCGCGATCGTGCGCTGTGCCTTCTCGCGGTCGGTTTTATCAGTTGCCACGGCGTGCCGCGGATCGTACCACGCGGCGACGGGCGCCAGCGCACGGTGGCACGAAGGGCCGATGCTGTGCTGGAATAAGGTCCTATGCCTTGCAGGAATGTCGTCGTCGCCTGCCTCGTTGCGCTGACCTGTTCGGCGTGTGTGCCGTCCGAGTCTGACATAAGGGGCGATGTTCGGGAGCGATTGGGTGCGGACCAGTCGACAGCCAGGCTGGATCTGTCCATCGAGGTGAAGAACCGCGTTGTCTTCGTGTCAGGCAAGACGGCGACCCTCGAAGAGCAGCAGCAGGTGCTCGCCGTGGCCAGGGGCGCCGACGGGGTCAAGTTTGTCGTCAACGACATGTGGCTGAACAACCTCACGCTCGTCGACAAGGTCAGGCAAGCGCTCGCCGCCGATGAGAAGATCGGCAAAGTTCCGATCGACGTCGACGCAAATGGCACGACCGTGCGGCTGATGAGCGATCAGACCAACAGCGAAGAACGCGCGCGCGCAATAGAAATCGCGTCAGCCGTTGAAGGCGTCACGCAGGTCGAAGATCGCATGCGCTAGAGACGAATTACCGCTTCCTGACATAGTGGCCCGGGGCGGGACCGCCGGGCCGCGCCACCGGCAGCACGATCCGCCGCAGATCCACCAGCGGCGGCACCGTCTCCCACGAGAAATCCAGATACCAGACCCGATCGCCGATCTCGCGCACCGGCGCCTCGGACAGCCCCCACGTCGCCGGGTTGACGTAGCTCACCCCACCTGAATGCCAGCGGCGATCCCCCCAGGGCGCCTCCGTCTCGCGTCCGGCGTAGGCCGTGGGGTTGAGGCGATAACTGCCCTCGTGATTCTCGTGATAGACCGGTCCACCGATGTCCGCGATTCTGAAACCGTTCGACAGGGCCTTGACGAGGATGTTCCGATCTACACCAATGCGAGCTACGCGGTAGACCTCGTTGAAACCGCCGATCTCGTGGAACGACTCGCGATCGAGCATCACGAAGTCGCCGGTGGCGCTCCCCATGTACGGTGGCTTCAGCACGTGCGCAGGGCCGGCCAGACTGCGCGGATCCTCGAGGACGTCCCAGTCGATGGGATGCCGCTCGGCGGACAACGTGAGGTCGTGTCGTGGTGCACGATAGAGCACGCGCGGCTCGAGTGCGTCGCCTGCGAGCGCGTCGAAGATCCGGCGCCCGAAGAAGACATCGCAGTTCGAGGTCAGCACGAAGCGGCCACGTGCGCGCCGCACACCGACGTTCTTGGCGGGGAACTCGAGGTACTCGAGCCGCGCGTTCAACGACAGCCTCTCCTGGTACTGCGGATCCACGACGTACCAGGAGCACACGCCTGGATCGAGCTCGGGAATCGCGTCGAAGAGCTGATCGCGGATGAGAAGCGCACCGCTCGGCGGCGCCCACTCGACGAACACCAGCTCGTGAGCCACGCCGCGAGAGACCAACTGCTGGTGATTGAAACGCAGCGACCTGAAGAAACGCGCGATGAAGTCGCCGCCGTAACCGTCGTTCCGGCCGGTGAGCACGAGGCTCACGACCGGTGTCGTCTCCCAGGCAGGAGCGGACCCAGTCCGCTCGTCAGGCATGGGCACCCGTTTGATGTCGATCGCGCGGGGCGGAGCTGCGCGTCCGCTGGTCGAGAACGTTGGCAGCGCCTTCGAGAATATCCAGCTTGACCTCGATCGCCATGAGATGGTCGCGAGCGACCATCAACTCGCGCTCGGTGTGAGCGAGTCGCTCACGCAGCTTCTTGATGTCGTCGTGACGCTGTCTCCACTTCTCAATCGAGCCACGCAACTTCGTCACCAGTTGCGACTGGCGCCGCACCTCCGCCTCGAGCGATCGCTGTTGACCCGCGGCCTCAGCCGCCTTCTTCTTCCACTCCGCGCCCGAAGCCTTCAGACCGTCGAACGAACGCGAAAGAGCCTCGTATCGGCGGGCCGACACCATCCCGAAGGCGGCGAGCAATGCGGCGAAGAGTCGTCTCATGGTCCGAGGTCGCGAGTATACTACAGGGGTTTTTGGAGCATTTTTCGCAAGGAGACCTGTTGAGCACGTCTTCCCATCCACACGAGCGGCTGAAGGAGATCGAACGCATCTTCGCTCAAACAACCTACGTCGTCGGGTCCGACGATGGGGCGGCGGATCCGGTCGCCGTGCACTTGTCCGACGTTCCTGCGATGCGGATTCGCGAGCTCACCGGGATGCTTCAGCACCAGCCCCTGGAAGGAAACGACGATATCGACGCGCTCGCGATGAGGCTTCTCCTGAACGACTACATCGCCGCGCTCGCACATCTGCGAGCGGTGGCACGGGTAGCGGCGTCGCTCGTCGACGGCGCCGCCGTGCCGGTCAAGCAGAGCCAGCGGCTGCTGCGTCTCGAAGACCGGCGGCAGAAGAAGCAGGAACACCAGGCTCCGTAAGCGCCTCCTTCGCGCGCGCGTGCACGACACGCCGGAGATCGACCATGGGACCGACGGCATCCCAGTCGAAAGCGATCGCCATGATGTTCGCGTCGAGCGACCGCTGCGGTGCACGAACGAGACCCCATTCCGGGCCGTTCAGATAGATCACGTCGCTCTTCCAGCGCCGGTCGCCCCACGGCGCCTCTCCCGGCTGATTTCGATAGAGACCCGCCTGGGCATGGAAGGTTCCGCGCCCGACGTGATAGACCGGATGTCCGATATCGAGGAGAGGCACGATCGAGGCAAAGGCTTTCAGACAGAAGTTGCCGTCGATGTGGATCTTCGCGACCCGGTAAATCTCGTTGAACCCGCGCAGGAAATGGTAGCTGTCCTGATCGAGGAGGAGAAAGTCACCCGAGGCGTTGGTGAAGAGCGGTGGCCGGATGGCGTTAATCGCATCGTAGTTGCGATCGTCCTCGAGCATCGCCCAATCCACGCGGGTCACGTCGCTGTTCGACTTCAGGTCGTATCGTGCTGCGCGGTACAAGATCCCGCGCTCGATTGACCGGGATGCCAGTCGAGCCACGACACCACGGCTCAGAAAAATGTCGGTGTTCGTGGTCAGCAGGAACGTCCCGCGAGCGCGCCGGATGCCGACATTCTTCGCAATGAACTCCTGGAACTGCAGACGCGGGTTCAGGCTGAGCGCGTCGTGGTACGCGGGATCCACGACGAAGCACCGAAGCTGGTCCGGTCCCAATTCGGGAAATGCGGCGGTCAGAAGAGTGGAGAGATACGGAGCATCCTGAATCGGGCGCCACTCGACCAGGATGAACTCGTGGGAGACACCGGCCTCGGACAGTCGTTCGTGATTGAAGCGCAGCGATCGGAAAAACCGGCCGTTGAAATCGCCCCCGAAATCGTCATTGCGCCCCGTCACCACAATACTGAGATAGGGCGGCGCTGCGTTCATCGGTGCCGGGTTGGTCCTTCCGTCAGGCGGGACGTCACACACAGATGCCATCCGAGGCGCTGCTCCAGCACACGCGTGGCGGTGTCGGGCAGGACGTTGAACGGGAACGCCTTGACGTATCGGTACTTCACGTAGTCGGGCACTCGATAGGGAAAGATATGGTCCACGAAGAGGCTCTCGACGGTGAACCCGGAATGCCCCAGCAACTCGCGAACCGATCGCCGCGTGTAGGTGTAGGTCACGGGACAGCCGGTCTGTGCCTCGGAGTTTCGCGCGACCGCTTCGTCCAGTCTCCAGAACGCCCCGTGTGCCTCCTGAAACAGGATGGCGAGCACCTTCCACGCCCAGCGGTAGTACACCATCATCTTGAAGGTCGTGCCCGGTCCCATGTAGTGGCGGCGAATCTGCTCGAGGACGCGGCCAGGATGCGGGGTGTGATGAATCACCCCGAAGGAGTACACCAGGTCGTACTCGGCGGGCTCGACGAACTCCGCGAGGCGCTCCGCATCCGCCTCGATGAACGTGACGCGATCCTGGAGGCCGAAGACTTCCGCTCGCTGCCGCGCCAGTTCCAGTGAACGGCTCGAGAGATCGACGGCCGTCACGCGCGCACCTGCGCGTGCAAAGTTCATCGTGTCCGTGCCCAGGCCGCACCCGATCTCCAGCACCCGCCGCCCCGCCCAGCGGGGGTATTCGGCAAATCCCGGAATGTGAGGCTCGACGAGATACTTTCGTGCCTCGACCTGATCGAAGTACTCACGCGAGCCGACCGGCGCCGGTGAGTGGCGAAGGTTGCAGGGGCGGCTGTTCCAGTAGTCGCGAACGCGATCGATGGAGGTCTCGCTGAACGTGGCGCTGTCGCCGAACGTGGCACTCATCGTGAGCGTCTATAGTACACGGTCCGCCGCGGCCTGCGAGGTCGACTGACTGACATCCTCACCGCTCACCGGCGCCATCTCGAATCAGGCTCACACGCAGTGAATGCAGTGTGAACCCGGAGGCGAGCACCGGAACGTGGTGTGACTCGACGGGTGTGGCGGTCATCCCCAGGGTCTCGAGGCGGCGGCGCCAGTCCGCCAGGACCGTCGGCTGGTCCGAGACGACCACCAGGAGAGGGTCACCCTGTGTCAACGCGGTTATCGATCCCTCCGGAACTGCATCGACCGATGGCATGGGAAACTGCTGGACCACGTAACCCATGAATGCCATCGTCCTGATCGAGTTGGCGAGGTGTGCGACACGAACCGTGCAACCCTCGGCCGGTCGTATCAGCTCGTTTTCGTCGAACCAGATCCGTACACGCCGGTACAGGGGATCGAGCTTCATGAGCCACGATGAGGCATCGACTATCGCGGCGTAGACCTGCGGCTGCATCTTGCAACGATCGGTGAGCCAGTAATCCGCAGAGCCGGCGACGAGGCGGTTGCCGAGGGCGAACGTCGCGAGCAGAAGGGCGAAGGAAACGACCGACGGGCGCCAGAGGGCCGCCGCGAGTGGTATCAGGAACAACGCACTGATGCCCACGAAGCTGGAGGACGCGACCAGCGCCGCAGCGGCACGCGCGCCCGGCATGTTCTCACCGACCAGGTACGCTGCGAGTATCGCCCAGCAGGTCAGGATCGTGACCAGCCAGTGTCTTTCGCACCATGCAGGCCAGCGACTCGCGAACAGCCCGGCAAGCGCGATGAAGCAGCTGGGAATCAGGACGAAGGTGAAGTAGTCGATATCGAGCGCGACCTGGCCGGCGCTCTGCCAGGCAATCCAGACCGAGGCCATGAGAACGAACTGCACGACGAGAGCAGTGGCTATCCTGTCTTCACCCGAGCCGCGCTGTCGCCGGGTCAGCAGCCACGCCACACCCGCGAGGAAGACAGCAACCAGGAAGGACAGGTAGCGTGCGGTCCAGAAGAAACCTGAACTCCATGGCAGATGAAACGTTTTCAGGTTGCTTGGATCGCCGACGAACCGAACGACGATGTCCAGCAGGAATCCAAAGAAGAGAAATCGCCGGCCGACGTTCCAGTTGATCAGGCCGAGCACGACCGTCACGACCAATGCGCCAAGCAGGCACCAGGCCGCGCGAATCGCAAGGGCGCGCAGCGACGGCCGGCGGTCGACGCGAAGCCACACACTCCAGCCGTACACGAGGGCAAGCGCCGGCAGGAAATTCACGAACGTAATGTTCGTGTGAATCGTGAGCGCGGCCATTGCACCGGCACTCGCGAGCCCGAATCGACTGCCGGCGACAGTCGACGGCGCGGCGAGCAGCGCGAACGTCGCCAGGTAGAGTGCACCCGCCGCCGTGTTGTGATAATCCCAGCCGCCGGAACCGTGCACCGGTGTGTAAAAGCCGAGCCACATCGCCACGACCGCCGCAAGCGCGGATCGCCGCAGCAAAGTGAAGAGACCGACGAACAGTGCGAGCGACATCGCACAGAGGAAGATCGCGTGCAGCACGGAGGCCGCGCCTATGGGAGGCAACAGGCTATGGGCGACGAAGCCCGCCAGGATCCACGGCAGCCGCGCCAGCTTGTAGTCCTCCGGAAGATAATCAGGATCCAGGTACTCACGAAACAACCCGACGTAGTTCCACGGGTCGAGATAGCCTTCCCGAGTGAAGAACCAATCGCTGTTGAAGAACAAGAGCAGGAGCGGCGCAACGGTGGCGACGAAGCCGGCCACGATGACCTGTGGCGAACTGACGGACTGGTCTGATCGTCTTTCAGCAACGTGGTTCGAGACATCCATCGTGGATTTCAACGGCGACGACAGGGCCGGTCGAATTGACCCCTCGCGTGCGGGCCGCCTATACTCTTGATGTTTTCTTCAGTGTTTTCAACCTTTCTATGCATATTTCCGTAGTTGGCCTTGGCAAGCTCGGCGCTCCCCTGGCCGCGGTACTCGCAAGCAAGGGGTTCCAGGTCGTGGGCGTGGATCTCGCACAGGATTCTGTTGACGCGATCAACGCAGGACGGGCACCGGTGAACGAGCCACAGTTGCAGGAGTTCATTGACGGCAATCGCGAGCGGCTGAGAGCAACGACGGACGTCGCCGATGCGGTGGCAGCGACCGAGATCACGTTCGTCATCGTTCCCACGCCCAGCGACGCAGGGGGCCGATTCAGCAACGCCGCCGTGCTCGCCGCCATGAAGGCGATCGGCCAGGCGCTGAGACACAAGTCTGGCTACCATCTGGTCGTCATCACCAGCACGGTGATGCCAGGCTCGACCGGGGGGGAAATCAGGCAGACGCTGGAGCAGCACTCCGGCCGTCACGTGGGACCACAACTCGGCCTGTGTTACAACCCAGAGTTCATCGCGCTCGGCAGTGTCGTGCGCGACATGTTGCGGCCCGACATGATCCTGATCGGCGAGTCTGACGCAACGGCGGGCGAGATGCTGGCGGGCATCTACGCCGCGAGCTGCGACAACACGCCAGTCGTTCGACGCATGAACTTCGTCAACGCCGAGTTGACCAAGATCTCGGTGAACACGTTCGTCACGACGAAGATTTCCTACGCCAACATGCTCGCCGATCTCTGCGACCGCTTGCCGGGAGCAGACGTGGATGTCGTGACGCAGGCGGTCGGTACCGATTCACGCATCGGTACGAAGTATCTCAAGGGGGCGACCGGCTACGGAGGACCGTGCTTCCCACGCGATAACGTCGCGTTCTCCGCACTCGCCCGCTCACTCGGCGCACATGCCGAGCTCGTCGAAGCCACCGACACGTTGAATCGCTATCAGGTGGAACGCGTCCTCGGTGCCATCGACGCACGCGCAACCGATGCGGGACCGATCGGGGTACTGGGCCTCTCGTACAAACCCGATACCGAGGTGGTCGAGGAGAGCCAGGGGCTGGCGCTCGTCGAACGGCTGATGGATCTGGGTCGCCGGGTGATCGTCTACGACCCTCAGGCCATTCCCTCAGCACAACGCGCGTTGCGTGGCTCGTTCGATACGGCGGCGTCAGCGGCGGACTGCGTTCAACGAGCGTCGCTCGTCGTCGTGATGACCCCCTGGCCGGAATTCAGTCGCATCCCCCTCGACGCCTATCGACGCCCGACGGGACGGCTGCCAGTGATCGACTGCTGGCGGGCCACTCCGGCCACGGTCTCGTCCGTAGCGGACGTGGTGTTCCTCGGGCAGGGAGCCGCTGCCGGGGCCTCGGTGGCGAAGTAGCTACTCGGAGTCGGGGAGTTTCAACCGTCGACGGAGATGTTCGGTCTTGCTCCGGTAGCGTGCAATCCGCTCCCTGAAGTGTTCGATGTCCGCGCGCAGGCGGCCGTTCTCGGCGACCAGTTCGCGAATCTGCGACTCCTCCCGCGTCAGCGCCGTCAACATCAGGCCGTCACGCTCCTCCGACCCGGCCTCGTACAAGCCGAGGGGCTCCGGCGCTGCCGGCGGATACGCAGGGAGAAACATCGCATCTCCGAACAGCACCTGTCCGTTGTCGTCGTAGGTGAAGTTGTACCAGTCGTAGGGACGATATTGCAGCTGCCGCAGTCTCGCCAGGATCTCGTCGGCTTCCGCCTGCTGCTCGTACAACGGCACGAAGGAAACCTCGAGAGCCAGTAGTCTGATCCGCCGGCTCGTGAGGACGTTCACGCCGCCCGCCAGCACACGAAGCTCGGCACCCTGGGTGTCGACCTTCAGGAGATCGATCTGATCGAGACGCTGTTCAGCGCAGAACTGGTCGAGTGTCCATGTCTGCACCGGGACCCGTTCAGCCGTACCGAGCGACGTCCGGTTCAGTGAAGGCTCGGGAGCGTACGCCGTCAACGAGTTGCACTCCGAGGCTGCGTACATGTGCAACAGGGAGACGCCTGTCACTTCCGCCAGACTCCCGGCGTGAATCTTCACTCGTGGCGTGTCACCGTACGCCTTGCGCAGGGCCTCGAGCGATTCCGGTGTCGGTTCGATCGCGTGCACGATCGCCTCCGGGAACATCTGGAGGAAGGTTGCGATCTCCTCTCCGTGATGCGCTCCGACGTCGACGACCGTGCGAGTGTCGGGGCCCAGCAGGCGCCGCTGGTCGGCGAAGATGTTCTTGCGATGAAATCCTCGACCGCTGGCACCGTACGGGACCGTCAAGTCAATCGGATTCGACATCGACGTTGTCCTGTATCACAAACGCAGGTCGGCTCGGATCAACGGCGGCGAACCCACTGGGCGAGAAATGACGCAAACAGCCATCGCGGTGTCAGCCGGTTGTACACGCGCTCCATGCCCATGAGCCCCGGTGCAATCGCGGCCTTCGTCCTCGCCGGCATCCTGAACACCAGGCTGTTGTAGACGAGGAAGAACGCCGGTCCGCCAAAGTAGTGCAGGCGCTGGCAGTCGAACGCCTCGCCCCCGGCGGCCAAGAGGTCGCGGTGCGACAGCGCCCTCTCGCTCTCGGCGTCGAAGTAGCGATCGAGGCGGTACCAGAGCCGCCTCAACGTCTCCAGCATGTAATCGCGATTCGGCTCGAACAGGAGGAACGTCCCCCCCGGACGGAGCATCTGCGCAACCGCTCTGAGCGTACTCTCCAGGTCGGAGGCGCAATGATGCAAGCCACCCATGATGATGGCGGCATCGAACGGCTCGCCCTCGTAGACACCCCGGGTCAGATCGAACTGCCGGGCCGGCCGTTGCGTCTTCTCCCGATACCGTCGGCAGGCCTCCGGCGATACGTCGAAGCCTTCACACTGGACGCCCGGAAACTTCAGCGACAGAAAGCGCGACGTCTCTCCACTCCCCGACGCAAGATCTGCCACGCGCTTTCCACGGAGATCGATACCTTCGAGCAATGGCTCGAGAATGAACTGCTCTCGATACCTGAGCGAGTACTCATCGTAGTAATGCTGATCGTACTCGTCGAGGATATCGTCGTAATGGTCGGCCTGCGGGTTACCAGCAGTCATGCGTGTTCCGTCAGGGGGTGAGACGCGCATAGTAGACGTCGTGGAGAACCCCGGAGCGGACGTCGACACTGGCGACGCGCGCGTGGGCCGCGAGCAGCGTGGTCAATTGCGCGACGGTACGCTGGAATCGACCGCGATCGTGCCTGAAGATCAGACGCTTGACCACGGCACCGCGCGACACCGGCCAGACCGGATCGATCACGTGCAGGGCACCGCCCGGCCTGAGTACCCGAAGGGTGTGAGTGACCAGCGACTCGACCCGGCGATCATCGAGGTGATGACATGTCGCCACTGTGAACACGGCGTCGAACGTCGCCTCGGCAAACTGGAGCGCACCGGCGTCCATCACCTGGAACAGGTCGTCGCCGTAGGCCGCCTTCGCGGCGTCGACATACGCCGGATTGACGTCGATCCCGAGATACCGGGCCGACGGAAACAGCCGACGGTGCGCGCCGACGCCGCAGCCCACATCGAGCACGGATCCTCCCGGGGCAACCAGCACGTGATCGCGGACCATGCGCCGGTAGAGCCGGACCGTCATGGGATTCAGCGTCTGGGTAAAACCGAATACCCGCGGGTGCTCGAGCAGCGCCAGGGGAGTCATGGCGTCGCCCGCGTGATCTGCACGAGCCGTAGGTCCGCGCGATAGGCCGCATCGCCGATCGTGCGAGCCAGAACGTCCTGCACCACATAGCCGCTGTCTCGGAGAGCTGCCACCTGCGGGACGAACGTCCCGGCATCCTCGCTGAGCATGAGCACGTAGCGTGGCTGGATGGAGGAGAGTCGCTCGAGTTCGTACGTCCCCAGCCCCTGCTGACACGGCTTCGGCATCCATGGATGGTTGACCGTGTGGAGTGACGCGGTCGAGGCAACGGACCTGAGCGACTTCTGTGTACCGCAATACCACAACAGAACGGGCGTCTCCGGCGTCAGGTTGGCCGCGAAGACGTCCATCATCTGAACCGCCGCCATGTACACACCGGCTTGATGCGAGCGATGCTGGCTCTCGAACACCACGCGGTGGGCGGGGTTCATGAAAGCCAAAGTCTGCACGAGCAGGACGAAGGTGACCAGCACGACCACCGCCGCGCCGCGCCTCACCAGCAACGGCGTGCTGGCGGCGAGCAAGCCGGCGAGCAGCCCCACGGTCATCAAGACAGTCCAGTTGTCATAGGTCGTGGCCTGGAACCAGCTACCGAAACCCGGCAGGAAATGATGCACCAGCGGAAGCGCGACCAGTGCTGCGACGGCGCTTCCAAGCAGGCCGGCGACCCGCTGCGGCCGTGCACGCGCCAACTCCCCGACGATCACCGGCACGAGCAGATACACAACGAGCGTGAGATGGGCGAAGTAGTACACCGTTTCGAGAACGAAGCGGCCGAACACCAGTTGGTACGCGTAGTACGCAGCCGTGTAAAGGAATCCGAACCACCACGCGCTGGCGATGGCGGAGTTCTCCAGGATTCGCCGTCCGAGAAGCGCAGCGGCTATTGCCACGCAGAGCGGCGGAATGTAGACATGTGACTCGCGAACGGCCCAGACGTGAAACGGTGTCTGGTGGTCCGCCGCATAGCCTTCCCCCGCGCCGGCGGCGGTGACCGTCACGGTGACGATTACCCGCGGGTCGAAGTCGTACAGACCGAGTTGCGAATAGTAGTACAGGCAGCCGATGCCATAGCACACTGCGGCACCAATCGCGGTCGCCAGCACATCGTCGCGCAGTAGACCACGCCACTCGGACGACCTGATGCGCCGTACGGCTTGCACGAACAGGAACGTGGCGATTGCCGTGCCCGTGAACGCGTGGGACGCGATGGCTCCCATCATCAGGACGCCGCTCACAAACCTGCTGCCCACGCGATCGGACCATAGCCAGACCGCCATGCCGGCGAGCGCCATCGGCACCGACACGAACGTCGTCAGATCCCAGAGGAGAATTCGCGACAGCAGCGGATTGCACACGAGGAACAGATAGCCGACGACGGCGGCGATCTGCCCGAACGCTCTCCGCGCCCAGAAATACAGCGGAATCCCGCAGGTCAGCAGCAGCAAATATCGCAGCGCGGCATACCCGAGCAGCGGATGATCGGCGCCAACGAACCATCCGTTCAACATCATGACCGGAAAACGCACAGCGTAGTACGTCCAGCCGAACGTCGCCTGGAGGATGGAGAATGCCCGGCCGTAGCCGAGATAGAGCCACGGATCGACGTGGCCATCCTGGTTGATGAGCACGATCCCGAAGAACAGCCAGGCCGCCGCCGGCGCCAGCAGGATGAGAAGCCATTCCGCCACTCGTGCTGCCCGCGTCGTTCGAAGGTCGGTGGACGTACTGGACGCAGCTTGAATCTCGAACTGCCCGGTGACCATCAGGAAGTGTGCTGTCCCGGCCCTGGTTGGAGGGGACGGATACCGGTGACTGTCCAACTATATCCATGACGATGATGGACACGGACATCGGAGAACCCCGCTGACGCGATCAGGGCTCTCGCTTCTTCGCGCGTGTAGTACTTCGCGTACGCAGGCTTCAACTGATCGTAGATGACCTCGACCCGCCGCTCCGGCGTGAACTTCCCGATCACGTGATTGATATAGCCGCGGAGGGGCAACGGCACAACGCGGCTGACGGCCATGTAGCCGGTAAACAGCGTGCTGAGCACTCTGGCCAGAAGGAGTGTCGGCGCAGCAGGCAGCCGCGTCGTCACGGCTCTGAGCGGCGCGACGAGCGACAGATACGCCGCATTGCCCTCGCGCCCATAGAGCCAGACGAGCACGCGGCCGCCCGGGCGCAGCGCCTGGAACGCAGCGTCGACAACCGGGGCAGGATCCGGGATGTGATGCAGGACGCCGATCGCCAATACCAGGTCGGCACTGAGATCGTCAGGGAGCCGATCGCCGGTGGTTCGGACACAGTCCACCCGGTCACCGGCGTACGCCAGGTTGCGCACCAGCACGTCGAAGGCCACCGACGGCTCGGTTGCCGTCACGTGCGCCGCGCCTGCCGCCAGAGCCATCTGAACGATTCGCCCCGTGCCACTGCCAATATCGACGACGCGCAGGTCGCGGAACGCCGAGACCGGCAGGAGCGGTTCGCAGATATCCCGCAACAGATCGAGTGACGCGTAGAACCCATCGTTGGTGGTGAAACGGGTCCACTGCTCGCCGAAGTCTTCGATCGTGCGCCTGGCGAGCTCATGATTGTCGGAGGCAGCTGGCGCGCTCACGCCGTCATCGCCTCCGGGTGCCTGGACTGCTGCAGCCATTGCGACAGCGACAGCCAGGTCCAGAGCAGCAGCCGCTCTTCGCTGTGACCGCGCTGGTGGTCATTCCACGCACGACGAAAGGCGTCGATCCTCATGCCCGGCAGCTCGACTCGCTGCTCGGGAAAGGGCAACTGCCGCAGCCATGTTGCAACCGGCACTCCGAATCCCTTCTTGCGCCGGGTGAGGACATCGTTGGGAACGATGCCTTCGAGCGCACGGCGCAGCAGATATTTCCGGATTCCCTTGCGAAGCTTCCATCGATTCGGGAGCCTGCGGCAGAACTCGACGAGATCGTTGTCGAGAAACACCGCCCGGCTCTCGAGCGATACCATCATCGAAGCGCGATCGACCTTGGTGAGAATGTCGTTCTGCAAGTAGATGGTGGTGAAGAATTCCAGGGTCCGCGTACAAAGGTCTGGCTGGACACTGCGGTCCCAGACAGCGATCGCCTCCTCGTACAACTCCTCGACCGCGAGCGGCCGTTCGAAATAGTTCGCCATCTCGCGCGGCTCGAGAGGCGCCAGCCACACCGGATTCCACAATCGTGGAGCATACGAGAGCCCGGTGAGGGCGCGGCGAAGACGAAAATCCCAGCTCATATAGCCCGTCCCGCGTGGCAGCCTGCGGGCCGCCTGGCGGACGAGTGCGTGAACGGCGCCCGGTACGACCCGTTCGTAGGCCTGGGCTGGTCCAAGCGCCACAAACGGGTCATAGCCCGCGAAGAGCTCGTCTCCGCCGTCGCCGGACAACGCGACGGTCACCGATTCCCGGGCGAAACGGCACAGCAGGTAGGTCGGCAGGAGCGACGGATCCGCCAGCGGTTCGTCGAGACGGCTGAACACGCCGGGGATCAACGCCGCGGCGCGCTCGAGCTCGAGCTTCGTCTCATGATGTCGGCTGCCAACGGCGTGAGCGAGCCTTGCCGCCGGTTCCGATTCGTCGTAGGAGGGCTCGAGAAACCCCACCGTGAACGTCGACAACTCGTTCCCCGGAATGTGTCGCGACGCGAAAGCAAGGACGGTCGCCGAATCGATCCCGCCACTCAGGAAGATACCAAGGGGCACGTCGCTCACGAGCCGGCGGCGAACGGCCTCGGACAGCAGCGCGCGCAGTTCTTCTACGAGCACCTCCTCGCGTGCCTGCTCGAGGCTCATGTCCGGCTCGAGCCGGAACGTCCAGAAGCGCCCCTCGCGCAGCTCGCCGGTCCGGCAGTCGTATTCAAGCGTACCGCCGGCGGGAAGCTTGCGAACACCTCGAAGAACTGTCCTCGGAGCAGGGATATAGCCGTAGGCGAACAGCTTCTGAATGCCTGTCGCGTCGAGCTCCGCATCGACTCCTGGATGCCGGCGCACAGCCGACAGCTCACTGCCGAATGCGAACAGGTTACGCGCAACGCTGTAGTAGAGCGGCTTCTCGCCAAAGCGATCGCGGGCCAGGAACAGCCGCCCGTTAGCGGCATCGAACACGACGAACGCAAACATGCCGTTCAGTCTGATCGGCAGGCCGTGGCCCCACTCCTCGAAGCCGTGTACCAGCACTTCGGTGTCGGAATGATCCGACACGAACCGGTGGCCGCGCGAGATCAGCTGATTTCTCAGCTCTCCGGCGTTGTAGATCTCGCCGTTGAACACCACCGCCACGGTGTGATCTTCGTTCCACATCGGCTGGTGCCCGCCCGCCGGGTCGATGACCACGAGCCGCTCGTGACCGAGGGCGACGCGCAGGTGGTCGTCGAAATGCGAGCCCCGGCCGTCGGGCCCGCGGTGGCGAAGCGCCGCTGACATCGCATCGAGATCGCGATGAGTGCCGCTGCCGACGAAGCCCGTGATGCCACACATGCGGACTAGAGATTGCGCGAATCGCGGACCGTATAAGCGGGCCGATGCTGAGACTCGAAGTAGGTGCGGACCATCATTTCAGCAAGCAGCCCCATGAGGATGCTCGTCGTTCCGAGCAGGAAAAACAACGCGCTCAGCAGCGGCAGCGGGGTTTGAATGAGCGAAATGCCCTGGCCGAACCGCAGCCAGACCGCTCCGGCGATGGTGACGAGCGAGAGGGCGATCGATGCCAGACCTACTCCGCCGAACACGTAGATCGGCTTGACGAAGTGACGGTCCAGGAACTTCACCACGATCATGTCGAGAACGACTTTGACGACCCGCTCGAGCCCGTACTTGGATACTCCGCGGGTCCTGGGGTGGTGCTGCACGGGAATCTCGGTGACGCGCGCGCCCATCCAGCTCGCGTAGATCGGGATGAACCGATGCATTTCCCCATAGAGCTTGACGCCCTTGATGACGTCACGGCGATAGGCCTTGAGGGTGCAACCGTAGTCGTTCAACTGGACACCGGAGATCCGCGAAATCATGCGGTTGGCGATCCGGCTGATCATCGTCCGGCGAAACCGGGCGTCCTGCCGCTCGACTCGCCAGCCCGACACGACGTCGTACCCTTCCTCGAGCCGCGCGAGGAGCTTCGGAATGTCGGCAGGATCGTTCTGCAGATCGGCGTCGAGTGAGATCAGGATCTCGCCGGCCGCGTGATCGATGCCTGCCATCATGGCGGCGGTCTGCCCGTAGTTTCGCCGGAACCGGATCACCTTCAACTCGGGCCGCTGGAGCGTTTCGACTTCCAGGAGCTTGAACGTGCCGTCCTGGCTGCCATCGTCGATCGCCAGAACCTCGAAGGAGAGGCCGAGGCCGCCGAAGACATCGAACACGCGTTGTATCAGCGGGCCGATGTTGGCCTGCTCGTTGTAGATCGGAATGATCAGGGACACGTGTGGCCGCGTTTTCACAGCACCCGAGTCGGATGCGACGCGGCTGTCACTGGCAATCCCTGGCATCGTATCGTGCTCGGCCGGCTACAGAAGGCTAGGAAGATCCGAGCGGCGGCCGACGAGTCACGCCATTGTACGGGGGCCGACGGAGGGCGTCAAAAGGAGGTCGTGCATTTGGCGATCGACTGTGGCACCACTTACACTGCCCGGATGCACGTGCTGGTCACGGGGGGGGCCGGCTTCATCGGAAGCCACCTCGTCGACTTACTCCTGCGCGACGGCTGCGAGGTCACCGTCGTCGACAACTTCGATTCCTTCTACGACAGAGCGGTGAAGGAAGAGAACATCGCGGCACACAGGGCCGATGCGCGCTGGCAGCTGGTCGAGGCCGATCTGCGTCATGCGCAGTCGCTGAAGTCCCAACTCACCACGCGCTACGATGCCATCGTGCACCTGGCCGCCAAGGCCGGCGTGCGTCCGTCGATCGGCGATCCGTCGGCCTGCCAGGAGGTCAACGTCGCCGGAACACAAAACCTCCTCGAGTTGGCGAAGGACCTCCAAATACCTCAAGTGGTTTTCGGATCTTCCAGCAGCGTCTATGGCATCAATCCACGCGTGCCGTGGAGCGAAGAGGACCATGTGCTCCAGCCGATCAGCCCCTATGCCAGCACCAAGGTGAGCGCAGAGCTGCTCGGTCACGTCTACAGTCACCTGTATGGGATCCGGTTCATCGCACTTCGACTGTTCACGGTCTATGGTCCGCGTCAGCGCCCGGACCTTGCGATCCACAAGTTCGCCCGGCTCATCGAACAGGGAAAACCCATTCCGGTGTTCGGGGATGGAACGACGAGCCGCGACTACACGTTCGTCGAAGACATCGTGAACGGAATCCGCGCGGCGCTCGGATACAACCGGAGCATGTACGAAGTGATCAATCTCGGTAACAGCACCACGGTGACGCTGCTCGAGACGATTGCGGGCTTGGAACGTGCGCTGGGGCGCAAGGCCCTGATTGAGTGGTTGCCGCCGCAGGCCGGAGATGTCCCGAGAACGTGGGCCAACGTCGAGAAGGCGCGAGCGCTTCTCGGGTATTGCCCTGGAGTCAGCTACCCGGACGGCGTCAACCGGTTCGTCGATTGGTACAGCAGCCGGCGATGCTTCACCGCGTAGTCAGGCAACCGGAGTCGTCGGCTGCGGTTACGGAACGATCCAGGAACCGCGCTGCTGCCAGCCGCTGTTCGTACCGCCGACGTTCGCGGCAAACATATAGATATTCTTGGATCCGGCGAAGCGCCAACGGAAGTTCATCGCGAGGTTGAGCGTCAGCGTCGTACCGCTCACGGATACGGAGCTCGCGTTCAGCGTGATGCTGCACTGCCGGTTCTCGAGCACCTCACCGCTGCCCGGTGCACCCGGCATCCACGCTGTACCGTCATTGGTCAACAGATACAACGTGTGTCTGAGCCGATCGTAGTAGATGAGGCAGGTGGCCATCGGGTCAGAGTTCAGCAGGGATGAGAACCTGACCCACGTCGTGGTCAGATTGCTGGCCCCGGAACTGTCGCCGTATTGGAAAGAAAACGTCGTTGCTCCACCCGAGCCCGTCGACGGCGTCGCGGAGATCGCGGAAACACCCGACGGAGCTGACGGCGGTGCTGGTGCCTGCGTCGGCGCCGGTACCGTCCAGTCACCGCGATCCTGCCAGCTGC
>JALDXQ010000040.1:0-45212 GCA_032156805.1 Acidobacteriota bacterium
TTCGCGCCATCGCGATAGACCTTGTGACAATTCGCGCACGTCTCATTGAGCTGGTCCGTGACCTTGACGACCGCATCGACGTTCCGGGATTGCGCCGCCTTGTAGGCTTCGCGACCGACGTCCATCAGCGCGCTCGTGTATTGCTTCCAGTCGGCTCGATCGATCGGCACCGGTCTGCCGTTCTCGCAGCGCCGTCCCGGCAGCAGGAAGAGCGGCGCGGTCTCGATGAGCGCCAGCGCCGCCTGGTCGACCGCCTGCCATCCGTAGTACACCGTCGCGCCCCACTGCACGTAGTCGAACGGCATCGGCATCGATGGCTTCTCCTTCGCGGGATCCTTCACCTGCACGTTGAACAGGATGTTCGCATTCGGAAACGTGACGGCGCGCATCAGTTGTGCAAGGTTGCCGGCGACCGCGAACGATGAGGCGCCAGGCGCTCCACTGCTCGATGCCGCTCGTGCGGCGGGAAAGGAGATCTGCGCCAGCGCGGTGGGTGCCAGGTCGGCCGGACCAGACGGAAACTTTCCGGCGCGAAGGGCGTAGGACGCGATGTCAATCGCCTGTGCCCGCGAGACGCTCCCGGGTGCCTGCGGCGGCATGGTCTTCTCGATCTTGTCGACCAGTTCGCCCAGCGATCGTGAACCCCAGGCTGAGAGAAAGTTGTCGCCGCTGAGAGGCGGCCCAACCGCTCCCTCGAGCGCCTTCCCGTGGCAGGCCACGCACTGCGTCTCGTACAGCGTCTGACCGCGTGTGGCCTGGGCGTCCGAGTAGACCCGATCGGACACTGCGCGAGCCTGGCCGTGACCGACGAGCGGCAGCACACCGACGAACGCGCCAAAGATCCCGATGCCCACCGCGCAGCGAAAGCTCGTCTGTCTGAAGCAGAGCACATGCATCTTCAATCTCCGGCTATGCGGGCGTGGTTACCGACCAGAGTCCGATCTGGCGGCGGATTATAGCTTGCGCCGCACCACTCTTTTGGGCAGTATCTCGACACTACGCGAACCCACACGGGTCCGGCTGAATCCGGGCCTACGATGAGCCGGACGCGACGATGTAGCGGGACATTACGACGTAGCCGCGGTTGGAGCCGAGGAGGAAGCATGCGCTGTCATCCACTGATTCCTGCGGCGTTGATCATTTGCGTTTCGCAGCCGGCGTTTGCCCAGGACTGGGCGCGCTTCGTCAGCCCAGACGAGGGATTCAGCTCGAATTATCCCGGTCAGCCGAAGATCGAGGTGATCACCTACAACACCCAGTACGGCCAGCCGTTGCCGGCCAAGGTCTATACCGCCGCCGACGCGCTCGGACAGTATTCGACCACCGTCGTCGACTACCGGAACATCGAGAAGCTGCACACCGACCGGGCGGCGAAATGTCAGGCGGCAAAAGGAGCGAATCAGCGAGACGGGGATTCCTGTCAGAACGATTTTCGCGTCGACGTTGCGGGCGCGACCGACTACGCCGTCTGGAATTTCATCAAGCGTGACGACGTGAAGCTGACGAGCTACATGTTCTATTTCGTAGAACTGGTGTCAGGCCGCCTGCTTCAGATGACGCACGCGGATAAATCGCGCACCTACGCGGCCATCCATCAGCATGCTGGCCGTCTCTACATCCACCAGGCGACCGTCCCGGACGGCATGCCGGAACCGATCCTCTTCATGCAGTCATTGGCGTGGGCAGACGAGAAGGGCCTCGCCATCCGCTATCGGACCATGTACACGGAGGGCTACGGCGAGTGGAAGTTTCCTGCTCCACTGCCGCCCCACACGCTTCGCGACCTCAACACGTCGATAGATGGAACGGTAATTCGACCACCCGCAAAGTGAGCCGGAGACCTCGATGACAGGAGGGCGACCCATGCGTTTCACAACCTTCGGCGTTGCATCCGTATTCGTGGCGTGCCTGGCTCTGCCGGTCATCGCTCATCACTCCCACGGCAACTACGACATCGCGACGTGGACCGTGATGGAAGGCAAGGTCAAGCAGGTGATCTTCATCGTGCCGCACTCGATCATCTATCTCGATGTGCAGAGCGACAAGGGTGAGACGGCCACCTGGGCACTCGAGGCTACGAACCCACAGGGGATCTTCCTCAGAGGCGTGAAGAAGGAAGACATCCAGGTCGGCGACCCGATCAAGGTCCGCTGTCACCTGCTGCGCGACGGCGGCCGCGGCTGCCTGCTCGGTTTCGTGACGCCGATGCATGGCGACAAGGCACGTGGCCACGGAGTGGAGATCGAGTGGGACTGAAACGTTGTATCGCGTTCGCCCTCCTGGTGGTGGGCGCAAGTCTCAGCGCACAAAACGCCCGGCCAGCCCCTGGCGAGACGCTCAGTGAAAGCTATCGCGGCAGCCAGAGGGACAACGTCGAATATCAGAAAGTCCCCCCGATCAAGGTGTTCGACAACCTGTACTACGTCGGGCCAGGCTTCGTGTCGGTCTGGCTCGTCCCCACCAGCGATGGGCTCATCCTGATCGACTCTGCCCAGGAGCCGTACGTCGATCACGTCATCGACAACATCCGAAAAGCCGGCTTCGATCCGCGCAACATCAAGTTCAATCTGATCACCCACGGCCATCTCGATCACTTTGGCGGCGCCGCGAAGATTCAGGCGCTCTCGAGCGCGCGGGTGGCGATGCTCGAGGAGGACTGGCAACTGGTCGAGAAAAGCCGCGGGGTTAACGCGAGTCTGACGGCACCGGCGCCGAAGCGCGACATGGTGATCAAAGAAGGTGACACGATCACCTCGGGCTCCACCTCGCTGAAGGTCTACAAACTGCCTGGACACACGCCTGGTTCGGCGTCGTTCGAGCTCACGGTGCACGACGGCACCCGATCACACAAAGCCTTTGTCTTCGGCGGACCCGGACAGCGCAACGGCGTCGAGGGAGGCACACAGTTTCTCGCCAGCATCGAGCGGCTGCAGCGTGAATTTGCCGACGTCGAAGTGGCCGTGCACGTGCACAGCTGGCTGGCGACCTATCCCTATCCCGGTGGTGCCGTGTTCGAGCGCGCCCGGGCACTGGCCGGGCGGAAGGCGGGAGCGCCGCATCCATTCGTGGACAACACGACCTGGCGTCAATGGCTGGCTACCGCACACGCCGGCACGATCAAGTACATCGAGGCCGCCAAGGCTGGCCAACGCAACTGATGGGGTCAGCCCCCTTGAGTCGGCTCGTGTCAAGGGGTCTGATCCTGGCACCGGGAATGGGTATCATCGACATCAAGGGTTCCTGCTTATGACTCGGCAGCGTTCGCTGTTCGCTCACGCCGGCGTGCCGGCCCTGTGTGTCGTGGCCATCTGTTCCGCCCTCCTCCTGCCGTCGCAGCTGTGGGGCCAGACCTCGCCGCCCCTGCGATTGGTTTCAACCGTGTGGCCACCATTCACCAACGCTACTGGTGAGGCGCGTTTCGCCCTCGATCTCGTCGGCGAGGCGCTGAAGCGCAGCGGCGTCACATCGGACACGGTCTTCGTCGAAGACACCACGTTCACCTCGTCGCTGCTCACGGGCAAGTTCGACGGGAGCGCTGCCGCGTGGAAGGATGCCGAGCGGGAGCGCGTCCTGGTGTTTTCCGAACCCTATCTCGAGAACCGGCTGATCCTCGTTGGACGCCGCGGCAGCGACGTAACGGCAACAACGCTGGCGGCGCTGGCCGGGAAACGCATCGCCGTCGTTGGCGGTTATTCGTACGGCGACGCCGTGAAGACCGGATCGGGACCGACCTTCGTGATCTCGCGCAGCGAAGAGGACAGCCTCGCCAAGCTGCTCTCCGGGGAGGCCGACTACACCTTGATGGACGAGCTCGTCGTCCACTACATCCTCCGCAACCACGCACAGCAGGCGCGGGATCGCCTGCAGGTGGGGTCGACACCGCTCATCAGGCGCTCGCTGCACCTTGCCGTTCGTCGCGACCGTCCCGATGCAATCGCGGTGGTCAACCGGTTCAACTCGGAGTTGCGGCGGATGATTGCCGATCGCACTTATCACCGCCTGTTGCAGGTGGATTGGGTTCGCGCCGATGTGGACGGGGACGGACGGCCGGAGCTGATCTCCCGCACCGACCAGGCCGGTCTGGCGCCGCCGACGACGACCTACGACCTGTTCCTGACCACACCGCCGAAGCCGACCACGGCACCGGCGCCGAGCGGCCCGCGCTTCTACGTCGGCGGCAACATCTACGAGAGCTGGGCCTCGGTCCCGAAGACCTACAAGGTTCCTGAATCCAACTGGAACGATGCCGATCGCTCGACGGCGTCGATCTTCCGCTTCACATGGTGAGGGAACGCCTAGGCCTTTGACCGAGGGAGTTGCGGCGTCGACCGGAAACCTGTCATTGTGGGACCGCTGTGCAGCTCATTGGTGGAGTTCTGTCCTCGTTGTGTCCGCACAGCGGTCCTAGCCGCGCAACGCGCGGCAAGAGATACTGTCAACCAGCCGAGGAGCGGAGCCCGCTCGGCTGGTTCCGTCGGACATGAACATCAGACTCCAGCGCGCGCTGGATCGCTTCGCGGGGGTCCCGCTCTGCGCGTTGTTTTCCTTGTTGTACAGCCTGCACCGCCCGGCGCCGTCCGTTGAACGGCCGCGGCGGATCCTGGTCATCCTGCTATCGGAAATGGGCAGCCTCGTCCTCGCGCACGGCATGTTCGAGCGATTGACGCGTGCGTATCCTGACGCGTCCATCCATGCGCTGGTGTTTGCGAAGAACCGCGAGGTGCTCGACCTGCTCGACATCATCCCGGCGGACAACGTGCTCACCATCAGCGACCGCACGCTGGGGCAGTTCACGGCGGACACCGCCAGGGTCTTGCGCACGATGAGGGCGCTGGCATTCGACGTGGTGATCGACTGCGAGTTGTTCGCGCGCATCAGCAGCATCCTCTCGTTTCTCTCGGGCGCCACAACACGTGTCGGGTTTTTCCGACACACGCAAGAGGGCCTGTATCGCGGGACGTTCATCAACCGCCGTGTGATGTACAACCCGTACATCCATCTCTCGCAGCAGTTCATC
Organism: Acidobacteriota bacterium; assembly: GCA_032156805.1. Lineage (GTDB taxonomy): Bacteria > Acidobacteriota > Vicinamibacteria > Vicinamibacterales > UBA2999 > Gp6-AA40. The sequence continues at coordinate 5,018 of JALDXQ010000040.1, forward strand.
GGGCTGGCCGAGGCGATCCAGTCGCGCACGATTCCGGTCGCGAAAGATGCGCACCTCCCGCCGCTCACACCGCCACCGCCGCTGCGCTTTCCGGATGCGGAACTGGACGCTGTCTTCGCGCGGTTGCACGCCGACTTCCCCGCCCTCGAAGGCAAGAGTCTCGTGCTCGTGTCGCCAAGCGGTGGCGTCCTGCCGATTCGCGCATGGCCAATCGAGCACTACCGCGCGCTCTGCACCGCTCTCCTCGCTGACGGTCATGCGGTGGCCATCATCGGCCTGAACAGCGACAAGGCGTTCGGCCAGGATCTCGTTGCGCACTGCCAACGCCCGCACTGCGTGGATCTGACCGGTTACACGAAGACCGTGCGGCATCTGGTCGCCCTTTTTCATCGGGCGTCACTGCTCGTCACCAACGACGGCGGACCCGGTCACTTCGCGGCCGTGACGCCCGTGCCGACAATCATCCTGTTCGGGCCCGAAACACCAGTGCTCTACGGCACGCTGTCCACCAACGCCCACTGCTTTCATCTCGGCCTGCCGTGCTCGCCGTGCCTCACGGCCTACAACCATCGCGCGTCACCGTGCGATGGCGACAACCAGTGCCTGAAGCGAATCACACCTGACGTCGTGCTCGGCAAGGCACGCGACATGCTGCGAGGCATGCGCGGGTACCAAGCGGCGAGCACCACGGAAGCAGTGTGGCGGTCGTGACCCCGGCTGCCCCTCTGACGCCGCGCCGGCGTGTGATGTGGTATGCGCTGGCGTGCGCACTCGCGGTATTCACCTATTTCTACGGTCTCGACAGCCAGCACATTCCAAAGAACGGCGACGAGTATCCGTACGAACACATCACACGAATGACCGCGGCGAGCGGCCAGTGGCTTCCGCTCCAATCAGAGTTGCAGGAGATGCGCAACACCAAGCCGCCGCTGCTGTTCTGGCAGGGCAGTGCATCCACGAGCCGCGGCCGCGACTGGACGCTGTGGCACCTGCGCTGGCCGAGCGTGATCTACACGCTGCTCACAGCCGGCATGGCACTGCTGCTGGGATGGAAGCTGACCGGCCGGGTGGAGACCGGCCTGATCGCGTCACTGACGTTTCTCGCGTTCTTCAGCACATACCGTTACGGCCGACCGTTCCTGACGGACGCGCCGTCGGTCTTCTGGCTGTTTGTGCCGTTGTTCGCCCTGCTTTACTGGCGCATCACGATCGCAGGGTCTCGAATCGGTGTGCCGATACTGCTGGGACTGATTACAGGCATCGGCCTGCTTTACCGATCGTTCGCGCTGTTGCTGCCGGTGGGGATCTGCCTGGCGTGGTGGTGCCTGCATCAGCGGCGGTACCAGATACGCGAGTTCATGTCTCGCGATGCCAGCCGGCTCGCGGTTCTGGGCATCGTCGCTCTCGCGACCTTCAGCCTGTGGTTTGTCCTCGACCCCGATCCGAGAGCCGTCCTCGACGAGTTCGTGCTCGAGGAGAATGCCGGCAAGTTCGATGCAGCGCAGGGGAACTACCTGCGAAACTTCGTCTGGGGCAGTTCGAGCGTCTGGCGGCTGCTTGTCTCCTATCCGCTCAATGCCGGGTTGCTGATGTTTCCAGTGGCCGCCCTGGGTATCGTGTCGTTCAAGCGACGAGCCGAGTTGAGCGACGCTGAGCGCCTGCTCTGGATGTGGGTGATCACATTGGTGGCGGTCTTCAGCCTACCGAACCAGCGCGACGAGCGTTACCTGCTTCCGGGCATGCCTGCGCTCGCGGTGTTGTGCGCGCTGAACTGGGAGAGGATCAGCCGGCATGCATTCACGGCAAGCCTTATCACCGCCGGTGTCGTGGTGCTGTCACTTGCCTATCTGTCGTTGCGGTTGGAACAAGGCGTGCCCGGAGGCCAGCTGTACTCGGCAGGTTATTGGGTCCTCATGCTGAGCGCCCTTGCGGTGGTCGCCGTCTCCCTCGCGCCCTCGCTGACGAGAGCCGGCGTCAACATCGCGATTCTCCTCGCCATGCTGTGCTTCGCAGCGTTCCTGCGGCCTTTCGACGGTCCTCGCGGCACTTACAGCGCTGATGTTCAGGGACAGGTGAAGGGGCGGACCGTGTGGGTGCCGACGAACTTCATAGCGAGAGAGGAAGGTCACCGCTTTCTGCTGCCGGGTGCGGATGTGCGCGGCTACCCGCTCGACCCATCACAGACCGCCAGCGAACTCGCCGGGCACTATTCACTGTTTGCCGTCCGTCTACCGATCGATGCTCCCCCGGTCGGCACTGGCAAGGTGCTCGGGCAGCGGCTGGACATCGCGACACGGCAAACGCGTGAACAGATCATGGAAATGCTGCGCGGCAAAGTGTTCGAACACCTCTTCGTGAAAGAAGTTCTCGTGGAGGGGACGAACCAGGGCGGGCACTGAGGCATGGCTCGCCTGAATCTATAGGATCACGGTCCGGCTAAAGCCGGACACGACGTACCGCAACCACTCTCCGAGCAAGCGCGACCAGCGAGGCGAACCAATAGACAGGGTCGATGAGGTAGTCCCAGTAGTTGCTCGACTCACCCAGCCGCAGGTGGTAGGCCACGACCGCGGCGAGCAGCAGGATGCCGAATCGATTGCGCGTCCAGAGCAACCAGCCGGTCAGCACGCCAACGATCACGAACAGCGGGCTCCGATACCAGCCCCACTGGTACGGATCGATGCTGCTCACACCCAGCGCAAACGGATACAGCAGCAGGCCGGCGATCGCGGCGTACGTCCACGCCACATCCCGCTCGCGTTGCTCGAGCAACTGGCGCGTGAAGGCGCGTTCACAGGCGGCAACCGCCAGCAGGCCGACCAAGGGAACGCTGAAGCTGGCGCTCACAGCCGCCACCCAGCGCGCCACCGCAATCCCATCGATCGGTATCACCAAAAGACCCAGTGCAAGTACGCCTGCCACGAGCAGCAGGGGCACGCCGCGAAACGTCGGCCGGCGCCAGCCGATCAGCAACTGGATCCCCAACAGCACCGCCAGCCACGGGCCTATCGCGGAGAACGCCAGGGAGACCATCGCGTCGCTCATTGCGTCTCCGGGCTTCGCCGTTCGTCAAGCCACGCCGTATTGAATGTCACGTGCTTGATCGCTTCGCGCTTCCACGTGTAGACGAGATGCACCGTTCCGCCGCGTGCCTGCATGAGGAAGGGGTAGGAGAAATCGGCGCCGGCTTCCTCCGCCAAGGTTGTGACTCCCGCCCACGTGCGACCGTCGTCACGGGATATCGCAAGACGAAGATTCTCGCGGCCTGACGCTGAGTCGTTGAATGCGACGAGCAGGCGCCCGTCGCTCAATCGAATCGCATCGAGACCCGAGTCGGGGTTTGGCAGCGGGATCACCTCTGGTCGCGACCACGTGCGCCCGGCGTTGTCGCTGCGCGAGACGGACACCGCCTTCGTCGCCCCATCATCACGGAGCAGCGCGAGAACGCTGTCGTTGTCGAGTGGTATGAGCGCAGGCTGATACCCGAACCATCCAGCGCTGATGCGCCCCTTGGTCGCCTGAACGCGATCTCCGTCCATCCGCAGCCAGAGGAGCTCCGGAAAGGTACTTGCCAGCTCGTGATAGATCGGAACGACCCAGCCTCCATCTGCCGTGGGCACCGGCGCGTTCTTGGCCAGCTCCGCGAGGTTGAAGAACGGGCTGAGCGTCAGCCGCTCACTCGGTGTCCACGTCACGCCTCCGTCCGTGGAAGTCGTCAGGTTCAGGGAGCTTCCCGACCATCCTCCAACGGACACTGTGACGTACAGGAGCCACAACCTGCCCGATCGGTCGGCAAAGACCACCGCGTTTCCGACCTTCTTGATGTAGCGATTGAGGTCGCGTGCGGCCGATTCGCGCGTGACGATTGCGCGCGGCGGCGACCAGCGCGTGTCCGCCCGCGATCGCCGGGACAAGTAGATCGCCACGTCACCAGCCCCTTCCCGAGACCCGGCATACCACGTCGATACCAGGGCGCCATTGGGCAGTTCAGCGATCGATGCCACATGCGACATCGCATGTGGTGAATTGGCGACAACGAATTCCTCATGAAAGAACGGCCGGTCGGCGGTCGCCTGAATGGGAGCCGGCGTGAGGAACTGCGGTGCGCGGTTGCCCCGCTCGAACCAGGGCCAGGCGTTCAAGGCGAGCGCCAGCAGGACGAGGATGCCTCGAACAACCGGTCGGGTCATTCCTGTGGATGCTCTGATCGGCCGCCCATTCCGGTGATAATAGCCGACGTTCCATGACAGCACGAACGCATCCCGCCTGATGATAGGCAGGTCAGTCGGCCATTATCGGATCGAAGCCCAGCTCGGGGCCGGGGGCATGGGCGTCGTCTATCGTGCCTACGACTCGAAGCTTCGGCGTCGTGTCGCGATCAAGTTCCTGAACGGCGTCCCCGACGCCGAGAACCGCGCCCGGCTGTTGCAGGAGGCGCGCGCCGCTTCTGCGCTCAACCATCCCAACATCTGCACGATTCACGAGGTCGCCGAAGCCGACGATCAGACGTGCATCGTCATGGAATACGTGCAGGGCGTGCAGCTCGAGACGATGATCGTCCCGGGCGGCCTGCCCACTGAAACATTCTTCCGCTACAGCCTGCAGATCGCGGATGCCCTCATGCACGCCCACGACCGTGGCATCGTGCATCGAGATCTGAAGAGCGCCAACGTCATCGTCGGCCCGGAAGGACGATTGAAGGTCCTGGACTTCGGGCTCGCCCATCGGCTTCCCGAGTACGACTCCGACAACGCCACGCAATCGATCACGCTGCTCGCGCAGCCGGAGACCGTCGCCGGCACGCTCGCCTATATCGCACCCGAGGTCTTCAAGACCGGGAAGTCGGACCCGCGCAGCGACGTGTGGTCACTCGGCGTGCTGTTCTACGAGATCGCGTCAGGGCGGCTGCCATTCAAGGGACTCAAGGGACTCGAGCTGGTCACGGCCATCATGGACGCGCAGCCCGTGCCTCAATTGGGTGTGCGCATGTCGGCGGCCCAGCGCGCCATCATTCACCGCTGCCTCGAGAAGGACCCCGATCGGCGTTACCAGAGTTCACGAGAAGTGCTCGCGGCCCTTCAGGGCGCGCAGGCGACCCCAACGTGGCGCAGTCCTGAACGGCTCGTGATCGCCGTTGCTGCACTCCTCATACTGGGCATCGCCGCGGGCGTTGCGTATACACGGCTGGCCCCGCGTGAGACAACCCCGTCCACATCGACGCTGACAACTCCCTCTGCGGTCAACACGCGGCGTGCCGTGGCCGTGCTCGGGTTCAAGAACCTGTCGGGGCAACCCGCCGTGGCATGGATATCGACCGCCCTGGCCGAGATGCTGACGACCGAGCTTGCGGCCGGCGAGTATCTGCGGACGATCCCGGGCGAGAACATCGCTCGCATGAAAAGCGACCTCGACCTGGCCGATGCCGACACGTTTGCATCGGACACTCTCGCGCGCATCAACGCGAGTCTCGGCAGCAACATCGTCGTGTTTGGCTCGTACGCCCTGGTCGGCGGGACGATTCGCTTCGACGTTCGCATGCAGGACGCGGATGCCGGCGACACGCTTGCGGCGGTGGCCGAGACCGGCGGTGAAAGCGAGTTGTTCGAGATCGTCTCCAGAATCGGTTCCCGCCTGCGCGACCGGCTCGGCGTTACGGCGCTGTCGGCAGCCCAGGCGGCGAGCGTGCAGGCCTCACTGCCATCGAACCCGGCTGCCGCGCGGCTCTATGCCGAGGGGCTGGCAAAGCTGCGACTCTATGACGCGCAGGAGGCTCGTACACTGCTCGAGAAGTCCATCGCTGCCGATCCACAGCTTCCGCTGGCGCACTCCGCCCTCGCTCTCGCATGGTCTGCTCTCGGTTACGATGAACGGGCGGGACAGTCCGCGAAGCGCGCGTACGACTTGTCAGGCAACCTGGCACGCGAGGATCGCATGTGGGTCCAGGGGCGCTACCACGATGCGATGAGCCAACACGAAGAGGCGATCAAGACCTATCAGGCTCTGTACAGCTTCTTCCCGGACAACCTCGAATACGGGCTGCAACTCGCCTCGGCTCAGACCAACGCCGGCCAAGGTCAGGATGCGCTCGAGACGATCGAGTCATTGCGTCGCCTCGTGCCGCCGGTTCGAGACGATCCACGCATTGACTGGGCCGAAGCCAGGGCCGCGAGCTCCCTGACGGACTTCAAGCGCCAACAGATCGCCGCGGCGCGTGCGGTCGACAAGGGGCGCCAGTTGGGGGCGCGCCTGCTGATCGCCAATGCGTTACTGACCGAAGGGAATGCCTGGCAGGAACTCGGCGAAACTCCCAGGGCCATCGCCGCCGCCGAAGAGGCGCGGCAGATCTACGCCGCCGCCGGCGATCGCGGTGGCGAGAGCCGCGCACTTCGCGCGGCTGGCATCGGACTGCGGTCGCAGGGCGATCTCGCAGCTGCGAAGGCGATGTACGAACGCGGACTGGCTGTTGCACGCGAGATCGGCGACCGGAGCACGACCGCCGGCCTGTTGAACAACATCGCGAACGTGCTGCGGCAGCAGGGTTCACTCGAAGCGGCCCAGAAGGCCTACGCCGACTCGCTCGCAATTTCGCGCGAGATCGGCGATCGAAGTGCGGTCGCTCTCATCCTGAACAACAGCGCGATCCTTCATCGTGTCCGCGGCAATGTTGCCGAAGCCAAGAAGAACTACCTCGAGTCGCTCGCGATACGACGCGAGCTCGGAGAGAAAGCAACCGCGGCGGCGACGCTGAACAACCTCGCCAACCTGATGTCGGACGAGGGCGATTTGAGCGGGGCGATGAAGGTGTACGAGGAAACGCTGGTCACAGCGGAGGAACTGGGCGACAAACGAGGCGCCGCGATGGCCCGGTACAACATGGGCGAGATGGAGCGCCTGCAGGGCAACCTGCCGAGTGCCCGGACTCTGATCGATGAGTCACTCGAACTTCGTCGCGCGCTCGAGGACAAGGGCGCCGTCGCCCGCTCGCTCGCAAGCGCCGGCCTCGTGCAAACGGCACAAGGGAGTCTGTCCGAGGCGCGGAAGACCTACGCCGAGGCACTCGCGCTTCAGAAGGAGGTTGGCGACAAGGTCGGTATCGCCCGCGTGCAGTATTTTCAGGGAATGCTCAGCCTCTACGAGGGCCGGCCGGCTGAAGCGGAGACATCACTTCGCGAAGCGGTGGCGCAATTCCGGGAGTTGAAGGCGTCCGACGATGAAGCGGCAGCGTTGGGAGTACTTGCGCGGGCACTCCTGGCGGAGCAGAAGAATCGCGAAGCCGAGCGCGCAACGCAGGATGCCGTGCGTCTCGTGCGCGACAGCCGGAACCGGGTGTCGATTCTCGAAGTCGGTCTGGCCACCGCGCAGGTCGAAGCGGCAACGGGGAAGCGTGCCGCTGCAACCGCGAGGTTGAGCAAGCTTCTAAACGATGCCAAAGGCTTTGTGGGCTATGAGCTGGAAGCCAATCTCGCACTTGGAGAAATCGAGATCGGATCGGGACAAGTCGCTCAGGGTCGTGCGCGTCTTCAAGCGGTTGAGCAGCAAGCCAGAGCGAAGGGCCTGCTGCTAACCGCCAATCAGGCAGCCGCGCGTCGCTGACTACGAGCAGCTACTCCCCTTCCGCTCGCCGCGTACCCATGCGGCAAGCATCTGCCACTCGGGATCGTCGCGTGTCTGCCAGCGTCGCACTCCGTTGTGCGCGTAGGATCCGCCGCCATCCGGGTGCAGCGGCTTGAGCATGAAGCGGCTCTTCTCGGGGTTCCCGGCAACGATGAGACGAGAAATCACACGGAACGCCGCACGCGCCTCTTCTTCATTCCAGGTGGTGCGGCCATCGCCCGGACGCGGCGCAAAGCCGATGAGCCCACCTCCATGGCAGTTGCTGCAGCTGATATGACCTTCGCGCGGCTTCGCGAAGACGTTCTGGACACACGAGCGGAAGAACTCGAAGTCCACCGCCGGTTGCGGTGCGGGAACGTAACGGTCCGCCGGCAGGCTGCGAATCCATTTCAGGACCGTCTGAAACTCGGGATCCTCGCGCGAGGTCCAGTACGTGCCGCCGGTATGCCCGAGGCCCCCCGCCTTGGGTTCGAGCGGCTTGAGCAGCAGCCAGCTGTTCTCGGGTGTCTTCGTGTTCACGAGTTGCGTGATCATCTGAAAGTTGAGCTGTGACTGCGCCGCCGACCAGCCCGCGTCCGTCGCTGGCGTTTCGAGATCGAATCGCAGGCTCGTCTGCCACGTGTGACACATGACGCAGGCCGCGTAACCCGCCATCGTGCCGCCACGATCGCGCATGAAGATCGGTTCGATGGTCTCGCGAAACGATTCAACGTCGGCAGGTCGCGGTGCCGCGCCTGCGGCGGCTCCCTGAGCGAAGCCGGGCTCCGCCGAAGGCGATGCGCTGAAATAGGCGACCATCAGGAGAGCACTGGTGGCGGCTACTGCCCACGCCACCCATCCGCGCTGCCACGTCATGTGCTGTGTCGCGCCCATGGCTGCTACTCCTGCTGCGTGGACGTGCTGCTTCCTGCCGCGGTGTTCACGCGATCGAGCGGCAGGATTGCCGTGCTGATCCGGGCCGGTCGTGCACCCGTCTTGATCTTCGCGACGATCGCCAGCTTCTTCAGATCCACGGCCACCGTCTGATCCGATCCGGATATCGCCACGTACATGAACTTGCTGTCCGGCGTCGGCGTCATCCAGTTCGCAGTCGGGCCGACTTCCACCGCTCCGATGTATTTCAGGTCGGGCAGCGTCCAGCCGTAGATGCGGCTGTCGAGACGACTCGACGCCCACACCGCCGATCGATCCGGCAGCACCTCGACCCCGTGCATGTCACCCGTCTGAATGCCGTCGGCGTTCTGCTTCCAGAGAGGAAGCTTGGGAGGCCACAGCATTTGCACTACCTTGCGCGTGTTCCAATCGATGACCCAGACGGCGTTGATGCCGGTGGCCTGCGCGAACATCCGCTTGGTCGAGCCATCCGCGTTGGCCTCGAAGGCCATCGGCCGCACCTCGTGGTTGTTGCGGCCGTACTGCTGATACCCCGTCAACTCCATTCCCCACACCACCTGGTCCTTGGCGGGATCGATCACCTGAATCGTCGGTTCCCCCGGCTTCACTTCACCAGAGAGACCGGCGATGACGAAGTTGTCATCAGGCGTCACGTAGGTGTTGTGCACCGGGTGATGAACGGCAACGCTGCCAACGCGCTTGTTCGTGGCGATGTCAATCACGTCCACGACCGCACGCTTGTCGGCGGTCCAGGCGCGGATACCGGCATAGATCTTCTTGTGTTTCTTGTTCACCACGATCTTGTTGGGATTGCCGGAGAGCGGGATCTGCGTCACGAGCTTCAGCGTCTTCGTGTCGAACACGTCGACGGTATCCTCTGACTCGTTCGAGCAGTAGTAGTACAGGCCATCCGGGTGAGTGGTTAGATTGTGCGGGTTCGCACAGCCGCGTATGAGTCCCGTCACCCGGTTGGTTGCCGGGTCGATGATTTGATGGATGTTCCCGGCGTTGTTGCTCTGGAGGATCCGGACCGCGACCCCTTTATACGGGGAGTCGAGCTTCGGCACTCCTTGAGCTGCCGCGGTTGTTGCCAGGAAAACCATGCCGAGGACGACCGGCAGCGCTCGAATCACACGCGCCATGATGGACCTCCGTTATCAACCGTTGTAATCCCGTGGCTTCCAGCGGCCCCGACAATACCATGGGTCGAGGCTGGCGAGCACACCGATGAGCTTTTTCGCGCGGGAGGGAACGGAGGTTACGGAGGGCACGGATCACCACGGAGACACGGAGACACGGAGGTGACGCGGGCGGGTCGCGGTAAGCCGGTTTCTCCGCCGACCTCCGTTCAGGATGCCCCGGCCTACTTCGTTGGCGGGTTCTTCTTCTGCTCCGCGAGCATCGTGTCGTAATCCTTCTCCATGTTGGCGACCCAGGCCTTGTAGCCGGCTGGATCGACATAGGGATTGGTCGAGCCGCCAAGCCGTTTGTACTTGCCTCCGAGATCGAAGAACCAGCTATGCGCGCCGAGAAACACGTCGGCCGGCAACGTCTTGTAGGTCTTGATGCTGCGCGCGAAGTCATCGGCAATCGCCGGATAATTCTTGTTGTTGACCAGGCGTGCATTCTCCTGGAGTCCGGCGCAGGCAATCAGCACATCGTAGTTCCGGCCGCCTTCCGCAATCCTCGTCGTCCACGTCGTGCACCCGGGCGTGTGGCCCGGCGTCAGGTGAGCCGTCAGCGTGGTGCCGCCCAGAGTCACCTGCTCCCCGTCTTTCAGGACACGGTCGATCGGATGCGGCTTCCCGCTCGGCGCTTTCATCGTCTTGAGCGCGGGCACGTCCTGCTCCATCGCCATGACCATCGCGCCGCCGGTCAACTCCTTGACGACGGCATCGCCCTGCATGTGATCGCCATGCGCGTGGCTGCCCAGGATGATCTTGATGTCGGTCATCTTGTAGCCGAGCTTCTCGACCGACCCCTGCAGCAGCGGCGCCGTGTCCTCGAAGTTGGTGTTGATCAGGATGTGGCCTTGCGGTGTCGTGATGAGGAACGAGTTGAGCGTGACGGTTCCCACGTAATTGATGTTGCCGATGATTTTGTGCGCAGGAAACGCGACCCGGTCCTGGGTCCGATCCTCCTGGGATTGGCCAACGGCGACGCCTGACATCGCAAAGAAAGCCAGCATCGACACGGTCTGAAGTGTTTTGGAAGTTCGCATGTGGCAGGCTCCTGTCAAGGTCATGCCCGAGTCGGGGACATAGTCTGCTACCACATGGCCCATTGTCCAGCCGCGTCGGCACACTCCAGCTCGATCTCATGCGATCGTCGGGCTTATCTACGCGAACAGGCTCGAGATCTCCTGGTTCCTGATCATCTGCTTCGAGGCGAACGGTTCGATGTAGTGGAACGCACGCCCTGAGGGCGCTCCCTCAATGGTCTTGGACCAGTCGATGCCGAGCGCGGAATAGATCGTGGTGGTCACGTCTTCCATGTAAACCGAGCGCTTGGCGCTCCAGTCCGGCACGATCACCTTGGCGCCAAGGTCATCGGTCTTTCCAATCACGCGGCCACCTTGCACACCACCACCGGCAAACAGGCCGGTGAGGGCGTACTGGTAGTGGTCGCGTCCGCTCGCCGCGCTCAGTTCGCCAGGCGTCCGGCCGAACTCGCCAAAGCAGACGACCATCGTTTCGTCGAGCAACGTGCGGCCATCGGCCCGCTTCCGCGTGGCAAGATCCTCGAACAGTGACGAGAGTGCGGTATCGAGCTCCTTGCACAGCTTGTAGTGATTGTTGTCGTTATAGATACGCGTGTGGTGATCCCAGTCGCGATGGTTGACCATTACGAATTGCGTACCGGCATCGGCCTCGACCAGGTTCCGAGCGAGGATGCACCCGTCGCCCAGTTGTGACTTGCCGTAGCGCTCGCGGTCAGTGGCCTCGATCTGAAAGACCTGAGACGCCCGCTGATCGGACATCATGCTGACCGCCCCTTCGTAGTGGTTGTGGTAGTCGCGATACGCCTTGGCCTGCAGCGACGGATCGTTGCGCAGGCGCTCGTCCACCTTCTTCAACAACTCCCAGCGGCGCAGCAGCTTGGTGCGCCCTTCGTCATCCACTGCGATGGCGCCGATCCCGCTCGTCGTGTCGACGTGGAACGGCGTGTAGGTGGCGGGCAGGAAACCGGAGCCGAGGAGCCCGGCCTGCGACTGCGTCACGTTGACCGCGACGTAGCCTGGCAACGTGTCACTCGGCTGCCGCCGCGCGGCTGATTCGTACGCGACGACAGTGCCGATGGGCGGGAGCTCCTTCTGCAGTGCAGGATTCATCATGTGGCCCGACTGCACGTAGTACTGCGCGCGGAAGTGCACGCTGTCCCAGGCTTCCATCGAACGAATCAGCGAGTAGCGTTCCCGTTGCTTCGCCAGTTGCGGGAAGAGGGCCATGGGCCACTTCACGCCAGGCGCGATCTCGCGGATATCGAAATTCTGCGGCGTCCACTTCCCCTCTTTGAGGTCCCAGCTATCGACATGAGACTGTCCACCCTCCAGCATCACGAAGATGACGAAGCGCGCAGACCCACGCGGATTGACCTTCGACTGCGCCCGGACGTTGGTCGGCGTCAGCAGCGGAAGGAACCAATAGGCACTGACGAGCGAGGCGCCAACCCTGAACGCTTCGCGACGGGTGAGGAGAGTGTCGAGAAGATTGGACATGACATCTGCTCCGAGCCGCCCGCACGGAGTGCGGGCAAGAGATACTGTCTTTCTAGCGAGGCGGATTCATGCTCGTCGAACGGAGCCTCGCTAGAAGTTGTGCACGAATTCAACGCGGTTCACCAGCACCCATTGCAGGTCTTCCCACCCATCGGGACCCGCCGTCACGATCTCGATGCCGCTGGCGACTTCGGCCGGCGTCGGGCGCCGCACCAGGAAGCGCTCGTAGAGACGGCCGATCTTTTCCTCGTCCGATATGGGCTGCTTGTGGAGCCCCGCGAGATAGCTGCCGTCCGCCGCCTTGATCTGACGATGCACGAGCGGACTGTTCATGAGTTGTACGGCCTGGGTAATCGCCCCGTCGTTGCTGCGCTCGGACGACTGCCGGTTGGTCTGTCCGAACGACTCGAGGAAGAAATGGATCTCCTTGAGGATCGGATCGTTCACGCCGCGGATGAACTCGTCCGGAGAATACGCCTCTGAGGCATAGCGGACTTTGACATCGGTCCCCCGAATCGGCACGTCGGTGAAGACGTTGGTGGCGCCGACGAGCGAATCGTAGACTTCCTCGGCCTTCAAGCGGCGCACGAACTTGCGCGCGAAGTACGGCGTGTAGCCGACCTTCCATTCTCCCGGAAACTGCGAGGACAGCTGATAGGCGTTCGACTTCGCGATCAGCGTCACGACCGATCGAATGCTGTAGTTGTTGTCACGGAAGTACTGGGCAAGCGCTTCCAGCAGTTCCGGATGCGTGGGCTGCAGCGTCCACGGCGCCGGCGGCGGGTTCTTTGGGTCGATGCGGGCGAGATCGAATCCGAACACCGGCTCGACGATGCCGACGCCGAACATCTCGGCCCACAGCAGATTCACCGTGGCGCGCGCGAACTGCGGGTCCGACGTCAACATCCGCGCGAACTCCGGCCGTGGGTGCTTCGCTGGATCGGGTCGCTCGCCGGTGAACATGTACGTCGGCTCCAGCAATCCTGGTTTTCCGCGCCGCGGCACGCGAATCACGCTGCGCGCCGAGGGATCGTAGCCAGGGCCGTTGTCGTCGATGGAGTACTCGTCCTGGGCGGTGCTCACCTCGGTACGACGGAGCACGTTGGTCTTGCCGAAGAACGCCGCCATCTTCCAGATCTCTTCGCGCTTCCGCTGGCTGAGATACAGGTTGATCTTCTCGAGATGACGGGCACCGTCGTGGCAGGACGCGCAACTGATGTCGACGCCGAGGAAATCCTTGGCCGCATGCACCGCCAGTTCATCGGCGGTGTCTTCGTGAACCTCGTCTTCACACGCCACCGCGGTAATGACCCAGCGGGCGACATAGCTGGCTGGCCCGATGTACCAGTTGGACGTCGCGTTTGACGTCAGCATCTCGTACACCATCTGGTTGTACGGACGATCCAGGTGAATGTTGTCGCGGACCCAGAGATAGAAGACGTTCTTCGCGGCGTTGCCGATGCGGCCGGGCGCGGGTTTGTAGATGTCGTTGAAGAAGTACGTCCACTTCGTCACGTACGGACGTGACGCGATGAGCTGGTCGATCAGCTTGTCTCGTTTCTCGGGATCGCTCGATGCCAGGAACGCGCGCAACTGATCGTCCTGCGGCAGGCGGCCGGTCAGGTCGATGTGGATGCGCCGGAAGAACTCTTCGTCCGAAGACAAGGAGGCGTGCGGCACGCCGTCCTTCTCGATCTTCCCGAAGATGAATTCGTCGATCAGGTTCCTGCGCGGCACCGGCTTCGATACCGGTGTGGCACTGGAGGGCCGCAGTCGTTCGGTCAGATCCGACGCAGCCGATCGGCCGTCGGGTGCGCCGACGGGGGGATGATCCTGCGGCAGTTGCGCCTGTGCACCGAGGAGAATCGACGCCATCCACACCAGCAAGCAGCCAAAGCCAAACACACGCATGCGGCCTCCTCTTGGTGGGTATCCCCGCGCCGGGTGAACGATTGCGGCAATCGTAGGGCCGCGCCGCGCCGGTGTCAAACACGTAGACTTCCTGATCCGGCAGCGCGATAATCGGCCGTCGATCCTCGCGGGCTCATGAACGAAGAGGAGGTACCAGGTGCGCAGCCTTCTGGTCGCCCTTACCCTCGTCGTCTCACATGTCCTCCTGCAGGGGCAGCACTGGACACCACCACGAACGCCATGGGGGGACCCTGATTTACAGGGGTACTGGCCGAGCGTCGCGATGTTGGGAGTCCCGCTCGAACGGCCTGCCGGCCTTGGCGACAAGGCGACCCTGACCGACGACGAATTCGCGCAGCTCCCAGCACAGCGACGGCTTCGAAACGCGAACGACGCCTTCTTCGGCGAGTCGAGGGACCACTGGAGGGATTACGGCAAGCCGCAGCGCCAGACCTCGCTGATCGTCGATCCGCCAAATGGAAGGTTTCCTCCGCTGACGGCCGACGGCGCCAAACGAACCGCCGCCATCCCCAACGAAGCCCGCGGACCGATGAACGGCCCCGGGAACGCGAGCCCGGCGGCCCGGTGCGTCTCGCGCGGCGCGTTCGGCTCGATGCTCCCGATCGGCAACTCCAGCGGCAATCAGATCCTCCAGGCCCCGGGCGTCGTCGTCATCCGCAACGAGATGATCCACGAGGCACGTGTCGTTCATGTCGACGGACGCCCGCATGTCGGCGCACGAATCCTCGGCTACATGGGAGATTCCCGCGGGTGGTGGGACGGCAACACGCTGGTCGTCGAGACCACGAACTTCAACGACACCGGCGGCGTCAACCGCGCGTTCTCTCCCGAGGCGCGCATGACGGAACGCTTTACCCGGATCGACAATCGCACGATGCGGTACCAGGTCACCGTCGACGACCCTCGGACGTGGACCACACCATGGACGGCGGCCTTCCCGCTCGAACAGGATCCGAGCTTCTACCTGTTCGAGTTCGCGTGTCACGAAGGCAATTACTGGAGCATGCGCTCGATGCTCGGAGGCGCGCGACTCGAGGAAAAGTGAGAGCGTTCGCCCGCCAGGGTTACGCACTACGCCCATCGAGGACATCGCGCACCCGGCGGGCAAGTTGATCGAGCGAGTACGGCTTGGCCAGAAACTCGATCCCCTCTTCCAGCACACCGTGGTGCACGATCACGTTGGCCGTGTAGCCAGACGTGAAGAGCACCTTGAGCGTCGGCCGCAGCGCCAGGAGCCGTTGCGTGAGCACCTGGCCGTTCATCGTCGGCATCACGACATCCGTGATCAGCAGCGGCGGAATCTCCGCCATGCGTTCCACCGTTGCGATTGCGGATGGCCCGTCGCTGAATGCGTGGACGGTGTAGCCGAGACGTTCGAGCATGCGCGACGCCACGACCCTCACGCGTTCGTCGTCTTCGACGAGCAGGATCGTCTCGTTGCCTCGCGGGCGAAGGTCGTCGCGCGGCTCCGGTGCCGGTTCTGCCTGCTCGTTGACGGCCGGCAGGTAGATCTTGAACGCCGCACCATGCTCCGGCTCGGAGTACACCTCGATGTGCCCGCCGTTCTGTTTCACGGCTCCGTAGACCATCGCCAGGCCAAGGCCGGTGCCCCGCCCGGAATCTTTCGTGGTGAAGAACGGCTCGAACAGGCTCGCTCGCACGTCAGCGCTCATCCCGGTGCCGGTATCGGACACTGCCAGCATCACGTATCGGCCCGGGGTGACGTACGGATGACTGAGGGTGTATGCCTGGTCGAGCACCACGTTGCCGGTCTCGATCGTCAGCCGGCCTCCACGTGGCATCGCATCACGGGCATTGACCGCCAGGTTGATCAGGATCTGCTCGGCCTGGCTTGGATCCAGACGCACCGCCCCGAGGTCGCGCGCGGTGAACTCCTCGAGGCGGATGTCTTCGCCGATCAGCCGCGAGAGCAGGGTTCGCACGTGTGCGACCACATCGTTCAGATTGATCACTCTGGGAGCGATGACCTGTTTCCTGGAGAACGCCAGCAGCTGGCGCGTCAAGCTCGTGGCCGAGTCGGCGCCCTTGTCCGCGGCGGTCAGGAACTCGAAGAGCGGATCGTCGGGTCGAATCTCTGTCAGCGCGAGCTCGAGATTGCCCTTGATGGCCGTCAGCAGATTGTTGAAGTCGTGTGCGATTCCACCGGCAAGCCGCCCGATTGACTCCATCTTCTGCGCCTGGACGAACTGCAGCTCCATGCGCGTCTTGTCGGTGACGTCCCGGCAGTTGACCACGAACCCGGCAATCGCGCGATTCAGCAGGTGATTGGTGGTGGTGCCTTCCAGCCACCGCCATGAGCCGTCGGCGTGCTTGACACGCAGCCGCCACGCCGTTGCCGCCCCGGGCGCGTGGCGGGCACGCGCCATCGTGACCCGCGCCTGGTGCATGTCATCGGGCCACACGAGGTCGAAGCCCGATCGGCCGATCCAGTCCCCGATGGCGTAACCCAGAGTGGTCTCGAATGACGGATTCAAATACGCGAAGCGACCTTCGTTGTCGAGGAGGATGACGAGATCGGACGAGCCCTCGAGCAGTGAGCGGAATCTCTCTTCGCTGTTTCGAAGGGCCTCCTCGGCCATCTGCAGGTCGGTGACATCCTCAGCGATTCCGACCACGCGATACACGCGGCCGTCAGCGTTCTGAACCGGGAACGTCCTGACTCGCATCCAGCGGATCGAGCCATTCGAATCGATCGCTCTGAGCAGCTGATCGTAGCCACCCTGCGCCAGTTTGCTCGCCTGCGTGGCCCTCGACACGTCCTCGGGGTGCGTGGACTTGAAAAACTCGCGGATGTGCGAGCCCACGGGAATCCTGTGTCCCGTGATCCGCTCCCACACGTCGTTCAGGTACAGGATGACGCCGGTGTCAGCATCACGCACCCAGAGGAAGTCCGAGATGTGATTTGCCAGCTGGCTGAGCACGTCGCCGGCGAGCGGCGCTGACGCATCGCCTCTTGCGGTGCTCTCATCCGTCGTCCCGGCCACGAACAGCTGCTCATCGCCAGAACGCCGACTGGTCGACCACTGGACGTGACGATATCCACCATCAGCGTGGCGCACCTGGTTCGTGATGGTCGCTGCGGCGTCGGCTGCTTGCTTGAAATGGAGGGCGGTTGCCGTGACGTCGCTGTCGCGAACAAGAGAGAGGAAATCCTTTCCTTGAAGCGCGGTCGCCTCCCAGCCGAGGACCCGATTGAATGAGAGGTTCGCGCGGAGGAATCGGCCTTCCTCGTCGAGGACGCAGAGCAGATCTGACGACAGATCAAAGAAGGGCCCGAACTCAACCGTCGGCATTGGTTGACCGCTCCTGCTCCCGTAGAACGACCGGCTCGCGCGTTGAGTACATCGCCCGTGTCAGCGCGCCGCAACCTCTTCGATCTCGGGCTTCGTCGTCGCTGCCGCCTGCATCCGCAATCGCCGGTACCACCATGCGGTCAGAAGCGGCGTCAGGATCGCAGTCACGATGACCGACGCTGCGACCTGAACGGTTGCCGCGGCGGCGACCGGAGCAAAGGAAGTGTCGGCAAGCGCCACCGCCTGCGGCACGGCCGCCGAGTTGCCTGCCGTACTCGAGGCCGCCGCTCCGGCGATGCCTGAGCCTCCCAGTAATCGATCGACGGCGATGCACACCACGCCGGTGACAATTACCACGGTCAGGCCGAGCACGACGCCGGGAAGACCGGCCGTGACAACGGACGTCAGATTGATGGTCTGGCCAAGCGTGAATGCCATGAACGGGATGATGATTGGCTCGTGCGATCCAAAGAACTCCTTCAACTCGTCGTCCAGGTTGCCAAGGATGGCGCCGACCACGATCGGCGCGATTACTGACACCATCGTCAACCAGGGGATCACCGCCAGCCCAGTGCCGACGAAGATCAGCATTGTCAGGAACGGCCCGGTCTCGATGCTCTGAACGACGTACGTGCCGGAGTCCTCCTTGTTGCCCATCACGCCGGTCAGCGCGAGGAACATGCCGCCGTTGGTGTCGCTCATGGCCACCATGACGGCCAGCGTGCTCAGGCCGAGGATGTCGCCGTCAAACAGGTGGGCCACCGCCAAGGCGAAGAGCGTGGCGGTGCCGACTTTCGCGGTGAGGAGACCGAACCCGCGCGCGAGCATCCTGGGCGCCGCGCGAATCGTCATCTTCGTGCCGACGGTGAAGAGATACATCCCGAGCACCGTCGGGTAGCCCACGCCGCTCAGCGCCTGCGTGAAGCCACCAATCTGCAGCAACGTCGGGAAGAACGTGTTGATGAACATGCCGATGAAGAGCGGCACGACCATCAATCCGCCTGGTACGCGAGTAACGAACCTGTAGATTTTCATGTGCTACCGTTCGCTCATGAAACGTAGTGTCCGGTTTGAGCCGGACCCGATCGTGAACGTAGTGTCCGGCTTCAGCCGGACCGCGTAGACTGTGGCCCGACTGACCGTCTGAATTCAACAGCGATGAACACAAAACCAACCGTCCTCGTCACCCGCAAGCTTCCCAAGGCTGTCGAGGACCGGCTGCAGCGCGATTACCAGGCCCGCCTGAATCCAGACGACCGCCTCTATTCGCGTGATGAGCTGGTCGAGCGCGCACGGGGGGCGCAGGCGATCCTGCCCTGCCACACAGAACATTTCTCCGCCGACGTGCTTCGACGCTTGCCCGACGAGGTCAGGATCATTGCCAACTTTTCCGTCGGCTACGACCATGTTGACGTGGAGGCCGCACGCGCCAGGGGCATCGTCGTCACCAACACGCCCGACGTGCTGTCGGACGCAACAGCCGAACTCACCATGATGCTGATGATCGGCGCAGCGCGCCGCGCGGGCGAAGGTGAAAAGCTGGTGCGCGAGCGGCTCTGGAAGGACTGGAGTCCGGCATTCATGGTCGGCACACAGGTCACCGGCAAACGGCTCGGCATCCTCGGTATGGGCAGGGTTGGGCGTGTCGTGGCGCGACGCGCGCGCGGTTTCGACATGCAGATTCACTATCACGACATCCGCCCGCTCCCGGGCCCGGACGATGGGATTTTCCACGACACGCTCGACGGCATGCTTCCGAACTGCGACTTCCTCAGCCTCCACTGCAACATCACGCCGCTCACACGCGGTTTGATCAACGCCAAGCGACTCGCGTTGCTGCCAGACGGCGCCATCCTGGTCAACGCTGCCCGTGGGGCGCTCGTCGACGACGATGCACTCGTTGACGCACTGAAGTCCGGCAAGCTGCGGGCAGCCGGGATCGATGCCTACAACAACGAGCCCAACATCGATCCGCGGCTGACGGCACTCCCGAACACGTTCCTCATGCCACACATCGGCAGCGCCACCCGGGAAACCCGCGACGCCATGGGATTTCGCGCGCTCGACAACCTGGATGCCTTCTTTGCCGGACGCGAACCGGGCGATCGTGTCGCCTAGCAGCCCGTGCACGAGTCACCACGGCCTCCTAGCTCATGCGATAATTCAGAGCGACCGCGTGACCGCGCCATCCGCTTCCATCTTCCGTCCCGGCGATCTGCTTTGTGACCGTTTCAGGGTTGTTCGCTTCATCGCTCGCGGTGGCATGGGCGAGCTCTACGAAGCCGAGGACACCGAGCTCGGCGAACGCATCGCCCTCAAGACCATCAGGCCGGAAATCGCGGCCGACGAGAGAGCCAATCAGCGCTTCAAGCGCGAGGTGCAGCTCGCCCGCAAGGTGACGCACCCCCACATCTGCCGGATCTTCGACCTGTTCCACCATGTACCGTCAGCGAGTCGCGGCTCGGCGACGTCGGCCGTCTTCGTCACGATGGAGCTGCTCGAAGGAGAGACGCTCTCGGAACACTTGAAGCGCGTCGGCCGCATGAACGCGGAACAGGCGCTCCCGATCATCGTGCAGATGGCCGCCGCGCTCTCGGCGGCACACGAGGTCGGCATCGTTCATCGCGACTTCAAGAGCAGCAACGTGATGCTGCTCGCGGCGGAAGAACCGGGTAAGCCGTCTCGCGTCGTGATCACTGACTTCGGTCTCGCGAACAAGGTGAGCAAGCACCCGGACGCCTCGATCAGCACGATGACGCAAGCGGGCGAATTGCTCGGAACGCCCGACTACATGGCGCCCGAACAGCTCGATGGATCGACCGTCACGCCGGCGGCGGACCTTTACGCACTGGGGATCGTGATCTACGAAATGGTGACCGGCGTGCGGCCGTTTGCCGCCGACACGCCGCTGGCCTCGGCGATGCGCCGTATCTCGGGTCCCCCGGCGACGCCGCCGCGCGAAATCGTGCGCGACCTCCCCGCGCGCTGGGACGAGGTCATCATGCGATGTCTCGCCCGGCAGCCGGCCGATCGCTTCCCCAACTCCGCGTCAATCGTCGCAGCGCTCGCCGGAGACGTGCCCGCAACACACGCGAGCCTTTGGACCGCGGGCAGGGTGGTTCTCTCGGCATCGGCGGCGATCGTCGTTGTTGCCGTCGCTGGCCTCGCCTGGCGAGAGTTCGCCACCCCGGCAAGAAACGCAGACAGCACGAGTCCGGCATCCGCGAGTGTTGCTCCGGTCACGCCAAGGCGAGCGATTGCGGTCATGGGCTTCAGGAATCTGACCGGTCGTGACGACACGGCATGGCTGTCGGTCGCCCTCTCCGAGATGTTGACGACCGAACTGGCGGCCGGAGAGACACTACGAACCGTATCTGGCGAAAACATCAGTCGGGTCAAAGCCGACCTCGGATTGGCCGATGCCGACTCCTACAGCGCCGAGACGCTCTCACGAATTCAACAGAATCTTGGGACGGACCTCGTCATCCTCGGCTCGTACGTCGTGATTGGCGCTGGAGAAGAGGCAACGCTGCGCTTGGACGTCCGTTTGCAGGATTCGTCCGAAGGCGAAACACTCTCGGTCGTGAGCGAGAGTGGACGATCCGCAGATCTGTTCGACGTGATCGCGCGCGCGGGCGGCCGGCTGAGGGAGCGGCTTGGTGTACAAGTCACGCCAGAGGCAACGACGGCTGTGCGCTCGACTCTCCCCGCTTCGCCTGACGCCTCTCGTCTGTATTCGGAAGGCCTCATCCGCTTGCGACGCCTCGACCCCCTCGGGGCTCGCGAGCTCCTCGAACAGTCGATTGCAGCGGACCCGGCGTTTCCCCTGGCACACACGGCGCTGGCGGAGGCCTGGTCGGCTCTCGGCTACGACGAGCGCGCGAGAGAGTCCGCGAAGCGCGCCTTCGAACTGTCCGGCAACCTCGGCCGGGCCGATCGTCTGCAGGTCGAGGGTACCTATCACGAGGCATCCAATGCCTGGCCGGAGGCGATCGGCATCTGGCGGTCGCTCTCGACATTCTTTCCAGACGATGTCGAGTACGTGTTGAAGCTGTCGAACGCGCAAACCGAGTCGGGCGCGGCGAAGGACGGGATGGCCACGATCGAGGACTTTCGAAAGCGGCTGCCCGACGTGAAAGACCCGCGCCTCAATCTCGAGGAAGCGTCGGCCGCCGAAACGTTGTCGGATTTCAAACGCATGCAGGCGGCCGCCGCTGCGGCAGCGGCGGCTGGTGAAAAGCTGGGAGCACGGCGGCTGGTCGCGGACGCACGGTTGCTGGAGGGTGGCGCGCTCCTCAGAATGGGCCAGGCCGAGAGTGCCGCGACGATGTTCGATGATGCGCGACGCACATACGACGAGGCCAACGATCGCGCCGGTGTTGCCCGCTCGCTCAATAACCTTGCGACGTCGCTCTCCGATGGTCCCCAAACGGCGCGCGTCGTCACACTCTACGAAGATGGCCTCAAGATCGCGCGGACGGTCGGCGATCAGGCGTTGATCGCCCGGTTCCTGAACAACCTGGCAGTGCAGGAACGCCGGGCCGGTAACCTCGAGAGTTCGTTGCGCCTGAACCAGGAGTCGCTAGCGATCCGCAATGAGATCGGCGACCCGACCAACGCCGCCATTTCCGTGAACAACATCGGGAACGTGCTTCTCGATCTCGGCGATCACCGTGGTGCGTCGCAGCACTACGAGCAGTCGGCCGCCATGAGTCGTAAGCTCGGAGATCGGCGAGGCGAGGCGCGCGCCCTGCACAACGCGGGTGAGGCACTGCGGCTCCAGGGCGAGCTGGCCCGCTCGCGGGCGTCGAGCGAAGAGGCGTTGAAGATACGCCGCGGCATCGACGACCCAGCCAGCGTCGCCACATCGCTCTACGGAGTGGGAACCATCGCTGCCCTGCAAGGCGACCTCGCGGTCGCCGCGCAATCTTTGAACGAAGCCCTCGACATGGATCGGCGCCTCGGGCGGCGGCGCCCGGTGGCCTACGATCTCTTTGCCCTCGGAGATATGGCGCTGCAGCAAGGTGACCTCGATGCGGCACGCCGACGCTTTGAGGAATCGTTGACGGTCCGTACCGAGCTCGGCGAGAAAGGCACCGCCGCCGAAAGCCGTTACGCGCTCGGGCTCCTAGCGCTCGCGGAAGGCCGGCCTGCCGAGGCCGAAAAGCTCCTGCGCGACGCGGTGGCGGTCTTCGAAGCTCAAAAGGCGCCGGAGAATCAGGCCGGTGCCCATGCGGCTCTTGCGGTGGCTCTGCTCGAGCAGAATCGCCTGCCCGAAGCCGAACGCGAAATCGGCCGCGCGCGGCAGTTGTCACGCAACACACAGAGCGCGCTGACCAGGCTGGACGTTGCCATCGCAGGTGCACGCGTTGAAAGTGCCAGCCGTACGGACGCGGCGCTGAAAGCGCTCGAAGCGAGCCGCGCCGAGGCCGTGACTCGTGGGATCCCGAAGCTGGAATTCCTATCGCGTCGCGCCATCGTCGACATCGAACGCCGCCGCAACCCTTCGGTCAGCGCCCGGCTGCACGAAGAGCTCCGGCGCGATGCCACCCGTCGCGGCTACGGGCTGTACGCGCGCCAGTTGAAATAGTTCCGAACAGGTGAACGTGTCGCGCCACTGATGGCGGATTGTGTAAGCTGCCATCATGAGCGACCACTATCACAATCCCGCTGATCTCCGCCTCCTGAAAGACATGCGCACGCTGGCCCCGAACGACTTCGAGGCATGGGTTGGTCTCAACCGCATTGTTGGCCGCACCGATGGGGCGATTCCACGAAAGCACCGCGAGCTCATTGCTGTCGCGGTGGCATGCGCCATTCATTGTCCGTTCTGCATCGAGGCGCACGCGAAGGCAGCCAAGATCGCCGGCGCCACCCGCGAAGAGATCACCGAGGCCACACTTCTCGCGGCAGCCATCCGGGCGGGTGCCGCCACAACCCACGGGGCGATGGCGTTGAAGTTCTTCGATCAGGGGCAGGCTTAGTTTAAGAGGTGCGAAAGAGCGACGGTGCGACAGTGCGATGGTCCAGTACGGCGGTTCGACGATCCGAGGGGGACTTTCGCCCCTTTCGGATCGTCAGACCGGACGATCGCACTGTCGCACGATCGCCCCGTCGTACCGGTCGCTTCTCTAGAAGTTGACCGTGAAGTTCAGACGGACGAACCGCGGGTTGACGAGGCTGGTCGGCGTGCTCCAGCCGCTCGGCCGCGGCGCGTTGTCGGTGTTGAAGAGATACGTCGTGTTGAAGCCGGTCGAGTAGTTGGTGTTGAACAGGTTGTTCAGGTCCACACCGATGTCGGTCCGCGTCCGGCCGAACCGCACGATCTTCGCGAAGCGCATGTCGACCTGCGTCCGGCGCTCACCCGAGTAGATGCGCCTGTCGTTGTGGCCGAGCGGAACCACCGTGGTGCCGGTCGGGGTCAACGACGGGTGCGAGTGGCCGAGCGCGGCGATGATCACCGAGTTCGGCACCTGCCACTGCGCTGTCGTCGCCGCTGTTCCAGCGAGAAGCGCCTCGGGCTGCGAGCGAATCACACTGCTGACCAGCACATCGATCTTCGGGATCGTGTAGCTCGCCAGGCCGCGCAGCGTCGTCATCCAGGGCTCGACGTCGTTACACCCGCGGGAGTCGGGGCCGTCGATGGCACCGGTGGCCGCATTCACGTGGTTATAGAGCGGATCCACGTCGCACGTGTTGACCTTACCCCGGCCCGTGGTTGTCCCGATCTGCGTCGTCAACCCGCCACGCAGCCGCGCGTTCACCGTGACGTCGAATCCGCTCCACGTGCTGGAGCGGGTGGCACCGAGGTCTTCCTCACGCATCAGGATCCGTTCCGGAGCCACGGCCAGGGCCGCCGGCGTCGGCAGGTACCGGGTGATCGGGTAGCCACCGCCATCGGGTAGGCGCGGATCGAGCGGCGCCGTCAGCGTGTACGTCTCATAGTACGAGTTGATGTTGCCCTGCCGCGTCAGGTCGTCGGTCACGAAGAAGCCGTGCCACGAGCGGTAGGTGTAGCTGAAGTCCGCTGACACACGCGGGATCAGCTCCTGCTGCACGGTGAAGGTGGTCTGATAGTCGTGCGGCCGCACGCCCCAACCACTCAGCACAGCGGGATCGACCTGGGTCGCCGCGCCGAGCTTACCGAAGTTCGGCGCCGTGCCGCTTGCCGCGGCGCACGTGTCCACCGTTCCTGTCGCCGGGCCCTGTGCCGACGGATTGAGCAGGTCGCAGTCGACGACGTAGTCGCGATCGTTGTCGGTCCAGGGGCGGTTGGTGACACTTCGCACAACCGTCGCACCCGGGTTCGTGGCGGTGTACGGCGAGTCGTTCGCTGCGTACGCAAGGTAACGGCCCCAGTTGAACTTGAGCGCCGTCTTGCCCGTCCCAAACACATCGTAGGCGACACCCACGCGCGGCGAGATGTCGTTATACGCATCGACGCCGGGCGTCCGCTCGATCGTGATCGGATTCGGATTCAGGAATGACGTGTTCGTGGTGCCATTCAGTTCGGACGGCGCGTAGCTCGAGGCACGGTCATAGCGCAATGCACCCTGCACCGTCATCCGGCTCAGCGTCCAGCTGTCCTGGATGTAGAAGCTGTTCGTGGACGTGATCGTGCGGCGGCCGAAGTCGGGCAGATAGTAGCTGACGGCGTTCGGCACACCCTGGTTGAAGCGATACCCAAGCTGCGTCTGGTTCGCCACGTCCTTGTCGAGCAGGTCGAGCCGGCGGTATTGATAGCCGACCTTCACGCTGTGCGCGCCGGTAACGTACGACGATGAGGCGAGCACGTCATCGGTCTTACCGGTGGCAGGTCCCCACGTCTCGACGCCGCGATACCGGTAGTTCGCGACCGGCGCGTAGCGCAGACCGGTGGCCGGGTTGATCGCGTTCGACTGCTCCGTCACCGAGGTCAGGCTCGTATCGCCGTCTGGTGCCGGGTGGCCGAAGATCGGCTGATAGCGGAACGCGTTGTAGCCCGCCTCGAAGAGCAACTGGTTGTTGTAGGGCATCGTCCAGGTGCCCTGGTTCACGTAGAACGGCACGTCGAAATAGCCGCGGCCCGCGGTTTGCGTGGCTTCCGGCGACATCTGCGTCGGGTTCTGGTTGTTGCCCAGACCGATCCAGTCCTCGCCCCGATTGTGGCAACCGCTCGTGTCGACCTGCAGCGGCGTGCCTTCGCAGCGGTGCTGATACTCCGAGTTGAAGCGGATGCGGTGCTGCCCGAACTGACCCGTCATGCGTCCGATCCACATGGTGCGGTCCTGCACCAGCCGCGCCTCGATCGGTGAACCGACCCAGTCCCAGCGGGCAGGGTTACCGGCATTGGCGTTTGCCGAGATGCCTTCCATGCTGGTTGACGAGCTCAGGTCGCGGTAGCTACCGAAGAACCACAGACGATCCCGCTTGATCGGGCCGCCGAAGGAGGCGCTCCAGTCGTAGGCGCTGAGAACACCGGCCGCTTCCCGCAAGTTCGGGTTCTGCGCGAGGATTTCGTCGGTCAGGTTGTTGCCGCTCGACCACTCGCCGGCGTTGTTGTAGAAGGCGGCGCCCGAGAACACGTTGCCGCCAGAGCGCGGCACGATGTTCATGATCGGTCCGCCCACGTCGCTGTCGCCGAGCCCGCCGCCCACCGAGATCGCGATTTCCTCGGTGTTCACCGTGTCATAGACGTACGACGAGAAACCACCGCTGCGCGCTGCCGTCAACGGGAAGCCGTTGATCGCGTAACGTCCTTCACCGGCGACCGTGTTGGAGTTGATCGTGCTCGAGCGCGCGTTGAACGAGGTCATCGTCGGTGACGTCCCCAGCGCGGCGTCGCCCACGAAGATTCCCGGTGTGGCATTGAGCAGCGCACCAGCGGCGCGTGTTGCCGGAATGGACTCGATGACCTCGGAGTTGAGGACGACTTCGCGACGCGCGTTCGTCACGTCGACGACCGGTGACTCGCCGGTCACCGTGACGGTCTCTTCGAGGCCGCCGACCCGCATCTCGATCGGGATGGTCAGCGTCTGCGAACCGCTCAACTCGACACCATCGCGCTTCACCGTGTTGAAGCCAGGCAACGAGAACGTCATCGAGTAGGTGCCAGGCCGCAGGTCGATGATGCGGTACTGGCCCGTGCCATCGGTCGTCGCCGTTCGGACTTTCTCGATCAGCGCCGGGCTCGAGGCCTCAACAGTCACGCCGGGCAGCACGCCGCCGGACGCGTCGCGGACGGTTCCCGTAAGGGAAGCCTGGGCAAATACGGTTGCCGGGAGCAACAGAACAACAGCAGAGAGCGTCAAACACTTCAGCACAGTGCGCATACAGGGCGTCTTCCCCTTAAAGTAGTGGACAGGAACGGGGGGTGTGGCCGCGACCGTGGCGGCGTACTCCAGCACACCATATAAGGTGCGTTGCATACAAGGTGCCGCAGATTATGCGGGCCCCAACTGGTATGTCAAGCAATCTGTTCGGCTTTTGTGATAGGAATGTCGCTCCGCTGTGCGAAATTGCATACAGATATGATGCAGTCGCGGCATGGATCCAAAAACCTGGTTTCGGATCGACCGAAAAATCGGGGGATTTCGATCGAGTCGGGATGCGGAGGAGGGGACGTCCAAAATGTCGAACAAGTCTGAGCTGCTCGCGGGCCGATCCGACGTTGCGTCCCAGACGGCGCGCGCCCTCGTCAGCCTGCGCGAGTCGCTGATCCGCGGCGAGTTCGGCCCGGGTGAGCGGATGGCAGAACTGCCGCTCGTTGCACGGCTGGGTGTGTCGCGAACGCCCATCCGACTCGCGCTGGAACGACTCGCGCACATGGGCCTGCTCGACCTGAGCGCCAGCGGCGGGTTCACCGTGCGCGGCTACTCCCCCTCCGAAGCGCTCGACGCCATCGAGATTCGCGGCGTCCTCGAAGGCACCGCTGCACGGCTGGCCGCAGAACGGCTGGTGGACAGCACCGAGATCGAGACACTGCGAACGCTCGGCGAGAAGATGGATCGTCTCGAGCGCCTGACGCTCGACTCGTTCAGCCACTACATGGATCTGAACGAAGCGTTTCACGCGGCGATCGTCGACCTGGCCAAGAGCGTCATGCTGAGCCGCGCATTACAACACGCGGTGTCGCTGCCCTTTGCCTCGCCGAGCGCGATGGTGTTCCCGACTTCCGGATTCGCGCATGCCGATGAGACCCTGGCTCTTGCCAAGGCCCATCATCGCAGCATCGTCGAGGCGATCGCCAAGCGACAGGGGACGCGCGCGGAGAACCTGGCCCGGGAGCACGCCTTCATTGGCCGGCGTGTCCTGGCGATGGCGCTCTCGGACAGCGAAGCCTTCAGCAAGATCCCTGGTGGCTCGCTGATCAATCTGTCTTCGCAAGCCAGAACGCGAGCGACGTTGTGAAGTTCAACGTTTAAAGTTCAGAGTGAGGAAGTAAGTGCGAAGTGCAGTCTGTCGGTGGCGGCGGCCGAGTGCACTTTGCAACTTACTGCCGAACTTTGACCTTCATACTTTCCACATCGACTGGCACTGCCATACGATGGGCGCATGCTGGGCGCGTCGCCGCCACCATCGGTGCTCGTGGTCGACGATCATCCGCACCTGGCCAAGAGCATTCGCCGCACACTGGTCAGCGAAGGGTACGAGGTTCGCACCACAGCGACCGGCGACGAAGGCCGGGTGCTGGCCTGCAGTGGCGAGTACGACGTCGTCGTGCTGGACGTCATGCTGCCCGGTCCGAGCGGGTTCGAAATCCTGCACGAGATGCGCCGGCGTGCCGTCGACACCCCCGTTCTCATCCTGACCGCGCGCGACGCGCTCGAGGACCGGCTCACCGGTTTCGAGCGTGGCGCCGACGACTATCTCAGCAAGCCGTTCGCCCTTCCGGAACTGCTGGCGCGCATCCGCGCCCTGCTCAATCGCGCGCGAACCGTGCAGCGGACCCGGCTGCGAGTGGCTGACCTCGAGCTGGATCTCATCTCTCGCCGCGCTACGCGTAGCGATCGTCCCATCGATCTGGCCCCGAAGGAATTCGAATTGCTGGCATACCTGATGAGCCACGCCGGCAAGGTTGTGTCGCGCGAGATGCTTGGTCAGCACGTCTGGGATGCGCTGGCACGAGGAACACCGCTCGACAACGTGATCGATGTCCACGTCGGAAGGCTGCGGCGGAAGATCGATGCCGACGTGACGGTCAAGTTGATTCACACCGTGCGTGGCCTCGGCTTCATGATCGCGGCGGACCACACGCCATGAAATCGGTCAACGTGCTGGGTACTCTCAGAGGCAAGCTCACGATCTGGTCGACGGCGGTGCTCCTGACGGCCCTCCTCGTCTACAGCATGGTCGTCTACGTTTCACTCCGTCAGGTGCTCTGGCACGAGCTCGACGAGCGTCTGCACAACGACATCGAGACTCTCGAGGGGCTGCTCCAGCCGTTCTGGAACGCAAACGGCCTGACGCTTCCGTCTGGCGAATCGCCGCTCGACAACGACGACTACCGATGGATGCAGGTGTGGAGTCCTCAGGGGCGGCTGCTCTTCTCCTCGAGCACGGCGACCGCCGAACCGATCGTGACACTCACCGGGCCGCCGCAGGACAGGGCCGTGTCACTCGATCTCGG
Source organism: Acidobacteriota bacterium (assembly GCA_032156805.1). Taxonomy (GTDB): domain Bacteria; phylum Acidobacteriota; class Vicinamibacteria; order Vicinamibacterales; family UBA2999; genus Gp6-AA40. The sequence continues at coordinate 34,098 of JALDXQ010000040.1, forward strand.
CGAGCGCGGCCGTGTGCGGGTCAAGGAAGAATCCGGGCATATCGCAGGGCATCCTGTCATTGTTCGCGTCCTTGCCTCAGAGGCCCGGCTCTATGAGGAGATCGCCGAGTTCCTTTGGCTGGTCGGGCTCGCCGTGCCCGTGGTCGCAGCGCTGACCGCGCTCGGCGGATACCAACTGGTGCGCCGGGCCCTGCGGCCGGTCGATCAGCTCGTCGCCGGCGCCCACGCCGTCACCGCCGAGCGACTGGATGTCCGTGTTCCAGTCGCGAATCCACGCGACGAGGTTGGCCAGATCGCGCAGGCGTTCAACGCCACGCTGACAAAGCTGGAAGCCTCGTTCGATCAGATGCGGCGGTTCACGGCCAACGCGTCGCACGAACTTCGCACGCCCCTGGCGGCGCTGCGCGCGACCGGGCAGGCGGCGTTGACGAGCGGGAAGAGCATCGATGACTATCGCGAAGCCGTCGCCGACATGCTCGAAGAGGTCGAGCAGTTGTCGCGCTTGCTCGAGGCGATGATCCTGCTGGCGCAGACCGATGCCGGGGTCATCCCGATCGATCGACAGCCGGTCGATCTGGATGCACTGGTCACCGATGTCGCTCACGAGTGCGAGGTGCTCGCGCAAGACAAGGACCAGCGGCTCTCGCTCTCCTGCTCCGGTGGCCGCGGCACCGTCGATCCGACGGTGATCCGCATCGCTCTCGCCAACCTGATCCACAACGCGATCCGTTACGGTTCACCCGCGAGCGAGGTCGCCATTCGCGCGCGCCTGCGCGGCGCGTCATGGATCGTCGAAGTGCAGGACCACGGTCCGGGCATCGCCGGGGAGCATCATTCGCATCTCTTCGAGCGCTTCTATCGCATCGACCCTGGACGTTCGCGCGCCCTCGGCGGCGTCGGCCTCGGACTGGCGATGGCACGCTGGAGCGTGGAAGCCCACGGCGGCCACATCGAGGTCGAGAGCGCCGAAGGCCAAGGGTCGACGTTTCGCGTCGTATTGCCCAGGGTGTCCATCGACGCAGGAGCGCCGCCATCCTGAACGTTTAGACAGTTGACCACTCGCGCTGCCCCACATAGGTTGACGGGGATGCCGTCTCGCGACGTCGCCGGCTCATGGTCGGCTGCCCGGTCCGTTCTATTCCTCACCGCGTACTGCGTGCTGCTGATTCCGGTCGCGGCGTCGAGCCAACAAACCGCTGCCGTCCTCTCCGGAAGAGTGCTCGACGTCACGACCGGCTCGCCAATCGCTTTTACCTCGATCGTGGTCGCCAACGCGACGTCCGGACAGCAGGTCGCCGGCACATTGACTGGCGAGAACGGCCGCTTTGTCCTCGACGGCCTGCCGCCCGGCACCTACAAAGTCCACATCACGTTTACGGGCTTCTATCCAGCCGAGACCGATCTGGTCGTGAGCACGCTGAACCGGACCTACGATCTCGGGGACGTGCGGTTGCCACGCCTCGAGGGCTTCGAAGAGAAGATCGAGGTCGCGGCAGAGACGATTCGCGCCGAGGGCATCGACACGCAGGTGTATCGCATCGACGAGGGACCAAGCGCGTCAACCGGCACGCTTCTCGACGCGCTCAAGAATCTTCCCGGCGTCACGGTCGATCAGGAAGGCAAGGTTTCGCTCCGCGGTAGCGATCGTGTCGCGATCGTGATCGACGGCCGACAGTCGAGCCTGACCGGATTCGGAACCCAACGCGGGTTGGATAGCGTCTCGGCAGCGAACATCGAAGCCATCGAGATCATCAACAACCCGTCCGCCCGTTTCGACGCCGCGGGGATGGCCGGCATCATCAACATCATCTACAAACAGGACCAGCAGCTCGGTCTGTCCGGCGACGTCGGCATCGGCCTCGGGGTCGGCCAGTTTACCAAGCAGCGCGACGACCTGCCGACTGATCTCGGCAGCTTTTCCAGCAATGAGAAGATCATCCCGAGCCTGAACCTGAACTACCGAACGAACAGGCTTCGCACGTTCGTGCAGAGCGATGCGCTTTTTCAGGACGACCTGCCGAACAACGAGTTCACCACGCGCTACTACGACGACGGCCGCGTGATCGAGTCGCAGGTACCGGAAAACCGCGAACAGTACCACTACACCGTCCGCCTCGGGGCCGACTGGAAGGTCAGCCCCGTCGACACGCTGACGCTCTCAGGGATCCACGACTTCGAGCGGCACATCGACGTGGCCCAGGTGCCCTTCATTCTGACGTCGACCGGCGACCTCGAGCGCTTCTGGTTCTGGCGAGAAGAAGAGGACACCGGGTTCACCAACGTGACCGCCGACTTCCAGCGCCAACTGGGCGGGCCCGGGCATGAGCTGAACGTGAACCTCCAATACACGCGCGGTATCGAGGACGAGGCGTACTTCCTCAACGAAGTGTCACCCGTGCGCATCGGCACGGACATGACGCACCTGATCGCCGCCGAGCACACGCTCCCACTCAGCGTCGACTACACACGGCCGCTGCGAACGGGCCGTCTCGAGCTCGGCACGAAGCTGCAACGGCGATGGATACCGGTGACCTACACCGTCGACCGCGGCCAGAAGAGCGTGATCTACGAGGGACTTGGTGATTACTCTGACTGGGACGAAGACATCTACGCTGCCTACGGCAACTTCGTACACCTGCAGCCGTCCTACTCACTCGAGGCCGGCCTCCGCCTCGAGCAGACCAACGTCGCATACACCATTCCGGCAGACAACGCCTACTACGCAGGCAGCGATGCGTACAGCTATTTCGGCGCCTTTCCGAACGTGAAGCTCACGTATCGACTGAGCCCGAACTCCCGGCTCATCGCCGCCTACAACCGGCGGGTCGACAGACCGGGTGAACCAGAGCTCCGCATATTCCCCAAGTACGACGATCCTGAGCTGTTGAAGGTCGGGAATCCCTATCTGCGGCCTCAGTTCACCAACGTATTCGAGCTGGGACTCGGTCGGAACTGGCCGAGCGGTTCGATCAACGCGGCGCTCTATCACCGCGATATCAAGGACGCGTTCTCCCGCATCTTCGCCATCGACGACTCGAACCCGAACTACGACATCGTCAATCGACTATTCGAGAACGCGGGCAACTCGAAACAGACCGGGATACAGGCTTCGATCGAACAGGCGATCGCGGATCCATGGCGGGTCGTCGGCAGCCTGAACGTTTACGGCAACAACATCGATGCGTTCGAAACGACACTGCTGTTTCCAACGCCACGGCCCTTCTCCCTGGCCGCGTCCAAAGAAGTCACCTGGGACATGACGATGAACAACCGGTTCCAGCTTCCGCGGGCGGTCGAGCTCCAGGTCAACTACATCTACTACGCTCAGCGCAACGTCCCGCAGGGCCGCGAGCGGCCCCGGTCGTCAGTGGACGTCGCTGCCAAGTGGCCGTTGATGAACGAACGCGCCGAGCTGTTGTTCACCTTCACCGACATCTTCAACGACTTCGCCGTCCAGCGGGAGGTCGATGGCGACGGCTTCACGGCGCTCTATCAGAACTTCCTGGAGACCCAGGTGGCGACGGCCACGCTGCGAGTTCGCTTCTGAGGTCGCCCCCGATCGCGTCCCCACCTCCGGCTTTGCACACGCTGATGAGACGACGCTGTTCAGTTGCTGGCTCCGGCGTTGCTCCGGCGCGCTGCTGCCTTCGTCACGCCCGGCCGCGTGGCAACCGTTGACGAGGTATAGACGTCACCAGTCGTCGGATCGACGGCAAGCCCGTGCGGGCGCCCCTCGACCTTGATCACGTCAACGATGTGATCGTCCTTGATCACCGCGACCGCGCCGGAGTTCACGTCGCTGATGTAGAAGGTGCCATCGGTGGCCATGAACGAACCGCCGCGGCCGGGGATCGCGATGTTCCTGAGGAACTTGCCCTGGGCGTCGAAGACGAGCACGCGCTGGTTGTCGCTGTCGGTCGCGTAGACGCGTCCTTGCGCATCGATGGCGACGCCATGCACCATGTTCATCTCGCCATCGCCCTTTCCCTTCTTCCCACCGAAGATACGCACGAACTTCCCTTCCGGCGTGAACTCCACGACTCGCTGATTGCCGTATCCGTCGGAGACGAAGACCTGCCCTGCCGGACCGAATGCAACAGCGTTCGGACGATTGAACGCATCCTGCGAGGTGTTGTCGCCGGCAACCTTCTGCTGACCGAGCGTCAGGAGCAGCTGCCCCGTCGGTGAGAACTTGCGGACGGTGTGATCGACGGAGTCAGTGGCCCACACGCTGCCATCAGGCCCGAAGTGCACGCTGTGCGCCTCGCCGCTGAAGAGTGCCTTGTCACCCCACTGCCGGATCGGTGCACCCTCGGTGGTAAAGAATCTGAAGTACGGCGCGACGCGCACCATGACGACAACGGTGCCCTTGCCGTCTGCGGCAAGCCACGTCGTCGTGCCACCCCACTCCTTCGGATCCTTGACCGCGAAGTCGGCACGAATTGCGTACCGCCCGAAGAGGCTCGAGAGCGTCGACGAGGGCGGCGCGTACGGCGCGGCAGGAGCACTGGCCGGCGCCTGAGCGAACGTCGCTGTCACGGCCGCAGCCGACAGGATCACGATGGCAATGAAGCGATTCATGAAGGGCATTGTACCTGTTGACTGAAAGTCAGCCCTGCATGGCAAGAATGAGCCGTGCCACTTCTGCAGGTTCGTCCATCTGAACGAAGTGTCGGGCACCTGAGACGAGAAATAGCTCGGACCCGGGGAAGAGCTCGTGGAAACGCTGCGCAACGCCTGTGTTCAGGTACGGATCGGCATCACCAAAGATGATCCTGACCGGTTGCCTGAACTCCCGAAGCTTCGCGGCCATTCGTGTGCGCGACCTGATCGTTGGCAACAAGTCCTCGTTCAGGCGAAAGAAGGCAGGACGAGCGCCGGGCGTGGCGTCAAACTGTTGATACAGCAGCGGCACGAATTGATCTCGGACGTGCGCGTCTCTGAAGAATCGCCCAACCTGCCACTGATACATGCTGCGGAAGATCCAATTACCGAACATCTGAGACACGGGCCGCGCAACATTCCTGACGACAGGCGTGGAGAACAGCCAGATGGCTTCGGGCGACCGGAGCGTCGGCATCGCGCAGTAATAGGTGTTCAACAACACCAGTCCCGCGACGCGCTGCGGTTGGCGTAGTGCCCAGTCGATTGCCGGCGGACCAGATGCGTCGTGTGCCACCAGGGTGACCTGCTGAAGGCGCAGTTGGGTGATCACGGCATCGAGGTCACCGGCTTGATTGGACGCGGTATATGGATAGCCAGAAGGTTTGTCCGACGCCCCCCACCCAAGGAAATCAAAGGCGATGACGCGACGCGGTGGCGAGAGGTACGGACAGAGGCGGTCGTAGAGGTGCAGGTTGTCTGGAAACCCATGCATCAGGATGATCGCCGGGTCCTCTCCGGCGTATTCGCGCACGTAGATGCGGTGTTGCTCCCGCTGCACGAAAGTCTCGTAGTAGGCCATCGGTGCCGTCCGATCGCACTAGTCGGTGCGATGAAGCCTTTGCAGCTGCTGATCAGTGAGATCCAGATGATAGAAATCACGGAAGAAGGCGCGCACGTCAGCGGCGAACTCCGCGTCGAACGAGCGCTCCTGCACGACATGGGCGAGCCAGATCAGCCCCGGCAACCGATTGACGGAGGGCGGCCGTGCGCCCCAGCTGTACGGAAGCGCGGGAAACTGATACACGCGGCCGGCAGCCACGGCTTCCACTGATTGCCACACGGGGTTGGCTCGCAGACGCGCCGCGGCATCGCCGCCGGCGGTCACGATCACCGCGCGAGGAGCGAACGCCTTGATCTCGTCGATCGTTCGCGGGCGCCGCGGCGCCGTGGCGCGCGTGCCCGCCACGTTCACGCCGCCCAGCCATTTGAGCTGCTCTCCCGAGCTGTCGTCCTCGAGACAGGGCACGAAGCCATCGCTGGAGCATGCGAGATAGACGCGCGGGGCTCTCGCCGCCAGCACGCCACGATATTTCGTCATGAGGCGATTGGCGGCAGTGGCGAGTTGCTCCCCGCGCGCTGCCACGCCAAGCGCCGTGCCCAGGCGACGGTAAGTTTCGGGGATCCGCGTGAGCGCACCATCGAGAATGATGCTGGACACTCGCGTACGCTGCTGCACGGCGTTCAGCGATGCGATGTAGTCGTCGTTTATCGTGCCGTAGTCGACGTAGACGTCCGGCTTCAGCGCGAGCAGCTCGGCATCGTATGCCGGGTTGTCCACCTCCGGCAGTTGCCTGATGAAGACCGGCTTCCGGTATTGCGGCGGGAAGAACTCCATGGCGTCGCCTTCCGGTAAGCGGTTCCGCCCGGCGAGCATGTCAGGGACGAGCGTGTAGAGGAGCACTTCCGCTGGAGCGCCGGCAGCAAACACGCGACTCACGCGCGAAGGCAATTGCACGTCACGCTTCGCGTCATCGACGAATCGCGTTTGCGTGATGACCGCGCTCAGCGACAGCAACACCCCGAGCGCACCGAACGCTACCCTGACGTTCCACTGAGTCATTGCCGAATTCTACCGGGCGCCCGGGTCGGCGCCAAAAACACCAACCCGGACGCGGCCGGCGGGACTCAGTCGGCAGGTTTGAGCGCCACGACGGGGTCGAGCCGGAGCGCACGGCGAACCGGCAGCACACATCCAATTGCCGCGCTGCACACCAGGATCACGATGGCTGCTGCCATCATGCCGGGATCCGATGGCGACACCTGTGAGAACTCCGCACGCAAGACGCGCCCAAGGACAACCGAGAGCACGATGCCACCTGCGAGTCCCAGGCCGACCGTTGATATGGCATGCCGCAACACGAGTGTCATGATGTCGTGCGTCGTCGCGCCCATTGCGGTGCGAATGCCGATCTCCTGCGTGCGCTCCGAGACTGCACGGGCCATCACGCCGTACAGCCCAAGCGACGCCAGCAGCAGCGCAATCGCCGCAAACACTGTGAACAGCGCGGCCATGACGCCCCGGTACTGATAGTTCCGCGCCAACCGCTCGGCCAGCGGAAGGACGCCATCCACCAGCGGGACGTCCGGGTCGATCGCCGCGACGTCGCGCGTGATCGCGATCCCAAGCGCTTCGGGCGCGCTCGTCGCGCGCGCCACCACCCACATGCCGGCGAGTGGTTGCTGCCGGTACGGTGTGTAGACGACAGAGTTGCGCTGCTGGAGATCGCGGCTCTGCGAGATGTTCGTCGCCACGCCCACAACCCGCATCCACGGTCCGGCGACGTCGCGGGTGTAGACACGAATGCGTTGGCCGACCGCCTCGCGTCCCTGGAGGAACTCCGCCACGAATCGCTGGTTGACGATCGCCACCGGTTCACGATCCTCATCATCGGTTTCCCGGAAATCACGCCCGGTAATGTGAACACCAAGCGAACGGAAATACTCGCCACCGATCGTCAGCTGCCCGACGACCGGCCGTTGCTGCGGATCGATGTCTGCGCGTCCATCGATCTCGAGCGGCCGTGGCGCGAGGGCCCATCCCGGCAGAGCCGTGGCCATGCCGAGCGACTCCAGCTCACCACGACGTTGCAGATTCGTGGTCAGGCGATCGAAGAAGTCGATTTGGGCCGCAGGGGTGCCGTAGGAAGCCGGCGGCAGGTTGACCTGTGCTGCCACGACGTTCACGGGATCGATCCCGGCATCGGCGCGGTAGACGTCGAAGAAGGTCCGCAGCAGGACCCCTGCTCCCGCCATCAAGACGATGGTGAGCGTGACTTCCGCGGCCACGAGCATCGCGGACGCCCGGCGCGTGCGCGAGTCGGCGCTGACGCCCCGGCCTCCGTCCTTGAGCGCGCCGTTCACGTCCAGCGTCGACAGGCGCAAGGCAGGTACGAGTCCAAACAGGATCCCGGTGCCGACCGAGATCGCCGCGAGGTACAGGAACACGCGGGAGTCCATCGAGTAATCGATGATGTCCATGAACCACACGCCCAAGGTCTCTTCCGAGACTCCGGATCCGTTCGCCGTCAGGACGTACAACCGAATGCCCCACCGCGCGATGAACCAGCCGGCCAGACCGCCGAGCGCCGACAACGTCATGCTTTCGATCAGGAGCTGGCGAATGACGCGCCAGCGGCCGGCGCCAATCGCCATGCGCACGGCGATCTCGCGTGCTCTGCCCAGCGCGCGGCCGAGCAGCAGGTTCGCAAGGTTGGCGCACGCAATCAGCAGCACGAACGCGACCGCTCCCCACATCGTGCGATACACCGCACCGGCACTCGCCCCGATGAAGAAGTCCTCGAACGTCGAGACGTACGGAATCAGATTCCGGCCTTGATTGGTTTCCGGGTATGCGTCGCCCAGCCGGTGGCCGATCGTGGCCATCTCGGCGCGCGCCTGCTCCACCGACACACCGTCGGCGAGGCGGCCCAGCACGAACCAGGTATTGCGGTTATCGCGCCGGCGGATATCCGGCGTCGGCACGAGCGGCGTCCACAGGTCCTGGTTCTGTGGGAACGAGAATCCTGGTGGCATCACACCGACGACCGTTGTGGGTACGCCATTGAGCCGCACGGTGCGGCCGATCACATCGGCGTTGCCGCCGAACCGGCGCTCCCAGAACGTGTGCCGCAGGATCGCAACCGGCGCCGCGTCCGGCTGTTCATCGGCGCTCGTGAAGTCGCGGCCCAGAATCGGCCGCTGTCCGACGAGATTGAACGTATTGGACGTGATCTCGGTGGCCGCGTAGATTTCCGCTCCCCCGGTCCCGTCGTTGAAGGCCACGCCAATGCCGTGCGTCAGCGCCATCCCGCTGAACGACTTCGCCTGCGCTCGCCAGTCCTCGTAGTCCGGATAGGACACGCAGCAGCCACGGCCGGATGTCATGTAGACGAGCCGGTCGTTCTCTGCGACGAGCGGAAACCCCTTGAACAGCACCGCGTTCGTCACGCTGAAGACGATGGTGTTCACGCCGATGCCCACCCCGAGCGTGAGCACCGCGACAACGGTGAACGCCGGGTGCGCGCGCAGCACCCGCAGCGCCAGCGTGACATCCCGTCGCAGCTCGTCTACCCACGCAACCCCGCGGTTCTCGCTCATGTGATCGGTCCTCGCGTCTCAAGAGTCTCTCTGCACGAAGGTCACAGGGTCAAGCCGCGCCACCGACCTGCTATCCTCTTCGCGATTTCGGAAGACATGAACATCGACTTCAGCCGTCGTTCCTTTCTGTCGATCAGTGGTCGCGCCGCATTGGGAGTGCCATTGCTGCCGCTTGCGGCGTGCACGCCTCGTGACCCTGCTCCGGCCACCGAGGCCGACACCCAGTGGCAACCGCTGATCGACTACATCGAGAAAGAGATGCCACCGCTCCTCAGCCGCGGCGCCACGACTCCGGGCGCGGCGATCGCGCTCGTCGCCGATGCCCGGTTGCTCTGGTCGCGCGGGTTCGGCGTCACGGATCGGACAACCAACTCGCCCGTCAACGCTGACACGGTGTTCGAGTTCGGCTCGGTCAGCAAGACGGTGTTCGCCTACGCGGTGATGAAAGCCTGCGAGAAGGGCCTCCTGGACCTCGATACGCCACTCACGAAATACACGTCGGAGAGATTCCTGGCCGGCGATCCCCGCCTCGATCTCATGACCGCCCGGCACGTGTTGTCGCATACCGGGGGGTTTCAGAACTGGCGCTCGCCCGAGGATCCGCTGAAGATCCAGTTCACACCAGGCGCACGCTGGGACTACTCCGGAGAGGGATACAGCTACCTGCAGTCGGTGCTCACGCACGCGGCCGGCCGAGTGGATCCGAACGACTGCAAGACCTTCTACGACGGCCTTCGAGTGTGTGGCACCGACTTCGATGCGTACATCAAGGCGAATCTGTTCGTGCCGTTCGGCATGATATCGAGCGGATACTTGTTTCGCGATGGCATGGCGCGGCCGCACAACGGGAAAGGCGAGATGATTGCCGACCGTATAGCGAGGCCCCCCGATGCCGCCCGTTATGGCGCGGCTGGCGAACTGCACTCCACCGTCAACGACTACGCGAAATTCCTGATTGAGATCATCGACTCGAAGCCCGCCGACGCGTTTCGGCTGAGCGCCGCCTCCCGTGCCGAGATGATTCGGCCGCAGGTCACGATCACGGACACCCTGTCGTGGGGACTGGGGTGGGCGATCGAACGGCATCCCGGGATGAGTGACATCCTCACGCACTCGGGCGACAATCCAGGGTTCAAGGCCATGACCGCCGCGTCCGTCGATCGGCGATCGGCTTTCATCATCGTCACCAATAGCGACCGCGGCTTCGATGATGTCATCGTGCCGTTGGTGCGCAGCGACCCCATGCGGGAGTTCCTGCCGGTCACGGTCCAGAGCTGATCGAGCCTGGCTTCATGAGCGACTGCGTTTGACTGGCCGGAACGGTTAACCGCGAGTCGCGCGGGTCCGAGGGCGGCGCGTTCGCTTTGCCGATGCCTTGGCACTGACGTAGCGATGCGCGCCGGCGAGCAGATCCCTCAACGCGTCGCGCGTGATATGCGACAACCGGACGACCACGCACGGATACGGGATGTAGTGCTCCTTGACGTAGTAGATGTCTGGAGCGTCCTCGAGAAGCGCGTCCCGATCGGCGAAGTCCATCATCACGACCAGCGAGTTCGGCTCCGCTGACTTGTGGGACGCCACGCAGGCGAACATCCTGCCTCGCACCTTCAGGGCGAGCTGGCCGTAGGCGGTGGCCACCTCGACATCTGGCAGGGTGCGGCCTATCGCTTCCACCGCGCTGAACGTGTGACCGCGTGGCATGGCGAGACGCGCCGCAGATCTTACCCCGTCACGGCGGCTTGACAGTTGCGCTCACAACGATTGCGGCCGGCTCGGCGAGTACCGCATCATGATGCTGTCGTTCTAGTCGAGAGCAGGAGGATGTTTGCCGGTGCCTACTGCCAAACGCGCGAGTGCGCCCAGCACCAGTCGCGGGTTGCCTGGCCGGACCCGCTGCCGTTACTGCAACCGGCTGCTCGCGATCGTTGTCATCCCCCACCGGCGTGGCGTGTCTTTCACACCGATCGCGGCTGCGCACTCCCGCAAGAGATGCGGGCCTCGATATGCAATCACTCCGAATGCCGGGGCCTGAAGCTGGCGCGCGAGCGTGGCCAGGGCTCCCATCCCGCG
>JALDXQ010000041.1:0-44356 GCA_032156805.1 Acidobacteriota bacterium
GGATCGGGCTCGGGGGAATGTTGGCTATCGTCATCGGTTGCCTTGCCTCGACGGTGTTTGCGCAAGGAGGCACTGCCGTCATCAACGGTACGGTGTTCGATCCAGCCAAGGCCGTCCTGCCTGGCGTCACCGTGACCGTCACCAACGAAGCCACCGGCATCAGCCGGGAAGCCATCAGTGGTCCCGAAGGACACTTCGTCGTGCCGACGCTGACGCCGGGCACCTACACCATCCGGACCGCGTTGACCGGCTTCCAGGGACAGACGCGTGAAGGGATCGTGCTGAACATCGGCCAGGAACTGACGATCGAGCTCTCGATGTCTGTCGCCGGCGTCGCCGAGCAAGTCGTGGTGACCGGTGAAGCACCGCTCGTCGAAACAACCGCCAGCCGCATCGGCTCCGTCGTCTCGGAGCAGGAAATCGATCAACTCCCGAGCCAGGGTCGCAATCATCTTTCATTGATGCAACTCGTGCCCGGCCTCGTGCCGGATCTGACTCCGGGTGAATTCGAGGGCGGCAACTTCAACGCCAACGGCCGCAACATTGCGAGCAACTTGTGGACCGTGGACGGCGCCGCCAACCAGGACACCGACGGCGGTGGAACGGGACCTCAAGCGCGCATCACGCTCGACTCGATGGCGGAGTTCCAGGTGCTGACGCACCAGTACACCGCCGAGTTCGGCGGTTCGTCCGGCGTGATCGTGAACGCCGTGACAAAGTCGGGAGCGAACATCTTCTCGGGGCGCGGGTTCTACTATTTCGAGGACGAGAGCCTGCGCGCCAGGGACCCGTTCCTCGACCCGGACGAAGAGAAGCCCGAAGCTGGACGCAAGACGTTCGGCTTCAACATCGGCGGCCCGATCGTGCGCAACCAGGCGTTCTTCTTCTTCAACGCCGAGCGCAACCTGATTGAAAACGCCGTCGTGCACACGATGCCGCCCGAAGCCGCGCCGCTGGCGACCGACTACGCCGACGCGACGTTCATCAAGGCGTTGAGCACGTTCGCGCGGGTGGACTACACGAGAGGGTCCAACAACTTCTCGTTCCGCTGGCAGCGTGAGGTGGCGCCAGCGGTGGGTGAAGATTTCGAGTGTTGTCAGACGCTCGATAATCGGCAGATCGAGCTCGACTCCAACGACCGGATGATCAACGTCGGCTGGACGACGCTATTCGGCAGTCGAACGACGAATGAATTCAAGTTCTCGCACGTGGGCGAGGATCGCGTCGACGGCAACCTCGCTTACATGAACGTCCCGCCATCCGCCTACAACACGTCCGGCTGGATCGACGACCTCGAATACATCGGTCTCGACGGCCGTGATCAGTTCGACATCGGGTCACGGAACGCGCACGCCGACTTCGACACCGGGCTGGCTGCCGCGCACGGCGGCGCCGACAGCCGCAACTACACCATCCAGAACACGCTGACCCACGTCACGGGCGGTGGCGCGCATACCTTCAAGACGGGGTTCACCTGGAACCGTCCGATGGTCAGGCCTCAGCGCATCGGCGCCAACGACAACGGCACGTTCACCTTCCGCCACAACCTGCCGTTCAATCCGGCCGATCCGTTCACCTATCCCTCGCAGTTCTCGATCGTGATGGGCGACATCCTGGTCGACTCCGACGACGACTGGTTCAACGGGTTCGTGCAGGATCAGTGGAGGGTGACACCGGCGCTGACGTTGAATCTCGGTCTTCGCTACGACTACCAGCAGCTGACGCCCGAGACCAAGGCTGGCTTGGCGCCGCGCCTCGGCTTTGCCTACGACCCGAACGGCTCGGGGCGGACGGTGATTCGCGGCGGTATCGGCAAGTTCTACGACTACTCGCTCGTGGGCGTGGCGAACACACTGAACCGCTTCGGCGTCTTCGGCCAGACGTTCACGTTCCAGACCAACGAGGACACGTCTGCCGATAGCGGCAGGCTCCCGACGTCGCACGTCTGCCTGCTGCCGAGCGGCAGCGGTGGCCTCGCCGCGATCGGCCCGGCCTGCCGCGCGTTTCTGACCAACATCCGCAACTCGCTCCAACCCGGTGCCGGCACACAGTTCATCAACACCGAGCCACAGCTCGATGGTGACCGGCGGATGGGATATATCCTCGGGTACAGCGTGGGTGTGAAACACGAAGTGCGGCAGGGGCTGGCCGTCGGCTTCGACTACGTCGGCAATCGCGGCTACGACCAGACCGCGCAGATTGACATCAGCGAAGGCCCGGTGGGGCCGAACGGTCGCATCATCCGCCTGACTCCCGACCAGTTCGATCCAACGGGTGAACTGATTCCCGCGGAAGCTCGCGGTGCGAACTACCAGCGCGTGCGGCAGTATCAGACGCTCGAGGCGTTCAACACCGACTTCGATTCGCTCGAGTTCTCGCTCGAGAAGCGATTCTCGAATCGCTGGAGTGGACGGGCTGCGTACACCCTGGCATGGGCCAACGACGTCGTGACGCAGAACGCCGCGCTCAACTCGCGCGTCTCGATCGATCCGAGCCCGCGCGATGATTACGGGCGCGCGAGCTTCGACAACCGCCATGCCTTCGTCACCAGCGTCAATTTCGCGCCGTTTGGCGGCTTCACCACCGGCGCGATCGTCCGCTACTACTCCGGCTATCCGATCAACGAGATCATCGGCACCGACGTCAACGGCGATCGCGACAACATCGATCGGCCGGTCAGAGGCGTGCACGACCTGACCATGCCGATCCTGTCCGAGGTCGACGGCAACGGACGCGCGGTTCGAAACGGCATCGATGGCAACAGCCTGACGCTCGTCGACCTGCAACTGCAGTACGTCTTCAGGATGCAGCAGCGCCAGAGCCTCGGGCTCTTCGCCGAGATCTACAACCTGTTCAACAAGGAGAACCTGGGGAATCCGACGGGCAATCGCAACAACCGGAACTTCATGGTGCCGGTCGAAGCCGGCTCGATGCGCTCAGCGCAGCTCGGGATCAGGTATACCTTCTAGGCTCTCGGCTCTCGGCTCTGGGCCTCTATAGCCCAGAGCCTTGAGCCGCCAGAGTCCAGAGCCTTGAGCCCAGAGCCTAAGAGTCGATCTTCAAGAGCTTCTGAAGATTCCCGCTCAGGATCGCGACCTTGTCGGCGTCGCTCAGGTACTTCGCGTTGAGCACCAGGTCCACGGTCACCGGCCAGTTGAACGGGACGTCGGTGCCGTAGACGATATTGTTCACGCCGACCTCGGCAACGAGATGTCGCAGCCCTTCGTCCGAGAACACCATCGTGTCGATGAAGATCTGACTCTTCAAGTACTCGCTGGGTTTCTTCTTGTTCGCGCAGTTTGCGTTGTTGCGCACTTCACACGCCACTTCCGAGCGTCCAAGGTATGAAGGCAGGTACCCGCCGGCGTGAGCCGCACAGACTCGCAGCCCCGGGAACTTGTCGAAGGTACCGTCGAAGATGAGTCGCGAGAGGAAGTAGGTCGTCTCGAGCGGGTTGCCGATGATGTTGCCAAGATCGGCGCGCCCACGCAAAGCGCCTTCCTTGATGATGTTGTCAGCACCGCCTGGATGCATCACCACCGGCACGCCGAGTTCTGCGGCCTTCGCCCAGAACGGGTCGTACTTCGGAAGCGACAGATCCTCACCGTTCACATGCCCGCCGATCGAGGCGCCGCGCATGCCGAGACGTTTGACACCATCCTCGAGCTGCTGCGCCGCGAGGTCGGGATGCTGCAGCGCGACCGAGGCCATCGCGACGAACCGCTGCGGGTGTGTCGACACCCACTTGGCGAGTCCCTCGTTCTGCGCCCTGACGATGCGCCCGGCCAGGTCGCGGTCGCTGGCGCCATACCACCAGAATCCGTTGATGGTGAGCGCCTGCACGTCGACGCCGGTCTTGTCCATGATCTGCAGGCGCTGCGGCCCGAGGATCTGATTGCCGCCGCCTCCGCCCTCCTTCTCGAGCGGCGTCCCCTTCACGATGTCGCTCACGTTGATCACGCAGTGACAGTGAATGTCGATGACGCGGACTCGTTTACCCCCGATCGTCACTTCACGCCGCGCGGCGGGCGCCTGAAGCGCTGAGACGTGACCGAAGCCACGGCTCATCACGTACGCTCCGGCCGTGGCACCCGCGAAAGTCCTGACGAAATCCCGGCGACTAGGCATCACGTCCTCCCTTCCTTTGGTGACTCTCGCGATCGATTCCACCGGTGGACGCGCAACATTAACAGGGGCGCAGAAAACGGATCAACGACCAACTTGCCCCCGGGAGCCACCTCAGCGGGAGCCTGGACTGAGACGGACATTGAAACCAAGGCCCAAGAACCGAGGACGGCTACACGTTGGGACGCTCAGGAGACCGATATCTCGCCGACGTCCGGTACCCAGTGGCCTGCGGCGCGCTTTTGTTGATACCGGCGCACGAGCTCATTGGCCAGCACCGGGCTGATTTCCCCTCGTTCGAAGAACGATTCGTACTGCTCGTCCGCTAACGCAGCGCGAGACTGCTGGCTTGCGCGGTACGCGAGCTGGCGCGCGGCGGTGAAGCGCGTCGCAGGTAACGGCGCCGCGGCAGAATCCGTCTCCTGCCAGTTCCCGGGATTGGCACCGAGTTCCGATGCCAGCAGTTCCACCAGCCTCGCCTCGGTCGACGCGAAGTCCGTTCTCGGGAACGTAACCGTCCCGACCGCGACTTCACGATCGCTCTCCCACGGCCTCGTGAGATCGTTCAATGACGTATCCCTGTCGTTGAGAAAGGGAATCCAGCGAAGCTCGAACTCCAGTGCGCCGGCGCCCTGACGCGCATGCCAATCCTGCGTCAGGTGCATCGGGCCACGCGTCGCACCAGCGCGTGGCCGCACGTCGCCGGTGGGAACGAACGTGAACTTGCCGAGCACATCGCGCGCCCGCACGATCCCGGTCCAGTACTGCTGATAGGCGCTCGACGATCGCACCGTGCGGAATGTCTGCGCGGTCACATGCAGCGCGATCGCCGGAGCCCGGTGCCGCGCGTGCCGCGCGAGACCCGCCAGCAGCCTGGCCTGGGACGCGAGTTGGTCCTCGGTGCTTGCGGCGTCCGCGGTCGCCTTCAGGAGGGCAAGGAACTCTTCGGGCGTATCGGTCGGCGACGTCGGGTCGTTGATGGTCACGAAATCGATGCGGCGTCCCTCGGCAGTCCGAAACGCCACCATCAGGCCGAGGAAGTCCGCGTTCGTTTCCGCATGCGGACACCCGAGCCCGGTCGACATCCTGCCGATGCCGATGCGCGCCGGCGACGA
This sequence comes from Acidobacteriota bacterium, assembly GCA_032156805.1. Classification (GTDB taxonomy): domain Bacteria; phylum Acidobacteriota; class Vicinamibacteria; order Vicinamibacterales; family UBA2999; genus Gp6-AA40. The sequence goes on from JALDXQ010000041.1 coordinate 5,241, forward strand.
GCGCTGGAAGATGCCGAGACCATCCAGCTCTGGCGGCAATGGGTCGCCAATCGTCAGCAGCACGGTCGATCCGGCCAGTTGCTGCTGATGCGCCGCGCGATCCGGTAGCGACAACTGCGGATGGTTGCGCACAAGCGTTCGCTGCACATCAGGGATCTGGCGCGCGATCGCCTCGAGCGCCTGTCTTTCTTCAGGCGTAGGATCGAAGAATGCCGGCATGAGGTGGTCCTTTCTCTGCCTGCAGAAGGCGGCCCTTAGTCTACGCTCGTAACCACAGGCCCAGCTCATCCGACGGATGGGGCGGGGCGCGGTGCTCTTGCCAGCACCGGTGGCACGTTTTTATAGTGGTATCTACAGAAGAACTGACCGTGAGCCAACGCGGCCGACCCCGCAGTTTCGATCGTCACGAAGCGCTCCAGCGCGCCGTCGAGGTCTTTCTGGCACGCGGCTACGACGGCGCCACCCTCGAGGACCTCCAGGCGGCGATGGGCGGGATCGCTCCCCCCAGCTTCTACGCCGCCTTCGGATCGAAGGAGAAGCTGTTCCGCGAAGCCGTGGATCTCTACGCCTCGACCGCCGGCAGCCGGGGCCGGGAGGCGCTCGCCGCCCCTCGCGTCCGCGACGCCATCGACGGGATGCTGCGCGCCTCGCTCGACGCGTTCAACCAGAGCAACGGGCCGCGCGGATGCCTGATCGTACTCGGTGCGTTGAATTGCACGCGGGCCAACAAAGAGGCCCACGACCACCTACGTACTCTGCGCCAGCAGGTCGCTGAGATCATTCGGAAACGGCTCCAGCGCGCCGTCGGCGACGGCGAGCTCTCACCCGATCTCGATCTTGCCGGCATCGCATCGTTCTACGCGACCGTCCTGCACGGCCTCGCCATCCGGGCGCGTGACGGCGCAGCACGACCGGCGCTGCTGGCCGCGGTCGATGGCGCCATGGCGGCCTGGAAGGGGCTGACGGCGTCACCCCGGCCAACCCGCCGCCGTTCGACCAAGTCCACCCGCTGATTCTGTAGTTGCTCCTATATAAGTGCTTGACACCGCCATCCTGATTTATGTAGTACTCACTACAAATCAATGCACGAGCACAGGAGCACGTCAATGGACATCGCCGAATCCCGATGGTTTCGCGGCTATGCGCAGTGGATCATCGCCCATCGCCTGCTGGTCACCCTGGCCGTCGTGGCCGTCACCGTGGGGCTGATCACGCGCCTTGGCAGCCTCCAGATCGATTCCAACCCGAACCTCTGGGCCCCGCAGCAACACGCGTACGTCGAGACGACCAACCTGCTGGAGGAGATCTTCGGCGGGAGAAACCTCACCGTGATCGGCATCGTGCCGAAGCAGGGCGACGTCTATCAGCCGCACGTCCTGGCGAAGATCAAGCGCATCCAGGACGGCATCGAGCTCTTGCCCCATGCCGTCCGCCACAACATCCTGAGCCTGGCGGCGCGCAAGGTGAAACACATCAAGGGTGCGGCCGACGGCATGGAAGTGCACCCGATGATGGAGACGGTGCCGCAGACGCCTGACGAGATCGCGCGGCTGAAGGCGGCGGTCGCGTCGATGCCGATCTATGTCAATGCCCTGGTGTCACCGGACGGCAAGGCGGCGGCGGTCATCGCCGACTTCAAGCAGGACGAGCAATCACCGAACTACATCGCGCTCAACGAAGGGCTCCGCACGATCGTCGGGCAGGAACGCGACGACAGCGTGGACATCTATCTCGGCGGGCTGCCGATCACCGGAGAGGCCGCCGACCGTCAGTTCCTGAAGATGCCGATGTTCTTCGGCGTCGCCCTCGTCATTGTCATGCTGGTCCAGTACTGGTCGTTCCGCAGCTTCCAGGGAATGCTGCTGCCGATGCTGACCGGCATCCTCAGCGTCATCTGGAGCCTCGGCCTGATGGGGGCGCTCGGCGTCCACCTCGATCCGCTGAACACGACGACCCCGATTCTGATCCTGGCGGTCGCCGCCGGCCACGCCATCCAGATCCTCAAGCGCTATTACGAGGAGTACAACCGCCTGCTTGGCGAGGGCGTGCCTGCGCGTGACGCCAACCGCGACGCGGTGATCGAGTCGATGGTTCGTGTCGGCCCGGTGATGGTGGTGGCGGGCGTGATTGCCATCATCACCTTCCTGTCGCTCGCCGGCACGGGGATCCCGATGGTGCAACACTTCGGCATCTTCGCCGGCTGTGGCGTGCTCGCCACGCTGGTGATCGAAATGACGGTGATCCCGGCCGTGCGATCGATGCTGACGCCGCCCCAGAAGCACGAAGCCGCTCGCGAGCGCAAGGCAGGTGTGCTGGACAGGTTTCTGGTCGCGGTTGCGGACAACCTCGTGGGCGGGCGCGCACCGTGGATCGTGGGCGCCGGACTTGCCGCGGTCGCGCTCGTCGGTTCGGGCGTCGCACTGCTGCGCATCGACAACAACTTCCGGCTCTACTTCAAGCCGGACAGCGAGCTGCGCATCGACGACCGTGTGCTGAACCAGACCTTCGGCGGCACCAATTCGATCCAGTTCCTGATCGACACGGGCACACCGGACGGCATCAAGGATCCTCGCGTGCTGCAGGGGATGGCCAGACTGCAGACGGTTCTCGATGGACAGACTGACGTGGGCAAGACCCAGTCGCTGGTCGATCTGATCAAACGGATGAACCAGGCGATGCACGGCGACGACCCGGCCTTCTACGCCATACCGGAGAGCCGCGACCTGGTGGCACAGTACCTCTTCCTCTACTCGCTCTCCGGCGACCCGCAGGATCTCGAGAACTTCGTCGACGCCGATTTCCGGCGCGCCACGATCTGGACGTTCGTCAAGAACGACAGCACGACGCACGCCGACACGATCGCTCGAAACGCACAGGCGATCATCGCGTCGAGCTTTCCTCCCGGGGTCAGTGTGCAGATGGGCGGCAGCCTGCCGCAGCTGATTGCATTGAACGACGTCATCGTCGGCGACAAGTTCCGCAACATGGCGCAGATGTCGCTCGTCGTCTTCGTGCTCGGCGCCCTCGTGCTGCGCTCGCTCGTCGGCGGGCTGTTCGTCGTCACGCCGCTCTTTGCCGTGATGCTCGCGAACTTCGGATTGATGGGATGGCTTGGCACCCCACTCGATATCACGGCGATGACCACCGCGGCCATGGCCATCGGCATCGGCGCGGACTACGAGATCTACCTGCTGTTTCGCTTCCGCGAGGAGCTCGCCAGGACCGGCAGTGTCGTGGCGGCCACGCGCAACTCCATGCTCACCTCCGGCAAGGCGATCCTGCTCGTCGCGATCTCGGTCATCAGCGGCTACGCCGTGCTGCAGACATCGGACTTCGCGTTTTACCACACGCTCTCGAACATGGTCGTCGCCACGATGCTGATCAGCGCATTCTTCGCGCTGTTCTTTCTCAGGGCCTTGATGATGCTCTTCAAACCGCGCTTCGTGTTCGGCGCGCGGCGCGATCTGCTGTTCGGTGAGGCGGCCGCCGCCGGAGGTGGACGATGATGCGGGTCTTCCTCGCTGCGTCGATCGCCGCGCTGTCACTGACAGCACCGTCAGCGGCCAATGCTCAGCGCCCTGAACCGAACGCGCGCGACATCATGGAGAAGAACTTCTTCGTCTCCAAGGTGACATCCCTCCGGATTGAGTCGGCGATGGTGCTGATCAACGCGAGAGGACAGAAGCGGGAACGCAGGAACACCACGTTGATTACGCTGCAGGACAACGGCGTCGACTCGAGGGTGATGGTCAAGTTCAGCACGCCGGCCGACATCAAGGGAACCGGCGTGCTGCAGGTCGAGCACATCGATGGCGACGACGATCTGTGGATCTATCTCCCGGCGCTGAAGAAGAGCCGGCGGCTCGTCGCCAACAACAAGAAAGACAGCTTCGCCGGCTCTGATTTCTCGTACGGCGAAATCTCGCTGCCGAAAGTGGACCAGTACCGCCACACGCTCCTGCGTTCGGAAAAGCTCGAGCAGTTCGACTGCTTTGTGATCGAGTCGGTCCCGGCCAGCGACACGATCAAGGCGAACAGCGGATACAGCAAGAAGATCACCTGGGTGCGTTCCGACAATTTCCTCGAAGCCAAGGTCGACTACTACGACCTCGCCAGCCGGTTGCTCAAGACGCAACGCACGGGGCGACACCAACTGGTCGAGCCTGACAAGGGACGGTGGTTCGCCCTCTACCGGGAAATGACGAACCACCAGAGCGGTCATCGAACGACCATCGACGCCAGCACGGCGGACGCCGTCGAGATCCCCGACGAGATGTTCACGACACGCTATCTCGAACGGGAATGACATGGCCTCCAGCACCAACGGTCGCGACCGATGGTTCGCCGCGGGAAGCGCCGGCGCGTCTGTGGGCTGTCTCGTCGTCGTGCTGACAGCCGTCGTGTCCGCCCAGGCGCAGGAGGCGTCGCCGAATCAATCACCCACGTTCCTGGAGCAGGCGGGCATCACCGGCTCGATGCGAGCGGGCTATTGGAGCTCGACGCGAGACCTGGATCCGGAAGATCACCTGGGAGCGGGAATGTTCTGGCTGAAGGCGTCACGGCCGATCTCGGATCGCGTCGCCTTCCTCCTGGAGGGATGGGCGGCAGTCGAGGGGCCGCTGGACGACCCCGATGCAACGGGCGAACTGCGTGAGGCGTTCATCGATGTGCGTGTCGCACGGCTCGATGTGCGCATGGGCCGTCAGATCTTCGCCTGGGGGCGTGCCGATGGGGTCAACCCGACGGACAATCTGACCGGCGAAGACCTGACGCTCCTCGCGCCCGACGATGACGATCGCCGGTTAGGAACAACGGCAGTTCGCGCCAGCTACTACGTCGGCGACGTGTCAGTGAGCGGTTTGTGGCTGCCGGAGTTTCGCGGCCATCGATTCCCGCTCCCCGCACAACCCTCGGAACTGACGTTCGTTCGTGAACCGGATGAGTGGCCCCTCGACCAGTGGGCCGTGCGGGTTGAACAGACGGGCGGAGCCATCGATTGGTCGGTCTCGTACTTCGACGGACTCGATCTCACCCCGGACCTCGGTCTGCAGCAGGAGAGCGATCGGCCAGGTGGCCCGGCACATGTTCGGCTGTCCCACCATCGTGTTCGAGTGCTTGGTGCAGACATGGCCGCAAATGCCGGGCGTATCGGTCTGCGTGCCGAGGTGGCGTACGTCGACACCGAAGATGCGTCGGGACTCGATCCTCACCTCAAGAACCCGTCCCTCTTTCTCGTCGCAGGAGGCGATCGAACGTTCCGGGAGTATCTCAACCTGAACGTTCAATACTTGTATCGCCTCGTACTCGACTATCACCCGCTGACGGGAAACTCGTCGCCATTGGCGGCGGCAGTCTCCGCACAACAGGCAATCTTCAGCAGCCAGGCCACGCGCGTGCAGCACGGCGCATCCTTTCGCCTGGCTTACAAGTGGCTCCGTGAGACACTCGAAGCGGAGTGCGCCGCGGCAGGGTTCCTCGAACCGGGCGGCGTTACGCTCCGCCCGAAGATCGTCTACGCTCTGTCCGACCACTGGAAGGCTCTGGCCGGGGCAGAACTGTTTCGCGGCGAAGGCTCCTCGCTCTTCGGGTTGCTGCGCCCGAATTCGACGGCCTACCTCGAGGCGCGATGGAGCTTTTGACTAAATACCCTTGGGCGAGTACTTGGTCAGCACCTGCATCAGCGGCTTCGCGCCTGCCGGCGTGGTGACGGCACCGCCAAGAATCTGCTCCGAGTCGAGCTGCTTACCGTAGACAGCCTTGTTCGCGCCCTCATCCTGGTTCAGCGTCATTCCAGTCAGCGACACGCCGGCAAACGCGCCACGGCTGCGCGAGTAGCTGAGAATCTTCGCCTTCATCGCGGCATCGGTTTCCGCGGTGCTCGATCGGCCGACAGGCCCGCCAGCCACGGAAGCATCACCACCCAATGTAAATTTGCTCTTCAGCAGGCTCTCGATACCGGAGCGGTTCATGACCAGCATCACCACGTCGGTCGCTGACGCACCGATCTGAAATCCAACACTCCCGCCACCGAGCTCCACCATCGCCGGCGCACCCCAGCTCGCTTTGTCCTTGCCGCGGCAGCTGATCGCGCCTCGACCGAACGAGCCGCCGACAATGAACCCGGCTTTCTTCATGCCCGGCACGACCACCACACACTCAGCTTTGTCGAGCACTCCGCCTGGAATGCCCTTGTCAGGCGCCGACATGATTTCTTCGAATGCCGTCGCCGCATTCTTCAGCCGCTCATCCGTCTCCTGGTCGGCAAGCAGGAGACCACTCGAGAGCGAAAGCAACAGTGCGGTCAGGAACATGGTCTTCATGACGTTTCTCCTTGCGATTCCCAGTCTCTCAGAGGTTCGAACCAAGCACGCATCGTGCCCGCGGCGACTTTGTGACGACATGTGATGCTAGCTCAACGCATCGCGTCTCCCTCGCACGGACACGTCGCACCGCGCATTCTATAGATGAGTCGCCTTCACTCACCACGAGTAGAATCCACACGGCATGCCGGTGCGAGTCGTGCTCGATCATCCCGGACGACACGTGTTTCGTCGCCTCTGGCAGCCAATCTCGACCGTCATCGGTCTCGTGCTGCTCGTCGTCGGGATTGCAGCGTGGTTCGTCGCCGTGCCTGCGACATTTCTGGTGGCGGGATGGCTCCTGGGCGAGAACGTCGCCATCGAGCTCACGGCCGGGCGAGTGCTCATGCCCGACGACCTGCTGTTGATATGGGGCGTGACGGCGCCGCTCGCCTACTTCGGAACCTCGCGTGGGCTGCGCCTCGTTCGTCAGGGACGGACGATGGTCCTGTTCCTCCGGCGCTTCGGCTACGACGACGCGCAACACGCGGTGGCATATGCGGTCACGAACACAATTGGCCGCTCGTGGCGGCTCGTGACGCTGGACGACGCCGAGATTACACCGGTCGGGGTACCAACCGGTACGAGATTGCTCTTTCGCTCGATTCGACTGGCTGGTTCGGCCGCGTCCGGACTGTTTCAGGTGCTCCTTCGCGTGTATCCCGTTGCCCTGCTGGGCTTGTGGATCGCTGTCGGGATCGATCTCGTACGTGCGCGGATCTGGGAGCGCGCGCAGAGCCCGCAGGCGTGGCTGGCCGTGCTGAATCCCTACGTCGAGATCATCAGCACCACCTTCGATGGACGATTGCCCATCGAGGCGATCGGACCGACGCTGCCCGGCGTTTTTGCACTATTGACGGTCGTTCTTGCCGGAATGGCGATCGGTCTGGGCACAGCCCTCGCCGCGGCTCCCGTCGCCTGGGCGGCGGGCGCCGCCTTTCTCTTCTTCTCTTCGTTCCCGGCCGATGCCGTGCTGGAAGCGGAACACGCCAAGACGCGCGAGATCCGCAACGAAGTCGATATTGGCATCGCCACATACGCGGTTGCCGAACGCAGCCGTCGCGTCTTCGGTCCGCAGCTCGTCGTTTTACGGGTGGCGTCGGGCGTGTGGCGGCAGACCGTGAGCCGGTTCGCGTCCGCGTCGTTTGTGGCCTTGATCGATGTATCAGAACCAACCGAGAACCTGGTGTGGGAGATCGAGGAGCTGATGGTGCGCTCTCGAAAGAAATGCGTCTTCATCGGTCATCATGCGAGGGCTACGGAAATCGCTTCCGGTGCTGGCGTCCGGCCGTTCGATCGGCATGTCGCCCGCCTGCTGGAACTCGACGAAATCCTCGCTTACACCACCGACCGGCGTGGCCGAAAACGATTCGCGCGCGCGCTCCGGGGCAAGCTGCTCAGCATGGGAACGACGGGAACCACTCAGGGTTATTCTTCTCATGGCTCAGGGTTATGAAGATTCTGATCGTGGAAGACGACACCGCATCACGCGAGACGTTGAGGATCCTGCTCGAGCTGGACGGCCATGATGTGACGTCCGCAAAGAACGGCAGCGAGGCCTGGCGCGCCTTCGAGCACGAAGACTATCCGGTGGTGATCTCGGATTGGCTGATGCCGGAGATGGACGGCCTCGAGCTGTGCCGCAGGATTCGGGCTGCCGCGCGACCGAGCTACTCGTACGTCCTGCTCGTCAGCGCGCTGAAGGGCAAGTCGTCCTACCTCCAGGGCATGGCAGCCGGCGCCGACGATTTCGTGTCAAAGCCGTACGACCCTGATGAGCTCAAGACCCGGCTGATCGTGGCCGGACGGATCATCGGCATCCAGGATCGCGTGAAGCGCCTCGAAGGCATTCTCCCGACCTGCATGTACTGCAAGAAGATTCGCGACGAGCAGAATCAGTGGGTCGGCATCGAGGCGTACATCAGCACGCGCAGCCAGGCGTCGTTCAGCCATGGCGTCTGTCCGTCCTGCTACGACTCGCACGTCAAACCCGAGCTCGATGACATCCGCCGCCGGCGGCAGGCTCGCGGATCGCGCGACTCAGAATGAAGTGCCGGCAGTCACGTAGAATCGCGCCTCACCACTGCTGACCGGCCCGAGACTTTTCAGCGGCACACCAACGCCCGTTCGGATGCGAATCGAGATGAACGAGAACAGATCGATGTCGCTCGACACCTCGCCACCGGTTGACAGAAGCTGCGGGGCTCCCAGCCGATCGACGCGGCTCGCCGCTCCCACGCTGTCCACGAACCACGCTCCGGACAGTCCTCGCAGGTAGAGCGGCAGCGCCCCGAGACCGCGGCTGACGCGCGCGATCGGCAGGCGCACTTCACTGCGCGCGCTCCAGAGTGCACTGGCCGCAATGAAGCCCGGCGGATACCCTCGCACCTCGAAGTTGGTGCCGTCACCTTCGAGCACGGACGTCGTTCCAAGCCCGCCGGCAGTCAGGCGGCCGGCTGCGGGCCCTCGTTGTTCGGCAATGCGCGCCGTCACCGCCAGCACCGGCCGTCCCGACGTCGTCCATGATGGAAACGATCGATAGACGGATGACGCCAGCTCCCAGCCGGAGCGCCAGCGATCATCGTCAGTCGCCTTCAGGTAGTCGAATGAAGCGGACGTCCGCACGCCATCCTGAGCGGAGATGGATCTCAGACCAGCCTGCGCGTTGCCGAAACTGATTCCCAGCGCCCCGCCAACGAGTGTCGGCTCCTGCTCGATTGGATCTGCGGCCACAACTGCGTCGGCATCGCCGGCATTCTCGTGATGCCGGTCTTCGATCTCGAGGTTGGCGCTGACGAGCGTCAACCGTCGCAACGTCTCCCAGGGAAAGACGACACCGACGGCGGCGGAGCGCTTGCGCTCCAGGCGAAGCAACTCGCCCGCTTCGGATTCAATGCGCTGCTCGAGCCGCCAGGCTGACGAGAGCTGACCAAACAGATGGGCGCGAGGGAAACGACGGTAGATGTAACTCGCGGACCCCATGGTGCGGCCATCGGCTCCGTACGCTCCACTTCCCTGCCAGGCATGACGACCGATGACGTCAACTCCGCCGGTCGCCGCACCAACAAATGCACCTACCTCCTCTATGCTCTCGAGCACTGGCGACCAGCCGGTCGGCAACAGGTCACGCGCGGGTGAATACGATCGCGGCGTGCCGGGATCGATCGGGGTCGGGGCGACGCCTGGCGCACCCGTGCGTTGGGCGTATTGGTCAGCTGGCGCAGGCGCTGCAACCCACGCAGCGCGGTCGATCTCGAGCCGTTCGAGGTGACGTCCGTCCGCGTGCGTGACGGTCGCGACGATCGTCGTCCGGCCAGGCACAGCACCAGGCTGCCCTGCATCGCTCGACGCGGACCGGGCCGGAACGACTGCCACCTCGTGAAGCCCGGTCGGGACACGAGCCATCAAATAGACACGAGCGTTGGCGTCGCCCTCCATCTCGAGGCCGTACAGCTCACGCAACCCCGTGCGATCGGAGGTGAAGACCAGCCGGCGCATTCCGTCGGGAGTGTTCGGGTCCCACTCCGGGACGCCCTCGAGGGCGCGATCGTCGGTCAGCACGTGAAGCAGCCGTCCGTCCGCCGAAAGCAGGACCAGATCGAACGAGGTACCGCGAGTGAAGCGCACGGCGGCGAGGCGCGTGCCGTCAGGCGACCAGCGTGCGGGTCCCCACGCGGTTTCCGTGGAGAACTCAGTCAATGGTGAGAGTGCCCTGGACTGGAGGTCGACCGTCACCAGCCTGCTGCGATCGCCGTCGTACTGCACGGCTACGATCGTTCGGCCGGATGGATGAACATCAGGCGACGTGAGACGCGCCGATCGCGTGAGTCGCGTGGTGTCGCCCGATGCGACCTCGACGCGGAACAAATCGGCATGCAAGCGCGCGTTGTCCACCAACGCCAGCTGCGACAGCACGATCGAGCGGCCATCGGGCGTCCATGCGAACGCATGCGCACCGTTCACCCGGATGATTCGCCGCGGCTGACAGGTCTGAAGATCCGCGATGTAGAGACCCAGCGGCTTGCGGCCTTCGTCGGTCGAGAGGAACGCAATGGTCGACCCGTCGGGTGAGACCCGCGGAAACGACGTCTGATGCGCCACGTCGCACACACGCCTCGTCTCGGCCAGTCCAGGAGCGCTGGCGCGAAGCTCGTCGCGAAGGCGCATCGCGTTGCTCCGTTCAGAGGCGATCCAGTCGTTCCACTCCTGTGAGAGGCTTCTGCCGCCAAAGGCCTCGCCGACGGTGGCTCCGCGTGAAAAAATCGATCGAAAACTGCCCGCGCGGCGCGCCATCCACGCCGGCGTGGTGTCGACTCCGTAGCGATTGGCAAGATGGTCGAGAAAGAGGCCGCCGAACACGTAGTGGCGGTCGAGCGGCCAGGAACCAGGGTCCGATTCTGCCTCGTCGAGGTGCGGGCCGTCCGTTTCGAGCAACCATGCGCGCAGCACTTCAGGAAAGCGGGCGCCACGAACGCGCCCGCTCTCGGTGAGGCGCGATTCGTAGAACGTCGCCAGTCCTTCAATCAGGTAGCTGCCGTCGAAGAGGTGAGGGAACGTCAGCTCGCCGCGGCCGAACACCCCACGCAGCACGCGCCATCCGCGGCGTGCCTCGTCGAGATGAAACACGTGTGCGACCTCGTGCGTCATGAGCAATTCGACCGGGTCGTCGGCAAAGAAGAGATCGCCTTCGACCGGCGTGTGCGCGAACGCAATGATTCGATTGGTCGGTATCGACGTGGCCGCGCCGTTGAAGATGTCCCCCTGATCCACGATGACCAGGCGGATCTTGCCGCGCGGGGTCGCGCCGTAGGCGCGCATGAGCAGTGAGTGGACCGTCTCTGCCCGTGCGGCGGCGCGCCGGGCGTAGTCCTCCAAGGCAACCTCGTAGGTCACGATGAAGTGTGCCGTCTCGAATGTGCGGTATCGCGCGAAGGGAACGCCGAACTGCGCGCGGGCATCGGCCGCCACCAGGAGCGGGATCACACACGCGAGCAAGAGTGTTCGGGCTGCGCCAGGTCCCACGTTCATACAAGAGTCAGACGAATTCTTCGCAGTTCCGGCCGGTCCTTCACTGTGCCTTCAGCACACACGTGCGCCTAACATGTGACAACGATCACGCAATCGGCATGCGCGGCGTCACAGACCAGACGCTGGCGGCCTTCTACGCTGACATCGCCCACTACAAGGAGGTGAGCGATGGTAGTTAGGAACTATTCTGGACGGGGACGCTGGTTTGCAATCGCGGTCCTGGCACTTGCCATCGTCGCGGCCGGATCAAGGACACACGAGAGTGCGGCAGCGGTCATGGGAGACCGCTTGACGTTCAGCCAGGCAACGGCTCTTCCCGGTGTCACTCTCCCCGCCGGGGAGTACGTCTTCGAGCGCGCGAGCGTGGACAACTCGGCCAACATCGTGCGGGTCATCGACGCAACACGCTCCGCTGTGCGCTTCACGGGGTTTACCCAGGAGGTGCGGCGGCCGAATCGCGACGCCAGCAGGGGCTTCGTCGAGCTCGGCGAGGCGGCGCCGGGGCAGCCAGTTCCGATCAAGGTGTGGTATCCAGGCGGCCTGAACAGAGGATACGCATTCGTCTGGTAGGAACGGCATGGAGCGCGGGGCCTCGTGGCCCCGCGCCCTATCAACTCTTGACGGTCTAACCCAATCCGAGCGGTCCGAGTGTGTACGCCAGGTTGGCCGTCGATTCGAGTTGTCCGCCGAGCAGCCGCTGGAGTCCGCCCATCTCGAGGCGGACGGAGTGCTCGTCCCAGGTCACGTATTTCTTGCGCCGCAGCGCGCTCAGCGCCCGACTCACCGTTTCGCGGGAACACCCGGTCATCTCGGCCAGCTCCTGATGCGCCAGTTTTGGAATGATCACCGTGGTACCCTCGAAACGTCCCTCCTGACGGGCGATACGCCCCAGGCACCACACGACGCGCGAGACGGCTGGAAACGTCGACACACTACGCACGTGGTCGCCGGCATCGCGCAGCATCGAGGCGACGCGCGCAACCATGCGCTGTTCGAACGCCGCATTCCGTCGCAGCTGATCGAAAAGCGGCGCCCCGATGCGAATGAAATGGCAGCCCTCCATGGCCACGAGCGACGCCGAGCGCGTCGAGCGATCGAGCAGCGCCACCTCGCCAACCAGGCTGACGGGCTTGATGATACGAAGGAGGATCTCGGACCCATTGTCGCCGCTCAACACGATCTTGGCCCGGCCGGATGTCAGCACCAGGCAGCAGTCGGCCGGCGATCCTTCCTCGAACACCCGGGCACCCTTTTTCACTGCCACGGAGCGGGCCCCGGCTGCAAGCGTGTCGAGCTCGGACGACGACAGTTCCGAAAAGGGCGGCAAGGCCTGCAGGAAGCCCTTGATGACGTCCTTGCTCATCACACCGGCCATCGACCCTCCTGCAACGATTCGTTGAACGGCCTCATTCTACGGGCCTGGCGAACCAACAACAGTGCGCAGTTGCGACTTTTCCCAGCGGCTTGACGTGCTGATCGAGTGTTTTCACCACACCGCTCGAGTCGGGCATGCCGTTCACAATGGCCGTGTGATGTCCGCGCCCAGCGAGAGGTTCGAGTTGTTTCCACGCATCTACCTCCCTGAACGAGAGCCTTCCCCGACGAATACAACGTCCGGCACCGTGCTGATCGAACGGGAGGTGTCAGGCAGTGAATCGTGAACGCCGGCGACGGATGAGCTCCGACCGCCGACGTGTCAGGCAGTGAATCGTGAACGCTCGACGAACGTTGTCATTCCTCACCCGATCCGCGCTACCCTCCACCCGACTCTCTCGCACCCGTCCTGCGGACTCTCAAGCGAGGTGACACATGCGCGCAGTCATCACCATCGTACTCGCGTGGCTCGTCGTCCTTCCCACCGCGGCATCGGCACAAGCGGTCATCACCGGCTCGGTGCGTGACACCTCCGGCGCAGTGCTTCCCGGAGTCACGGTGGAAGCTGCGAGTCCCGCCCTTATCGAGAAGGTTCGTGCCGCGGTGTCCGATGGATCGGGACAGTACCGCATCGAGGACTTACGCCCCGGCACCTACACCGTCTCGTTCACGATTACAGGGTTCAGCGTGCTCAAGCGGGAAGGCATCGAGCTGACCGGCTCGTTCACCGCTGTCGTCAACGCCGAGATGAGGCTCGGCGCGCTCGAGGAAACCATCGTCGTCACGGGCGAGAGCCCGATCGTCGACGTGCAGAGTGCGCGGCGACAGATGACGCTGGGAAGCGATGTGCTGCGCTCGATTCCCACCATCCGCAACTACAACGGCGTCGTGCTGCTGGTGCCCGGTGTCGTCACCAATACGAACGACGTTCCGACCGGCGCCACGACGACACAGTTTCCCATTCACGGCGGGCGCAACAACGAAGGCCGCCTGATGATCGACGGGCTCAATATCGGCACGCCCGTCGGAGGCAATCAGCCGCCGGGTTACATCGCCGACATCGGCAACGCGCAGGAGATCACCTTCACCACGTCCGGTGGCCTCGGTGAATCCGAGACCGCGGGCGTCGTGATGAATGTGGTGCCACGAACCGGTGGCAATCGCATCTCGGGCTCGGTGTTCTTCAGCGGTACCGGCGAGGGACTGCAGTCCGACAACTACACAGAAGAACTGCGTCTCGCCGGACTGACGGCGGCGATTCCTCTCCGCAAGGTGTACGACCTCAACGGCGCCGTGGGCGGGCCCCTCATGCGAGACCGCGTGTGGTACTTCGTCAACGCGCGCACGCAGGGCAGCACGCGCGGCATCGCGAGCGTGTACTACAACCTGAATGCCGGCGACGGAACCAGGTGGCTGTACTCGCCGGACCCCGACCAGCCGGCGTTCTCCGATCGCACGTGGGACAACGTGAGCGGACGCCTCACGTGGCAGGCGACGCCACGCAACAAGATCGGCTTCTACTGGGACGAGCAGCGGATCTGCCGCAACTGCGAAGGCATGACGCAGGGCATCACCGATCCGCAGAGAGTGTCGCCCGAGGCGATCGGCAACGGCTCGGGGACGTTCCGCGTGCCGCAAGTCACCTGGTCATCGCCGGTCACGAACCGTCTTCTGCTCGACGCCGGCTTCGGCGGCAACTACAACGGTTATGGACACCGTGAACGGAAGGGCAACACCACGCGGCCGCTCATTCGCGTGTCCGAGCAATGCGCCGCCGGGTGCCCGGCCAACGGGAACATCCCGGGTCTCGTCTACAGGTCACAGGACTGGCTCGACGCGTGGCAAGGCTCGTGGAACTGGCGCGCCTCGGCGTCGTATGTCACGGGAGCCCACAGCCTCAAGATCGGATACCAGGGGAACTTCCTGACCGATGACCAGGTCTGGTACACGAATGACGAGCAACTGGCCTATCGACTGAACAATGGCGTGCCGAACCAGCTCACGCAGTACATCGCACCGTATCAACGCGATTCGCGCGCGGCGTTCTACGGCGTCTACGCGCAGGAGCAGTGGACGCTCGGCCGCCTCACGCTGCAGGGCGCGCTTCGGTTCGACCATGCCCGAAGCTGGTTCCCCGAACAACAGGAGGGTCCGTCCCGCTTCCTGCCGGACGCCATCAAGTTTCCGGAGACCAAGGGGGTCGACAGCTATAACGATCTCTCGCCGCGCGTCGGCGTGGCCTACGATCTTTTCGGCAACGGCAAGACGGCCCTCAAGGGCAACGTCGGCAAGTATCTGGAAGGCGCCGGCATCCAGCTCAATTTCGCCAACCCGAATCCGACGTTCCGGCTTCCGGGAACGGGCCTGCCACGCACCGCCACGCGGACGTGGATCGATGCCAACAACAACTTCCAGCCCGACTGCGACCTGCTCTCGCCAACGGCGCAGGATCTCCGCGCGAGCGGACGCGACTTGTGCGGCGCGCTGTCGAATGCCCGCTTCGGCCAGCCCGTGTTCACGAACACCTATGACGAGGCATTGCTGCACGGATGGGGCGTGCGATCGTCGGATTGGGGCATCGGCATCTCGGTCCAGCAGGAAATCGTACCGAGGGTCTCAGTCGAGGTCGCGTATCACCGCCGCTGGTTCCGCGGTTTCACGGTCACCGACAACCTGATCACGCAGCCGTCCGACTACACGGCATACAGCATCACGGCGCCGCTCGATTCACGGTTGCCCGACGGAGGGGGATACCCGATCTCGGGCTTGTACGACATCTCGCCGCCGCTCTTCGGACAGGTCGACGACTTCATCACGAACTCCCGCGGGTTCGGCGAATGGTCGCAGCACTTCAACGGCTTCGACGTCACCGTGAATGCACGCACACAAGGCGGTCTCACGCTGCAGGGCGGCACGAGCGTCGGCCAGACGGTCTCGGACGCCTGCGACGTCCGGTCGCGTCTGCCGGAACTGTCGGTCACGATCGGCGCCGGCCTTCAGGGATCCAGCGTCAGTCAGACGAGCCCGTACTGCCACGTGGCCACCGGCTTCCTGTGGCAATTGCGAGGTCTGGCCACGTACACCATCCCGAAGATCGACGTCCAGGTGAGCGGGGTGTTCCAGAGCAAATCCGGACCGCAGCTTGCCGCCAACTATGCCGTGCCGGCTTCCGTGATCGCGCAGGCGCTCGGGCGGCCGCCGGCGGGCAACGTGACCAACGTCACCGTCAATCTCGTCGAGCCGGGATCGATGTACGGAGATCGAATCAACCAGATGGACCTGCGTACGGCGAAGATCTTCCGGTTCGGCCCGACCCGGACGATGATCGCGCTTGATGTGTACAACGCGTTCAACTCGAGCGTGGTGTTGACATATAACAACGCGTTCGTGCCCGGCGGCACCTGGCTGCAACCGAACTCGATTCTCACAGGGCGTCTCGCGCGCATCAGTGCGGAGTTGACCTGGTAGTGACACGACACGTGCGGTCCGGTGGGGCGACGGTGCGAGAGTGCGACGGTCCAGTCGGACGGTACGACCGTCCGTCGGACCGGACCTCCGGACCGCCACACCGGACCGTCGCACTCTCGCACCCCGCCCCGTCGGACCGCATGAGGCAAGACGTTGACACATTGGATTGAGCAGTTTGGGCGCGACCTTCAGGTGGGCGTGCGGAGCCTGGCGAAGACGCCTGCGTTTACCGCGCTGGCAGTCAGCTCGCTGGCGCTCGGCATCATGACCACGACGGCCATCTACAGCGTGCTGTATGCCGTCGTGCTCGATCCGTTCCCGTACAAGAACATCGACGATCTGACGAGCGTGCTCGTGTCGAACACGGCGCAGCGCGGAGGTCGCCTCAGTTACTCCGTCGATCAGTTCGTCGAGATCGCCGAGCGAAGCCGCGTCTTCGATGGTGTCATCGCCTCGACGATCAGCGACGTCGTCTGGACCAGCGACGGGGATCCGCAGCGCCTGCGCGGGAACCATGGCACATTCAATACCTTCGACGTCATGGGAGTTCCTCCGCTCCTGGGACGAACACCAACGGCCAGCGACGCTCAACCAGGCGCCGAGCCGGTCACGGTGCTCGGTTATCAATTCTGGCAGCGTCAGTTCGGCGGTGACCCAACGGTAATCGGACGCCGCCTGCGGCTGAACGACACCGTGCGTACGGTCATCGGCGTCATGCCGAAGCGGTTCATGTGGCGAGGCGCCGACGTCTACCTGCCGATCCCATTCGAACGAGGACGCATTGTCGAAGGCGTCGCGAGTGCACATCTGCTTGCTCGATTGAAGCCAGGCATGACCGAGGCCCAAGCGGCGGTCGACTTGTCGCCAATCATCGCGGAGCTGAAACAACGCGAACCAACACAGTTCCCCGATCAGTGGCGCGTGGGACTGCTGTCGTTCAAGGAGACCTTCCCCAGCGCGATCGCGAACGACATCTGGGTACTCGTCGGAGCGGTGGGCTTGTTGCTTCTGATTGCATGCGCCAATGTCGCGAACCTGCTCCTGTCCCGCGCCAACGTGCGGCAGCGTGAGATGACGTTGCGCGTGGTGCTGGGTGCGAGCC
The DNA here is from genome assembly GCA_032156805.1 of Acidobacteriota bacterium. Lineage (GTDB taxonomy): Bacteria > Acidobacteriota > Vicinamibacteria > Vicinamibacterales > UBA2999 > Gp6-AA40. Next base: position 22,572 of record JALDXQ010000041.1, read on the forward strand.
GGTTCCGGCTGGTGCGTCAGCTCCTCACTGAGAGCCTTCTGCTCGCGCTCATCGCCGGTGCAATCGGTGCGGCGCTTGCCTGGGTCGGCCTTCCTGCTCTCCTGGCGCTCGTCCCTCCCGACACCATCCCTGCCGAATCAGAGGTCACGCTGAACGCCGACGTCCTGATGTTCGTGCTCGTCGTGTCGATGGCAACGAGCGTCATCTGCGGGCTTGCCCCCGCCTTGCATACGTCGCGTCGCGATCTCGCCGGCTCGCTGCAGGAGGTCGGGCGCGGGCTGGCTGGCGCATCCCGACAGGCACGGATGCGAAAGGCACTCGTCGTCGCGGAGGTGGCGCTCTCGCTGATGCTGCTGGCAGGCTCCAGCGTGCTGCTGCGCACGTTCATCGACATGTCCAATGTCGACATCGGCGTCCCGGCCGAACGCGTGCTGACGATGCGCGTTCCGTTGTCGGCACAGCGGTATCCCGAGGCGGACCAGCGAATCGCGTTCTATCGCGAACTCTTGCCACGCCTGGCCGCAATCCCTGGCGTCGAAGCCGTCGGGTTGAATACGAACGTGCACCCGCGCGGTCAGATACGAGTGCCCGTCGACGTGCGCGGTGGACCGCCGAGCGACGAAACCGTGCAGGTGCACCAGGTCAACGCCGACTATACGAGAGCGCTAGGCACACGCCTCGTAACAGGCCGGCTCCTGAGCGAGATCGACGTGGCGGGCAACAGGGCCGTCGCCCTGGTCAACGAGTACTTCGTCCGCACGCGATTGAGCGGACGTGGACCGCTCGGGGAGATCGTCAGCCTGCCGCGGCTGAAGGATCCGCCCTTCAACGTCGCCATCGACTCGTTCCAGATCGTGGGCGTGGTCCAGGACAGACGGAATGACGGCCTGACCGAGCCGATCAGGCCAGAGATCTACCTGCCGCACACGATCACCGGGATGTCGAATCTCATCGCCATCCGCACTCAGGGTGATCCCGCGGCGCTCACGCGAATGATTGCCGATCAGGTGTACGCGCTCGACAAGGAACAACCGGTCATGGCCGTGATGACGCTCGCTCGGGTGCTGCAGGAGAACCAATACGCCACCCCGCGGTTCAACCTCGTACTCCTCTCCATCTTTGCGACGTTTGGCCTGGTGCTGGCGTCGGTCGGCATCTACGGAATCATGTCGACTGCGGTGGCGCAGGAGCGACGCGACATCGGTGTCCGCGTGGCGCTCGGCGCCGACGGCAGCACGATTTCACGGATGGTGCTTGCGCGCGGTTCACGTCTCCTGATCGCCGGCATCGTGATCGGCTTGGCGGGCAGCGTCATCGTCGCCCGGCTGCTCGCCGCCGAGGTGTGGAGGATCCCTGCCCTGGATCCGGTGTCGTTCGTCGCTGTCTCGCTTCTCCTGCTCGCGGTCGGGCTGCAGGCGTGTTATTGGCCGGCTCGCCGTGCCGCGCGAACGGATCCGCTTCTGGCGCTGAGGCAGGAGTAACGCGGATGCTTACCGCATCGCGTCCAGGATGCTCTTCAACTGTTCACGGCTTTCGAGCGCCCACTCGGGTTCCTTGTTGTCTTCCTTGAACCGGTTCCACGCGGCGAGCAGATCGCGGCAGTGCTCTTCGAGTGCCTCGCGGATCGTTTTCTTGTCCTCATCGGTCAACCCGGAGAGGCTCACCTCGAGCACCTCATCGTCGCTGCATTCCAGCGTTCGCTCGCGCAGCAGGTCGTCGATGTCGTGCTTCGACGTCTTCCACTTGTCCGAGCGCTGCTTCCAGAAGTCGTCCTCCATCAGCTCCTGGTAGTAGCTGCCGCCGAGCGGGCCGAAAAAGAGATACTCGTGCTTCCGCGCGAATTCCTTGTACGCGTCCTCGGCGGTCCGAAACACCTTGGCGAGTTCGTTCTTGATGGCCGCCCCGAAATCCTTGGCGTCCTCTTTCTGCCCTGACGTCAACATCTGGCCCTCGAGCGCTGCGGCCGCCTCCTCCGCGCGATCGTAGGCGTCCTTCACGCGCGGGTAGCTCGTCTCCTCCAGGAACTCCTTCACCATCTCGCGCGCTTCCTTGAAGGTGGCGAACACGCCTTCCTCGCGGCTCAGGAGCGCGAAGATCTCGTGTTTGCGTTGGCCGGCGAGGTCGCGCTTGAGGTCAATGGCTCGGATCGCGCCCTTGATGATCATTTCGACGATGCCGAGGTTGACGGCGTTGAAGGCGACCAGGACCTTCTTGCGCAGCGCTTCCTTCGACTCCATCTCCGCGGTGGCGGCGAACTTCGCGGCATCAACGAGAATCTCTTCGTACTCGAGCGCGATCTTCTTCATGCGCTCTTCGATGTCGTTATCGGCCTCGCGGATCTTCTTCCACTTCTCCTCGAATTCCTTCTCGGCTTTCTGCAGCGCTTTGGTCATCCGGACCATGTTGTCGCGCTGGGGCGCCACCTGCGACAGCATCAACTTGAAGAAGAACGTATGTTCCTCGGTGCTGATCTTCGCCAGCCACATCGACGTCCGGTCCTTGCCGATGGCGTCGTGCGCCATCGCCGCGGCGTCCTTGGCCTTCTCGAGCCACTGCGCGTGCCGGTCGTCGTCGCCCGGCTCGAGGGTTTCGAGGAGATTTTCGAGACGGCCTTCGCGCTGCGCGAAGTAGCTGTCGAATACCTTCGTGAAGTCGGTCTTCGTCGCCTCGTCGTAGCCCTGCTTGTCGAGTTCCTCGAGCACTTCCCGCTTGCGTTTGTCGTAGGACACGGCTCCTCCACCAGGCCCCGACAGGTGTCAGGCAGTGAATCGTGAACGTCAATGCGACGCGACGGGACTCCGGGCGTTCCGCGGAATATATAGCCCAGCTGCCGTCGCCCATCTGCGCAACAAAGAATGTTGCGCAACAAGTTCTGTTGCGCTATCGTATCAGTATGCCCGTTGCTCTGGCGCAGAAAGTCCGGACGCTCAGCGTCGACTTCCGCTCGTCGGCGCGGCTGGCCGATCTGCTCGGGGTGAGCCGCTCGCAGGTGACCCGCTGGCTCCGCGGCGCCGGCATCGACCCGCTCAACGCCGAGAAAGTGGACCTCCTCGAGCTCGTCTGGTCGAGCCTGCTGCGCATCTACGATCGCGACGCGGCGCTCTCCTGGCTCTTCGGCGTGAACCCGCTGCTTGGCGATCGCCGGCCTGTCGATCTCATCCGCATGGGCCGGACCGAGGAGCTGATGCGAGCGATTCGAGCCGAGCGGTCGGACACGTTCGCGTAAGACGTCCGGTCCGCCCGTGATCCTCCATCGCTGCTTCGCCTGGGACGAACGCGCCCACGAGAGCGCACCAGACGGCCCGCTCTGGTTTCCGCGTGTGTATCAAGGTGAGGGCCGCCACGACAATCCCGATCACTACGGTTGTCTTTATCTCTCGTTCTCTGCCCTCTCGACCGTCGTCGAGCAGCTCGCCCGGTTCCGCGGCCAGCGGCTGCTGCCGTCGCTGCTGCGCCGCCGCGGGCTGCCGCTGGCGTTGGCCGAACTCGAGATCGACGACAACGTGCAATTCGTCGATCTTGACGATCCTGTGGTGCTCCGGCGCGAGCGTCTCAGACCTTCCGGAGTCGCGACACGCGATCGGCACATCACGCAGGCGCAGGCCCTCCTGCTGCACGATCGGCACCGCTCGGCGGCCGGTTTGCGGTGGTGGTCCACGTACGAGGCGCAGTGGATTAACGTGACTGTTTTCGACCGTGTGTCGTCAGGGCTCGAGGTTCGCGCAGTGCGCGCACTGAGCCTCGAGGATCCGTCGGTCGTCGAAGCAGCGGACTTCTTCGGCCTGCGTGCGCTAGAGGGTGTCAGGCAGTGAATCGTGAATCACCACACCTCCCGGACACGTCCGGCCTCGAGCCCGGCTCACGGCCTTGCTGACGGTGGACGGCACGACAGAGAGATATCGCGCGATTTCGGCCATTCGATAGCCGTGCGTCTCGTGCGCGACGAGAATCAGCGCGTCGCGGCTGCGATGGTCCGTCTCCTCACCGGTGAACACCTGCTCCAACGGCGGCTGCGCACACCGCCGGCAGTCGACGGGAATCAACCTATTCTCCCCGCCACGCGCCAGCGATGCCGTGACGGCCTTCTTGAAACGCGCGGTGCCGAGCGCTGCCGCCACGTCGAACGACCACGTCAGGGCGACCGGGTCCTGCACGTACGCCCGATAGCGGTGCTGGGCATCGGGCAGCGTGTCGGCGCGAAAGGCCCAGCGCAGCCAATCCAGATGAAGCCACGACGGCGGGTCATCCAGGCCGGCGCTCGCGCGATGCGTGCTCCATGGCCAATCCGCCGCGTCACCGCAGAGCCGTGCCTTCACTGGATTGACGGCAATGTAGCGGGCCACCCGCCGGAGATACTTCTCGCGTTGGACAACGAACGACTCGAACCGTTGCTCGAACGTGTGACCCACGCGTTGATGCCGGCGATTGAACGCTTTGGAGTATTCGGCGTTCAGCGTGCGCATGAACTCGGACAGATTGCGGCGCGGCGTGTCGAGCAGCGTGTGGTAGTGCGTGCCCATCAGGCAGCAGGCATACACACGCACGTGGTGGTCACGCGCAGACTCGCTAAACGTGTGCATGAACGCACGCCGGTCGTCGTCATCGTTGACGATGATCGACTTGCGGTTGCCACGCGACATCACGTGGTATACCGCGCCAGGGAACTGAACGCGATGACGCCTCGCCATCCGCTGATGTATCGCAAACGACGGGCCGTGGGATGAAGCGCGGGATCGCGCAGCAATTCCGGGGTTGTCCCCGCAAGCGTTGGAGATACTGCGACGCCTCGCACGGGCGGACGGCGCAAAAAAGCAGGTGGCGGTTGATGGCAGTCGGCGTTCACGATTCACTGCCTGACACCACCCCGCTAGATCGCGAAGGTAGAGGTGATGCGCCAGGGACCGTCATCGAGACGCTGCAGGTCCCAACGACGATGCAGCATCGAGCCGGCGAAGGTGCGGAACTCGTTACCGGCTTTGCCGATGTGATTGATCAGCACACGGACTTCTCGCACGAGCCGCGGCGCGTCCTCTCCAACCGTGCGGCGGTTCTCCGGTTGCGCCGTGACATCGAACACGGTCCGAGCCGCGCTCACGCGCGCGACCTCGATGCCATAAACATCATCGATGAGCCGCTTGCGCGCGTTGTCCCACGCCGACACCGAGCTGCGTTCGCTCATCACATCCCAGGTGCGGTCGACGTAGAGAAAGGAGTCGCCTTTCTCGGACCAACTTCGAATCATCCATGTGGCGTAGCACTTGAGCCACGTCTCCAGATCCCCCATCTTCAAGGCTTCGAACGCGGTCATCAGCACATCGCCCGGTGCGGCGTCAGCGGCGAGCTTTGGCCGGCGGATGCCAGCTGCCAGCGCCGCAGCGCCCGCAAACGGTTCGTCCGTCTTCCCGGGACGCAGATCGACAAACAGGCGCCTCCCAGATTCAGAGGCATTGGACACGAGCGCAGCCAGCGGCTCCAGGCGCAGTCCGGAGACGGTGATGTTGCGATAGGCATCCGCGACGAGCGCGGGCTCCGGTCGGACGACTCCGACAAACGTGGCTTTGTAATCGCGGAAGGTCGGATCCACTTTCTCCGTGTACTCATCGGTCGCGGCATACAGGCGCTTGATGCCGTCGCCATGCCTGTCGACGAGCCAGCCACCCCCACTCGAGCCCGACCAATACCAGGAACGGCGCGTCTCGAACAGCATCTGCTGGCGGCCGACGTCGGGAAGACGCACGGTCGTGCCGATCAACGCTCGTGTATCTTCGGTGAACGAGTTCGGTGACGAGGGCGGGTTCTTCAGCAACGAGCCGTCCACCTCGGTCATGAACGCTTGGAAGGCGGCGTCAGCCGCGGCCGTTGCCTGCGTCGCGCGTGTGTCTCCGAGCGTGCGATAGGCGAGGTCGGCATCGGACAACTGGCGCAGCTGACCAGCCACCATCAGTCTCATCGCGTCGAAGTCTTCACGCAGTGCCCGGGCGAGTGCTCCCGGGTACTTCTTCTCGAAGAACTCAACCCGTGCCGCGAACGGCTCCAGGCGAGCCGCGAGTTGAACGGTGTTCGCCCCGACGAAGTAGTCCCAACCTGCGAGGATCGTCTTGGCGATGTCGACGAACTGGCGATACCACGCGCCCCAGTCGTAATCGAAACCGTCCTTTTCGTACTCGAGAGGACCGCCGTCACCAAGGATGCGCTTGCCTTCCGCGTTCCGATAGGTGCGATAGCCGCCCAGCCTGCCCGTGATTCGAGCTTCACCATCGTCACGCAACACGATGAGCGTGAACGGATCGTCTGGCTTGAACTTCTGCTGATCGAACCAGCGGGAGAAGTTGGCATCACCAATGCCGCTGTTCTGCCCGACTGTCTCCGGCGTATAGCGGACGTCGGCGTGTCCGACGATGAGATCGCCCACCTCGAGACCGGAGCCGCGAAAGCCGCTGTCCCAGGGGATCCAGGTGACGAAGCGCGCGACCGAGTCCGGCTCGTTGTGCGTGCCTGTTTCGATTTCGAGCAGAGGGCTAGTACCTTCGGGCCAGACCATGGTGCGGTGAACGGCCTCCTAGGTGTTGCGACGAGGCCGTGTCTGCTCGATGTACTCGGTGCGACCAGTGGCGCCGCTCATCGCCCAACCCTGCTGGGATTGCGGCGGCACTTCCGGCGTCCACGTCGCATCCGCAGGAATCGCCTCCGACACCGGGACTCGTCCGATCTCGACCTCGGCGATGACGATTCCCTCTCCTTCGCCGTACGCGCGGCGAGCCACCGTGCGACCCGATGCATCGACGATCTGACTCTCACCCGCGAAGCGCAGGAGGCGATCGCCACGCGAGCCGGGTACCGACGTCCAGACATCGCCAACGAGATTCGCGTGGATCACCGGTGCGCCAACCATACGACCGAGTCGTCGCGGCGCTTCCTGGACACCGTTGCGAGCCACGAGCACGTCCTGGCCCGCGGCAGGATTCGAACGGGAAACATCAGATCCGCCAAATGGCCATCCCGACGCGGCAAGAATCAGATCGACACGCCCGGTGAGCCGGTGTGCAGTACGCAGGCGACACTGCTCCCAGCAGAGCGCGGCACCGACAGCAGGTCCACCGGCGACCGGAAAGACACCGCTCTTGATGTTGCCGGGACGCGACGGGATTGGTGTCGCCGGCTCCACTGCGGCGCCACGCCGCGATAACTCTTTGACGTACTCATCGTCTTCGCCGCCCGCGTACACGCTCGATTCGATGCTGCTAGTTGGAAAGTCCTTGTCGTGCGTATGAACCTGGCCGTCAGGTGTCGCCAGCACGAATGTGTTGAACACATCGGCGCCACTGCGAGCGAGGAACGAACCACCGACGTAGGCCTTGCCTTCTTTGGCCAGCGACTTGAGCAAGTGCATCGGCGCGCCGTCGAGCGGTTGATAGGCGTGCACCAGCCGGGTCGGATGAATGGCGATGGCAGTGGTGAAGAACTCGGGAAGGACCACCCACTGAGCGCCCTCGCGCAGCGCGAGCCTGGCCCAGCGTTCGGCGTTCTCGAGATTGGCGTCCACTTCGCCGAGTGTGGCGTGCATCTGCACAGCTGCGACGCGCACGCGGCGCTTTCCGTCCTGGCCACGCGCGATGCCGCCAAAGGCGAGGGTTCCGGTTCCGACCGCTGTTGTCTTCAGGAGCTCTCTGCGAGTGATCCGTCGCATGCGCTGCCTCCCTGCCCGCATCCTGCTGCGCAGGGCCGTACACTACATCAAACGATGCCCTGTTATAGCCACGAAGGAGTTTGACATGTTTGGACTCATCGGAAAGATGGTCGCCACACCGGGCAAGCGAAGCGAGCTCATCGCCATCCTGCTCGACGGCGTCACGAACATGCCCGGCTGTCTCGCGTACATCGTCGGTGAGGATGTGAAAGACGCGAACGCGATCTGGATCACCGAGGCATGGGACACTGAATCCAGTCACAAAGCTTCGCTGACGCTCCCCTCCGTGAAAGACGCCATCACCAAGGCGAGACCTTTGATCGCCGGGTTTGGCGAGCGAGTCATCATGACACCGGTCGGCGGGCACGGACTTGTCCCGTCAAAGCCCGACTGAAAACTCGCGGCGACCCGCGGACTGTCGCGGAACGGAGGAGCGTGGAAGCCAAAGCGCATTGCCAAGGGCCAAGTGGCGAGAGACCAGTGCAGGCGCGCCCGGCAAGCTCCTTGCTCGAAAGAATGCCACCCGGCTCGCGGAAGTCCGGAGCCATCGACAAGGAGTGATACGCGGTGCGCACCAAGCTCAGCATCCTCATCCTCGCTGTGGCGAGTGCGGCTCGATCACGGTGAACCCGGACACCGACGATGTGACCATCACCACGATCAAGTGAGCGACATTCAATGAGCCAAGTGAGCGACATGCAATGAGCGCAGCGGCTGGTCTTCCGCGTCAACCCGAGCCGCCCCAAATGCGCTAGCCTGTTGCAATGAAGGTGATGCTGCTTCTGGCGTGTGTGTTGGTAGTGCTGAGCGCACCAGCAGCAAGCGCGCAGGCGGGCGGTGACGGCGCCGCCCCCCGCCCCGTCGCTCCGGCACCTCGCTGGCCCGATGGCACGATCAATCTCGGAGCGGTCCCGGGCGCGACGGGTTTGTGGGAAGGTGCGGAGCCGCTCGCGACCAATCCGAGGAACTACGAAACCGTCACCGGCCGGCCGCGGCCCGGCCTGGTCGATCTCACGAGCGTGCCCCTTCAGCCGTGGGCCCAGGCACTCCTCGACGCACGCCATGCGAGGTTTCTGGCCGACGAGCCGTACACGCGCTGCAAGCCCTCTCCTGCCGCGCGCTCGTTCGGGACCGCGTACGGCATCGAGCTGCTGAACATTCCAGGCACCAACCGGATCTATTTGTTCCAGACTGGCGGCGCACACTCGTACCGTGTGGTCTACACCGATGGACGCACGCATCCCACCCGGGTCGAGCCGAACGCATTCGGACACTCGATCGGATGGTGGGAGCGCGACATGCTCGTCATCGATACGGTCGGCATCGACGAGAGCGCGTGGCTCGAACGATGGGCCATGCCGCACACCAATCGCCTTCACACGATCGAGCGGATCACGCGGCTGGACGTGAACACGCTGAAGTACGAGCTGACCGTTGACGATCCCGGCGCGTACACCGCACCGTGGACGAGCGGCTACACCCTGCGCTGGACACCCAACCAGGAGACATTCGAGTACGTCTGTCAGCAAAACAACTACGGCCCGCAGATGATGGTCGGCGTCGAGGGCGGCGAGACGCGCACGAGCGCTGCAGTGCCGTAGCATGCAAACGTCTCGTAACCAGGACTGAAACCGCGCGCATTCAAGTCCGGAGGGCCGGTTGCCGATTCCTCGTGCATGAGTGTGTCTTCCATCTCGAGCACGGCGGCGAGCGACTACCCGGCGGCGGTCCAGAGCGAACGTGCCGTGCTCGTCCTCAAGAAAGCGCAGGACGCGAGCAAGGCTCAGGGGCAGGCGCTCGCCGATCTCGTGAAAAACACCACCGAGACGATCGGCCGGATCATCAACGTCTACGCGTAGCGCCCTTATCGCTTACCCCGGGTGTCGGAGACGATCCGGCCACCCTTGACGGTCAGCACGACGTTCTGCAGATCGTTGATGTCGGCAAGCGGGTTGCCGTCGATCAACACGAGGTCCGCCTGCTTGCCGGCCTCGAGCGTACCGATGTCCTGGCGCAGCGTCGAGCGCGCCGCGCCCTGGCCGATGATCTTGCTGATGTCGCGGGGAGAGAAGACCAGGCTGAGCGCACGCAGTTCGTCGGCGAGCGACTGCTTCGGCGCCCAGGTCGTGTCAGTCCCATAGCCGTACGAGATCCCGGCTTCCCACAACAGTCGTGCGTTGACTGGGCCCTGCCCTGCGCTGGAGATGGTGTCCCACGGAAACGGTTGCGCGTCTCGAAAGAGCGGCGTGTTGTCGTCGCCGAAGTGCGGGACGAACACCTGCAGCGTCGAGGTCATCGGGATGCCGGCGCTCGCAATCGTCTTCACCGCGGTCGCGTCTTCCTCGAGGCGGCCGATGTGTGGCGTGTGCACGAGCACGTCGGGACGCGCCTCGACGGCGGCGAGCGTGTCGATCACCGACACGGCATGCGTGATCGTCGGCAGCTTGTGCTTCTTGCCCTCGGCGACGATCAACTTCAGCGTCTCTGTCTCGGGGCCGCCGGGCGTGACGGTGATCAGCGTCTTGATCAGGTCGTACTTCCGGCTCGCAATCGACTCCACGGCCTTGATCGTCTCGGCCGGCGGTATCGCACCGGCCACTTCCGTGGGCCGGCGCGGTGGACGCGAGTTGTCGAAGCGCGCGGGATCGCCGCCTCGTCCACCACCGCCGCCACGACCGGCAGCCGCCGGCGGCCGCGCGAGCGGGACCAGCGTGCCGACGAGCAGACGCGGCCCTCTGACCGCGCCCGATTCAATTCGCTGTCGCAGTTCCACCGCCTGGTCCGGGCAGATCGCGCACAGCACGGTGGTGAAGCCGGCGTCGAGGAACTCCTGCATCTGCGCCGGGGCGCGCTTGTCCAGCCACTCGGCCGGGTCGCCCTGCGCGATGTGGCGATGCGCGTCGATGAATCCTGGCATCAGCGTGCGCCCCTGTGCGTCGATCGGTTGCCCGCTGGATTGGGCCGGAGCGCCCGCCGCAACGGACACGATCGTACCGCCGCGCACGACGACCGAGCCGCGCTCGATCACACCGCCTTTGCCGTCGAGAATGCGGGCGTTGACAACGGTCAAGTCCTGGGCGGCGATCTCGGGGGCGGTTGCGAACGTGGCAACCAGCACGACACAAACAGCTGCGATGCGTCTCATTGAGCGTCCCTGGAGCCGAAAGCCGAGAGCCTATTTCTGCCCCTGCTTCGAGTAGTTGATGAACTGCTGTTCCTTGCACTCATCCGGTGCGTACGGCGCATCTGCCGGCTGAATGACGTCCTGTCCCGAGTAGGTTCCCTTCAAGTAGACCGGGTCCTTCGCCTCGTACGTTCTCCGCAGCTGCATCTTCGCCGGGTCCAACGTGAAGCGCTCGACGACGTGCAGCTGATCGCTGTGACGTACCGGGGCGTTCAGTACACCCGGCAGGAAGCCGACGGTGTCCACGATGAGCGTGTCGCCTTCCCAGCGTCCGATCGAATGGCCGGCGCGTGACGGCTTGATCGTCTTTGGGTGCTCTTTGATGTTCATGTAGACGGTTCGTCGAAGCCCCAGTTGACCGTACTGGATCACGATGGTGTCGCGGTTCTGCGTGATGCGATTCACCGGGCCATCGAACGTCCAGTCGAACAGGATGCTCGTGGTCTGGCACTGGAACCGCGGGTTGTCCTTCTGCGTGAACTTCTCGGCCTCCTGGGTGCCACGTTCGGTGAGCTCGGTCCCGCCATAGAGGCGAGGTCCCGTGCCCGTGCCACGGCCACGGCCGGCACCGCCTCCACGTGCCGCGTTGGCACCTGTCTGTCCTTTCTGACGCGCCTCTTCGACCTGGCTCAGAGGGATGAGACCACCACCAGTTCCTCGCGGATCCGCCATCACGACCTGCTCCGGTGCCCAGTCACCGGAAACGTTCGGCTCGCCGGTGGGACGCCGCGCGGGGCGCTTCGTGTCGCCCGAGCTGATGGCTCCGACCACTTCCTTGACCTTGCCATCCGGCGCCTTGACGTACTGTCCGTAGCGATCCATGCGGCTGCCGTTTTCGAACTCGATCGTCTGCAGGTAGCAGGAGTTCGGATCGTCGCGGTCGGGCGACGCCGTGATGTTGACCCTGGAGTTGGCCGGGAACAGATCCTTGGTCCAGCCGGATCGTCTGAGCACGTGCGCCGATCGCATCTCGCAGCGATACTTCTGCACTTTCCCATTGGCGTCGGTCAGCTCGAAGTAGAGCCATGAATGCGGATTGACCAGCTCAATCCGCGTCAGCCTGGCACCGTTGAAGTTGACCGTCTTATTGACCTCGAACGAACCAAAGCCATGATGAGCGGAGGCAACGGCGGCCGGCAGCATGAGTGCGATGAAACAAATGAACCCTCGAAGCATTGTGTGAGTCTCCTACCCGAATCGCCGCGCCTCCTCGTTGGCGCGCATCTACCGACCATAGCAAGGAACGCTACGACTCGGCTAGGTCCGCAACCAGGTGATTTCGCAAGGCGAAACGAGCACGTTCGACACGTTCTTCCCAATCGTTCCCCTCGTCCGTATTCGGCGTATGAAGGGGTTTCTTCGTCTGTCGCCGGTTCGCCTCGCCCTCGTGGCGGCCGTCGTGATTGCCGGCCTTCTGGCGCTCCGCCTCCTGGCGGGCGGCTCCAGCGACGAGCCGTCACTCGAGTCGTTCGCCGAGGTTGCCACGCCGCCCGCGCACGATTCGCAGCCAGAGACGCGGGTGGCCGTGACGCAACTGACGCTCGACGATCTGGGCGCGCCAGACGATCCCTTGCCAGCAGCGCTCGCGCTCCCGCCAATCGAGGACCCACTGCTCGGCAGCCAGGCTGCGGAGATGTTGGCGCGACAGATCGTCGCCGGAGGGCCGGACGCCTTTGCCGCGCTCATCACCGCGCTGCAGGCCTCGGGCATTGGAATGATCGGCCCCGAAAACATGCCTGTCGTCAGCCCGGCGGAGCCGTGGCAAGGGATCGCCATGCAGCAGTGGGAGGTGCGATTGGCTGCGGCGATGATGCTTCCAGAGCGCAGCGTCACCCTCACGCTGAGTGACCTCGCCGCATTTCTCGTGGAGGTCGCGCCGGAACTGCAGGGCGCGCCGCTGGAGAAACTGCTCGTGGACGATCTGCGCGCGATCGCGGAGTCGCCTGTGCCGACCAGGCGCTTTCTCGGCAACTTCATCGCCGCTCTCGGTCGCAATGCCACGAGCCACGCGCCATACAACCTGCTGGGCGACGTCGACCCGCAGACGATCGAGCTCGATGGTCTACAGGTCTCGCTCATCCTGCGGCGTCTCGCGACCGATGTCGTGATGCTCGCCGCCGAGAGGAACGCCACCGGCACGAAGAAGACTGCGTCACTCTTCGACGCGCTCCGCGAGTGGGTTGCACCGACGCTTCATGCGCAGGGCCGGACGCCCTGCCAGTTGAGCGATCGCACGCAGCAGATCATGGACATCGCCGCGTTCGGCAGCTCGATGGCGTGGGGCGGATTCGAAGTCGGCGGGATGGGATTGCCAGGCATCCTGCAGCGGCTTGGCCTCGACAGGCTGGGCAGCGCGGCTGCTTTCGTCTCCACGTTAGTGAGCTACGCACAGTTCATTGCGACCTACGCGGCGCTCAAAGCCGACGTCACGATGAACGCCACGCCTCTCGTGCGCACGAAGAAGATGTCGCCGCAGACCGGCGAGCGCCGCGAGCTGACGGCCATCGTCAGACTGAACGTCGGCAACGCGCAAATGCTGAATTGCTTCCGCGCGATGCTCATCGCCGTCGGGCTCGACTTCAGCCTCGCCAACAACGGCCCCGCCAAGGGCGCACGCGTGCGCTGGTATGGCGTCGAAGGGTTCGATCAGGCGGCAGCCGCGCTGCATGGCGGAGGCGAAGCGATCGTGCAGTTCGTAGCGCCAGACGGGAGCCGTATCCAGGGCAGTGGCGATCCCTCATCGGGCGCGAATCCCATTACCAACGCAACCACGGGTGAAGACGGCAAGGTGCAGATCGGCGTCGAGGGCCGCGGCCAGCACGAGGAGATCGAGAACGACGCGACCGAGGTCAACAAATCGGCGAAGGTCAGGCTGCATGTTGCGCTCAAGGGCTCAGACCTCTTCGCCGATCTTCAGGAGGCGGCTGGCACGGCGGCCGGCGGTCTCATCGGCCTCGCCTCCTTGCCGGTCAGCATTCTCTATCGGGCGCAGTGGGCGTCGGTCGGCCACCATGCGTTTCCGGTCAAGGATTGGCGGAACGGACCAGCAGAATGGTCCGGCACCATTTCAGTCGTCGAAACGACAATCAGCGGGTACAAGTCGATTCCGGAAAAGTTCAGCCGAGGCGAGACAGAGAGTCAGGAGACGGAGACCGAGCAACTCTCTGTCGAAGTAACCGAGACCGTCTCCGCGCAAAGCGCGGATGGTGAGTACGCGTCACTGAAGGGGAAGGCCAGCGGGCGTTACAACCGGCAAAAGACCCACGCAAGTTGGACCTTTGGATCCTGCGGCGCGGTCAGCAACCGACGGATGAACAACACATCGCGGGAGTCGTCCGCGGGATCAGCTGAGGGGGACGCGATGTTTGCGGTCTCGATCCAGGCCGACGGCACGTACGAGGTCACGGCGAACGTGCCGAACCTCACGTTTCCAGTTGCTGGACAATTCAGCGGAGAGCTCGAGGTATTCCGTCAGGGCTGCGCAGTCGCGGTGAACGCGGACTCGAGGCCTCATGCCGCTACCCAGTGGTCGCTCGGCGGCTTCATCAGTGTGAACGGGAGAATCGATCCGAGTAACACGGCGGTGCTGAGCGGAACGACCACCGAGGAAATTCCACTGTCAGGAGAGCCCCAGCCCGGCACACGTTATAAGCGCGTCAAGACGACAACGTGGCAGCTGCGACGTAACTGACACCTCGCAAGGCGGCGCCTCGGACGCGAGCACGCAGGAGATCGGGCGACGTATACTACCGCCGCTGACGAGGTGATCGACATGCGGCTCTCACTACCCTGCCGTCGCGTCCGGTTCTGGCTCATGGTTACCTGTGCGTTTGTTGCCGTTGGTTCTATCGGCATCGCGCAACAGACGGTTCCCTTCGATGGCGGCATCCCGGTCGCGCCCGCGGGATTCGAGCCGCAGCCGATCCCGGCCGAGCCGATTGAATACAACACTGCCGAGGTCATGCGGATCCGCGTCGTTCCCGTCGCCCGCGGACTGGTGAATCCATGGAGCGTGGCATTCCTTCCTGACGGCTCGACGCCGCCCGGGGCAGGCGTGACGATGCTGGTCACCGAGAAGGAAGGGCGTCTGCGGATCGTTCGCAACGGCGTGCTCGATCCGAAGCCGATTCCCGGCGTGCCGACTGTCCGTGTCCAGGGTCGCTCCGGGCTGATGGAAGTCGTGCTGCATCCGCAGTTCGCCACGAATCGATTCGTCTATTTCACGTATCTGAAAGCGGTCGGCGCCGAGAAGCAGTCGGCGTTGACGCTGGCGCGCGGGCGCTTCGATGGATCCGCCATCACCGATCTCACAGACATCTTCAGTTGCGGGGCCGGCGTGAGCGGCCCGTCGCGACTGGCCTGGGGGCGTGACGGAAAGATCTACATGACCACGCCAAGCGGTGGAAGCGGCGGCGGCTCGCAAGATCCGAACACGTACTCCGGCAAGGTGCTGCGCTTGAATGACGATGGCACGGTGCCAGCGGATAACCCGTTCGTCGGACGTGCCGGGCATAAGCCGGAGGTCTACACATTCGGGCACCGGAACTCGCTGGGACTGGCCATTCATCCCACGACTGGCGAAGTGTGGCAGAACGAGATGGGACCGAATGGCGGCGACGAGATCAACGTCCTGAAGCCGGGCGCCAACTATGGCTGGCCGCTCGTGAGCCTCGGCCGGAGCTACCCGGGACCGTGGCAATCGCCGGTCTTCTCGAAGGAAGGCTTCGAGTCGCCGGTGGTGTTCTGGATGCCCTCGATCTCTCTGTCGGGGATGACCTTCTACACGGGCAACAAGCTCGCGAAGTGGAAGGGCGATATCTTCGTGGGCGGACAACGCACCGGCGAGGTCCCGGGAACGGGACGGCTTGAACGGATCCTCGTCAACGACAAGCTCGAGGAGCTCCGTCGTGAGTCGCTGCTCGTGCCGCTCGGGATGCGCATCCGTGACGTCCGGCAGGGGCCCGACGAGTTGCTGTACGTGCTGGTCGATCACGAGAACGGCGGCATCCTGCGGATCGAGCCGTCCGAGACGCGCCAGGTACCGACAACGTACTCGGCGCGGCCGGGCCGCTAAGCCGTCCTGGAAAGGTGTCAGGCAGTGAATCGTGAACGGTGAATCCAGGACGACACAGGACTCGCCGTTCACGATTCACTGCCTGACACCATCACAACACCCTGACAAACAGTCCCTCGCTCGTGGCACTGATCGTGCTCCCGCGCCGCGGCATCCCTCATGCGCTGCATCGTTTGCTTCGTACTGCTTGTGACCTGCCTCAGCGCCTCCGCGAGTGCGCAAACACCGAACGTCTCGGGAATCGTCATCGACGATCGCACGGATGAACCGATCAGAGGCGTCCTGATCTACGTCGAGAACCAATCGAGCTTCACGGAGACTGACGCGAACGGTCGATTCACGGTGATGGTCCCCCGCGGGCGGCAAACCGTCACCGCATCGGTGATCGGCTACGCGCTCTTGAGCACCGACATCGACGTCGCCGATGCGGCCATCGACATGACGATCCGGTTGTCCGAAGGCGCCGGCGCCTATGCCGAGCGGGTCACCGTCTCAGGTTCACTTCGAGGCGAATCCGATGCTGTTCCGGGAGGCACATCGCTCCACGGTCGTGAACTGGAGAACCTGCGCGGCGCGGTGCTCGACGATCCACTGCGGGCGATACAGGCGCTGCCCTCGGCCACGGCAACCGACGACTTTTACAGCGAGTTCGCCGTGCGCGGTAATCCATTCCGCTATGTCGGCCTGGTCGTCGATGGTGTGCCGACGAGATATCTGATGCACAGCGTGAATGGCATCAGCGACGGCGGCTCGATCGCGATGATCAACAGCGAAACCCTCGGCAGCGTCTCGCTGCTCCCGGGCAGCTATCCGCAGCGCACCGGTCGCCAGATGGGCGCCGAGGTGAGCATGACGACGCGTGACGGGAGCCGCGATGGGTTTCATGGGCGCGCGGGATTGAGCGGGACCAGTGCGGCCTTTCTCGGCGAAGGGCGGATCGCCGGAGGCAAAGGCTCGTGGTTGGCGTCGGTGCGACGCAGTTATCTCGACTATCTTATCCAGCGGATCGATCCAGAGGCCGGCTTCGCCTTCGGATTCGTCGACACGCAAGCGAAAGCCGTCTACGACATCAATCCTCGACATCAGGTGTCCGCGACGATGCTGCTGGGCCGGGCAGTGTTCGATGAAGGCGACCCGGACATCAGCGCCAACGAGATTCGAACCGGCCTCAACCGTGCTTGGCTCGCGATGGCATCGTGGCGCTACCTTCCAAGCCCGCGTTTCGCGATCACACAGCGTCTCTATTCAACCGGGCTGCGCTATGACAACGAGAACGACGCAGGCGCCACGCTCGACTCGGCGCGGTTCTCGGACCTCGGGTGGCGTGCCGATGTGTCATTTTCGCCGGCGACGCGCTGGGTTCTCGAGTTCGGTGGCGATGTCCAGCGGCTGGAAGCAAGGAACCTCATCGCACGGCAAATTTCAACCGCCGGCAGCCTGGTGCCGCTGAGCGAGTACCACGAGGGATCGTCGGCGGCGTCGGCCTATGGACAGGTTCGTCTCGGTATCGGCTCGCGCATGACGGTCACGCCCGGCACCCGCGTCGATCATTGGTCGCTGACCAGCGACACGACGGCGTCGCCCTGGATCACTGCCGAACTGCGTCTCGGCGAGGGGACGCGCCTGCGCGGCGGCAGCGGTGTGTACCGTCAGTTCCCGCGCGCGGACGAGGTCCGTGGGCTTCAGGGTGGCGGTCACACGCTCCGCCCGCAACGCGCGGTGCACGTCGATGGCGGCGTCGAGCACCTGCTTCCGCGGCAGACACGGCTGCTCGTCAACGTCTACGCACGTCGGGAGCGCGATGTCCTCTGGGCTCCGGGCTCCGAGCCCAGGCTCCTGGCTGACGGCACGATCGACCGGGGCGCGTTCGACGCTCCCCTGGTGAACGGCCTGGACGGTGAAGCACGCGGCGTCGAGGTCGTGCTTCGGCGCGACGCGGCAGGCCGATTCTCGGGGTGGGCCGGGTATGCCTACGGTCGTCTGAAGTACACCTCCGCGACAACCGGGGAATCGTTCTGGGCTGACGCGGATCAACGGCACACGCTGTCGTTGTACGGCAACTATCGGCTGTCAAATCGGTCGAGCCTGAGCGCGCGGTACCGGTACGGATCGAACTACCCGATGATCGGGTATATCGGTGAACCGTCGTCAACCGTGGGGACGGTGCCGGAGGTGGATGGCCGTCCGTTGTTCTACGGCCTCTCGGACCAGCGGAACACGCTGCGTCTGCCAGCATACTCACGCCTGGACGTTCGCGCCGATCGAGCGTTCAACTGGTCGGGCCGCCGGCTCGTGCTGTTCGTCGATGTCGCGAACATCGCGAACCGGGAAAACCTGCGCAATATTCCGCCGTTCGTGGACCGCGCCGGCCGCGTCTTCGGTGCCACCGAGTCGCTGATGCCGATCGTCCCGTCGGGCGGATTCGTGATCGAATTTTAGGTGGCTTGGGTGTCAGGCAGTGAATCGTGAACGGCATGGGACGGGCCGCGTCAAACGAGCGGAGGTAATCCGTTCACGATTCACTGCCTGACACCGTCGCACCTTCTCAAGCACGAAGAACCAAAGACCTGCGTTAGAACTCCAGCTGCGCGCTGAGGCGGAAGAGCCGCGCCGTCAGCACCTGCGTCGGCGTAGGCCACGTGGCGCTGAATGTCGAGCTGTAAGCCAGGTTGTCGTTCGAGTTCAACGCGTTGACGATGTCGACGTTCAGCGACGTTCGCGTCCTGCCGAATCGGAGGATCTTGCCGATGCGGAGATCGAGCTGATCGATCCTGTCGCCGAACACGGTTTGCGGCTCGATGACGTTGACCGTCACGTTCGGCACTCCGGTGAGTGGCCGGCCGAGCGATCCCTCGACCGCCGCGCTGCTGTAGACGACGTTCGCGTTCAGCGACACACCGGGCCGGCTCGAGAACGTGCCGGCGACCTGCACATCGACCTTCGGAATCAGATAGCTGGCGAGCCCCTTGAACGTGGTCAGCAAGGGCTCGACTTCGCGGCACCAGGGATCTGTCACGCCACCGGTCCGCCCCTCGGGCACGGCGACCCGGCTCTCACAACTGTCTTCCACGAGCCGGCCACTGCTCGTGCCGCCCTGGAGCGTGAGGCCGTTCCGCAGTCTCGCCTGCGCCGTGACATCGAATCCGTCCCAGTAGCGAGAGTACCCGCCAAAGTCGGTTGCCGCCTGCTGCACGTTTTCATTCCCAGCCGCCGCCCCCGCGGGAGTGATGTTGTAGATTCCGGGAACGACGTAGCCACCGCCGTCCGGCAGCCTCTGATCGGACGGAGCCGTGACGCTGAAGGGCGTGTAGTCGCTCGAGCTCACCAGGATGTTGTCGGTCACGTCGGTATTCGCGTAGATCGGCCACCATCGCCGGTAATAGCCAACTTCAACCGACACACGTGGCACCACTTCCTGCTGGATGGACACGCCGAACTGCCAGTCGTACGGCCGCACGCCCCAGCCGGACAGAATCGAGGGGTCGAGTGTCGTCGACGGCCGCGCCTGGCCGAATGTCTGATCGAGCGGAGCATCACAGAGATCGCCGCCGGCAGGGCGATTGTCCTGACGCGAGAAGTTGAGGAGGTTGCAGTCGGGCTCGTAGTTGCGGTTGCCGTCGACCCACGTCCTGGCGACCAGCGTCGTGATGCGCTCGGAGGGGTTCGCATCGACGAACCGGCCCGAGTTCGATGCCGGATGCATGTACTTGCCGATGTTCCCCTTCAGTGACGTCTTGCCATTCCCGAAGAGGTCGTACGCAACACCGACTCGCGGGCTGATGTCGTTGTAGCCCTCGACACCCGTGCTGGCGGGAACGACGATCGCGTCAGGTACCCAGACGTCAGGTCCTATGATCTGCGCGGGGAACGAACTCCACGCATGGTCGAACCGCAGCGCGCCCTGCAGCGTGAGGCGATCCTTGGTCCATTGTTCCTGTGCGAAGAACGCGTAGTACTGGGTACGGACCTTCCGCTCCCAGGGGCCTGCCTGGATGGTCACTTGGTTCGCCACGCCGTTGTTGAACCGGTACAGTAGCCGGCGATCGTTCGTGATGATGTTGAACAGGTTGTCATCGTCACGATGGTAGGCGCCCTGATAGCCGAACTTCATGCTGTGGGCGCCGGTCACGTAGTTGGCGGAGGCGTTCCAGGTGTGGGCGAAGATGTAGCCGGTCGGCCAGTTCGACGATCGATACTTCAGGTTTCCGCCGATCGTGACGCATCCCTCGCAGGCCTGGTTCACGCGATTGCCGTTGCGATCGAAGATCTGCGCGGACTGCTCCTGCGCGCGAATGAGGCTCCCCGTCGGATTGCCCGGACGCTCGGTGTAGCCCCACTGCGAGATATAGGTGCCGAAGCCGGCTTCGAGCAGGAGCCGGTTGGTTGCCGGCGCGCTGTACTTCACCTGTTGCACGCGCTGATGGTTGTCCTGGAAGTCGCCCGTCTCCGGCGCGTTGGGACCGGGACCGAAGAAGCCATTCGTCTGACTGCCACCGAGGATCCAGCCATCCTTGTTCGATTGACAGCCGGCGCTCTCATCGGTGCCGGGCCAGGCAGCGCCGCTGCAATATGGCTGCTCGTCCCAGAACACCGACAGCTTGTTCTTCGGCGTCAACTGCGCTGTCAGCCGCAGCGCGTAGATACGGCGGCGCTGGTCGATCCGTCCCTGCTGCGAGAAGTCGGGCGAGTAGGTCCACTGCGTCGGATCGCCGGCGTTGCGGTTCGCGAAGATGCCGGGCTGCGCGTCGGCGTAGTCCACGCCGCGATGGTTGAAGAAGAACCAGATGCGGTCGCGCATGATCGGTCCGCCGAGCGAGAACTGGTAGTCGCGAAGCAGCAGCGACTTGGCCGGAGCCGCCAGCACGCTCAACTGTGCCTCGTCGAAATTGCTCGCCTGCATCTTGTCGTTGAGCGCCGAAATGAAGGCCGAGCCGGTGAGCGTATTGCCGCCCTGCTTCGGCACGACGGTCATCTGCGGCCCACCAGTCTCGGCCTCACCGAGATTGCCCGAGATCGTGAAGGTCACTTCGGCCGTGTTCTGCATGTCTGGGATATAGCCCGACACGCCTGCACCACCTCGAGACGCGCCGGTGTTGATCCCGTCGACGGTCAACCGGCCGTCCTCCGCGCTTCCGCCATGCGCGGTGAACAGCAACATCGTTGGGCGCAGCTGTACTTGTCCGTTACCCGCAACGACGCCGGGCACCAGCTGCAGCACGTTGTTGTACGAACGCGACGTGGGGATCGCCTGCAGCACGTCGCCGTCGATCACCTGCTGCCGCCGCGCGCTCTGCACGTCGACGATCGGCGACTCGCCGGTCACGGTGACAGTCTCCTGAAGCTCACCAATCCGCATCTCGACGCTGATCGTCGCAGTGATACCGCCGCTCAGCTGAACGCCTTCGCGCTTGATCGAGCCGAAACCGGGAAGCGAGTACGTGAGCGAATACGTGCCTGGCGGCAGGGCGACGATGCGGTACTGGCCGGTGCCGTCGGTAATGACCGAGCGCACCTTCTCGGTCAATGCCGCGCTGGTGGCCTCGACCGTGACGCCGGGCAGGACCGCGCCGGACGCGTCCGTGACGACGCCCGTTATCGTCGCGTCCTGGGCAAGCGCCGCCCCGGGCAACAGCAGTCCAAGCGTCATCACGCAGAGCACAAGGCGTCGCATATCTGCCTCCGTGGCCGGCCGCTTTCGGGCGCCATTGGTCAGTTTTTTCGACAGACGAACATCGTTTCGTTCGTGTCAGTTGCCTTGTACGTCCGGCGTGTGGAGGTGTCCATCCGGACAGGCCGTGATTTTCCGGGCGCAGACATCAGTAGCAACGCCGGAGGACATT
>JALDXQ010000042.1:0-43484 GCA_032156805.1 Acidobacteriota bacterium
CCCCGCTTGTAAACCATGAACGTCCGGAAGAACTCGATCACGATGAGGCCGTCCTGCTTGAAGCCAATGGTCTTCACCTTGACGATGCCGACGTTGGGGCGCGACTTCGACTCGCGCTTTTCGAGGACCTCACTGCGTGAGTACACCGTGTCGCCCTCGAACAGCGGATTCGGCAACCGGACCTCGTCCCAACCGAGGTTGGCCATGACATTGAACGAGAGATCGATCGTCGATTGCCCCGTGACCAGCGCGAGGGTAAACGTCGAATCAACCAGTGCCCGTCCGAACTCGGTCTTCGATGCGTAGGCGTGGTCGAAGTGAATCGCGTTCATGTTCTGCGTCAACAACGTGAACCAGCTATTGTCCACAGAGAGGACGGTTCTTCCCAGCGGGTGGACGTAAATGTCTCCAACCTCGAAGTCTTCGTAAACCCGACCTGTCCACCCTTCTTTCACTGGCATCAGTTCACTCCGTGACGTGCGCGAGCCATGCTGCGCGCGAAGACTGTGCGCTCAGCGCCCGGTCGATGCTCCGACGCCCTGCTCGGCGGCACGCGCACCGCTGAGAATGTTCCTCATGGCGTAGTTGCCTTCATGACACGCGTACTCGAACACATCTGGTTGATCGGATGCCTTCAGGCTGAGTGCGGCCGTCCACGGTGACGAGAACGTTGCCGGATCGGCAACCGTGACCTCGTAGTGAACGGTCGTTGCGTCCACACGCCTGAAGCGCTCGGTCACGTGCAGAGCACCCGTGGCGCCGCGGTAGTTGACCATGTTCGTCGGGAAGTTCGTGATCTCCACGACGAGCGTGTCTCCTTCCCAGCGGCCACGTGAGTCGCCGAAGTACTGCCGGATAGCCGATGGCAGCTGCGGTCGTCCATCGAGCGGGATGACACGGGCGTCGTGGATCATCTCGTACCGGATCGCGACGTACCCGGGTCCCTGCACGATCTGCGACGTGTTGTTGTAAATGGTCGGAAAGATGACGTGGGGCAGACCGCGCGTGATGCAGCGGTCGTACAAGTCGAGCGCCGCTGGTCCATCGAAAGGCTTGTTGCCGGTCGTGCGCGCGTTCACCGCAACGGCCGCGCGCTTGCGCGCTTCCTCGTTCAGGTACGGGATGCGTCCGTTCGCGGGAGAGATCACCATCGACGTGCGGCGCGACGGGCGGCCACGCTCCAGCCAGTGAGCCGGCGGCCCGGTCCCATCTCCTCCACGTCCGGGCGTCCGCGGGACAACGAACTCCTCGGCATCGACTTCCGCCTGACGGACAGACTGCTTCTGCCGGTCCAGGAACTCCTGTTCGCTGACGACGGCCCGATCGCCGAACTGCTCTGGCCGCTCGAACGGCACCCCGAGCTCATCGTCGGTCGTGAAGAGTCCCTGAATGTCTGGATCGCCCCACGGCGTGCGCATCACCTGACCGTCGCCACCGGGCGCCTGCGCACCAGCGCCGGAGTCCGCCAGTACGATCGCCATCGCCAGCGCGAAGCCACTCACGAGCACGAGTGTTCGTCCAGTCATGTGAATCTCGCTTTGGGCCATCATGCAGGCCAGGTGCCTTACCATACAACAAGCCGCTGCGGATTGGCCTGACGCCGCCCGTTGCTGGCAGCCTCCCGCATGCGCCCCCTTGCTGGCAAGTGTGCCCTCATCACCGGATCAGTGCGCGGCCTCGGCCTGGCCGCGGCGCATCGTTTTGCAGCTGCCGGCTGCAACCTCGTCCTGAACGGGTTTGGCGCCGAGCAGGACATCGCAGCGCTTCGCAGCAGCATCGAGAGCCAGCATGACGTTCGCACGGTCTACGACGGCGCCGACCTTCGGCGTCGCGAAGAGATCGAGGCCATGGTCTCAGCCGCACTCGACGCCTTCGGCACCGTCGACATCGTGGTCAACAACGCCGTCGTGCGCCACACCGCACCGGTCGAGGCTTTTGACCCTTCGCAGTGGGACGACGGCATCGCGGTCAATGTGTCGGCGGCGTTTCACACCATTCGCCTGACCGTCCCCGGGATGAAGCGGCGCGGGTGGGGACGCATCATCAACGTCTCCTCGATCTACGGCCTGCGCGGCGCGGTCAATCGCGTGAACTACGTGACCAGTAAAACCGCGCTCATCGGTCTCACCCGTGCCGTCGCTCTTGAAACTGTGACGCACGGCATCACGTGCAACGCCGTGTGTCCGGGAACAACGGAAACGCCCGTGCACGAAGCAACCATCGCTGCCTCGATGGCCGAAGGACTTTCTCGCATCGATGCAGAGCGGCGACTGCTGGCAGGAAAGCAGCCGACCGGAAAACTGATTTCGGCCGACGCTGTGGCGGCGTTGATGGTGTTTCTATGTGGACCCGAGAGCGCGAGCATCACCGGCGCGGTGCTGCCGATTGATGGTGGCTGGGCTTCGATGTGAGTGCATGGGATCAGGGAAGCATGCTCGGACGGCGACCGGGACGTTCGGGTTCAGTCGACCTGCGCGGGGGCCGTCGCCGGCGTGGCAACTCGTCGCTGTCGTTCGGGTCCTGTCGCGATCGCCGATCGGACATGAAGAGGAAGATCACCGCCACCGCACCCACCAGGGCCACGAACAACGGGAAGAACTCGAACAGCAGCACTGGTCAATTGTACGGCTTGACTCCGCTTCAGACGATGCCCGCTCGCCGCCACGTGGTAATGGTGTCGAGGTCGTAACCAAGCTCGCCCAGGATTGCATCGGTGTGCTCGCCCACTCTGGGGATTGGTCCCATCCTCGGCTCCAAATCGTCGAAGCCAAATGGAGGAACGAGCGCACGAAGCGGTCCGGCCGGAGACTCGACGTCCCGCCACTTTCCTCGCTCCACCAGTTGAGGGTGCTGCAGAAACTCGTCGACGGTGTTCATCCGCGCATTGGCAATCTGTGCGGCATCGAGCTTTTCTACCACCTGCTGAGCCGTCTTTCCCGCAAACGCGCTGACGATGATCGGCGCGAGCTCGTCATGATGTTCCACGCGCAACGCGTTCGAGCCGAATCGCGGATCGCCCGCCAGTGCCGGTTGCTCGAGGACGTCGGCGCAGAATCTCGCCCACTCTCGTTCGTTCTGAAGACCCAGATAGACGACGTGGCCATCGCCCGCAGCGTAGGGACCATAAGGCGCAATGGCAGCGTGACGCGCCCCGGTGCGTGGCAGCGGGGCGCCGCCATATCCGGTGTAGTAGGCCGGATATCCCATCCACTCGGCGAGCGCGTCGAACATCGAGATATCCAGGAGTGCCCCACTCCCCGTCGTCGCGCGACGCACCAGCGCGGCCAGGATCGACGAGAACGCGTACATGCCTGCCGCGATGTCGGCGATCGAGATGCCGACTTTCGAAGGCGTCTTCGCCGTGCCCGTGATCGAAACGAGCCCAGCCTCGCTCTGCACGAGCAAGTCGTACGCCTTCTTGTCGCGATAGGGGCCGGTCGCACCGTAGCCGGAGATCTCGCAGATCACGAGTCGCGGGTATTGCTGGCGCAGGGATGCCGACTCGAATCCGAGGCGGCCCATCGCGCCAGGCGCGAGGTTGTGGAGAAACACATCGGCGCGAGCGATCAGGCGCCGAAGAACATCGATGGCTTCGGGCTGCTTGAGATCGAGCGTGAGCGATTCCTTCGAACGATTGGTCCAGACGAAGTGACTGGCCAACCCTCGAACGGTATGGTCGTAGGCACGTGCGAAGTCGCCCACACCTGGGCGTTCAATCTTGATCACGCGGGCGCCAAGGTCGGCGAGCTGACGGCTGGCGAACGGCGCGGCAATCGCCTGCTCCACGGAGACGACAACCAGGCCCTCCAGGGGCAGCGAGGACTTCACGTTGTCGAAATCAGCCGCTGTCGCTCGAGCGTCGTGCGTGCCATGCGAACGTTGGCCGCGTCGATCATGCGGCCGTCGTGAGTGGCGGCGCCCTGCCCGGTGCTCACCGCCTTGTCGTACGCCTCCACGATGGCCGCGGCTTTGGCGACTTCAGCGTCAGAAGGGGTGAAGGTGTCGTTCACCGTCGCGAGCTGCGCCGGGTGAATGCACTGCTTGCCGTCGAAGCCAAGCGACTGCGCGATCCGGCAGGCGCGCTCGAGTCCGGCGGTGTCGGTGTAGCCGGCATACGGCCCATCCATGCAGCGCAACCCGTTGCCACGAGCGGCGGCGACGATGGTGTGCATGACCGCGTGCCAGCGATGACCAGGGTAGGCCTCGTCGTGCGCGTCGCGTTCGCCAATCGCGGCGGAGGGCATTCGCATCGACGCAGCGTAGTCGCCGGCGCCGAAAATCAGCGCCTCGAGTCGCGGCGAAGACTCCGCAATCTCCCGTGCATACAGGTAGCCAGCGGCCGTTTCGATCTGCGCTTCGATCCCAATCCGCGTGGGCAGCCGGATGCTCGATTCGATCTGCGACAGCAGCATGTCCACGAACACCACGTCGCGTGGTGAGGCGGCTTTCGGGATCATCACCAGGTCGAGCCGGTCGCCGGCGGCTTCCACGATTTCCACGAGATCGCGATAGGCGAACGGTCCGTCGAGACCGTTGATGCGAACCATGCGCACACGCCGGCCGAAGTCGATCTCTTTGAGCGCGCGGACAACGTTCGCGCGACTCGCCGGCTTCTCGTCCGGTGCAACCGCATCCTCGAGATCGATGCAGACCGCATCGGCAGCACTGGCCGCCGCCTTCGGAATCATCGCCGGACGCGACGCCGGCACGAACAGCATGCTCCGCGTCAATCTTGTAATGGAGTCGGGAGTCATTTCAAAAGGATCGTGGCATACCGAGGACATGCTCGCCAATGTAAGACAGGATCAGATTGGTGGAGATTGGCGCGACCTGGTACAGCCGCGTCTCCCTGAACTTCCGCTCGACATCGTACTCCGCCGCAAAGCCAAAGCCGCCTAATGTCTGAAGACAGACGTTGGCCGCCTCCCAGCTGGCATCGGCCGCCAACAGCTTCGCCATGTTCGCTTCGGGCCCGGCCGTCTTACCCTCGTCGAACAACCGCGCCGCCTCGAAGCGCATCAGGTCCGCCGCCCGGACATTCGTGTACGCGCGCGCAACGGGGAACTGGATGCCCTGGTTCTGCCCGATCGGTCGATCGAAGACGATGCGCTCGTTTGCGTACTCGCGAGCCTTGTCGATGAACCAGTAGCCATCCCCAACACATTCTGCCGCGATGAGAATCCGTTCCGCGTTGATGCCGTCGAGCAGGTAGCGAAAGCCTTTGCCTTCGAGCCCGACCAGGCTCTCCGCCGGGACCTCGAAGTCCTCGAAGAACACCTCGTTGGTTTCGTGATTGACCATGTTGCGGATGGGGCGCACGGTCATCCCCCGCTTTTCTGCGCCTCGTAGATCAACCAGGAACAACGACAACCCGTCGGTCTTCTTCGTCACGTCCGGCAACGGCGTCGTTCGCGCGAGCAGCAGCATCAGGTCCGAGTGCTGAATCCGCGAGATCCACACTTTCTGACCGTTGACGATGTACTTGTCGCCGCGTTTGACAGCAAACGTCTTGGTCTTCGTCGTATCGGTGCCGGTCGTGGGCTCGGTGACGGCGAACGACTGCAGGCGAAGCCGGCCAGCCGCGATGTCGGGCAGGTACGCGCGCTTTTGCTCATCCGAACCGTGTCGCGCGAGCGCGCCCATGACATACATCTGCGCATGGCACGCGCCCGAGTTGGCGCCCGACCGATTGATCTCCTCGAGGATCACCGAGGCTTCAGTGACCCCAAGTCCCCCGCCTCCGTACTCTTCAGGAATCAGCGCCGCAAGCCAGCCCGCGTCGGTCAGCGCTTTCACGAACGCCTCGGGATACTCGGCGCGTTCATCGAGCGAGCGCCAGTAGGTGCTGTCGAAGCCCGCACACAATTCGCGCACAGCGCGCCTGTAGTCGCCGTACTCGGTCGACCTCGGGTTGATGTCGGTCACGTATGCCTCAGAAGGCAGTGAAGCTTCGCCTCAAACTGCCAAAAACGTTGATGGGGCTGCGCTTCACTGTCAGCCTGTATCTCTTGCCCCGCTTCGCGGGGCCTGGACATCTCCTGAGCCCGAGCGCAGCTTGGAGGCTTGCTTCATTCGTCGCGATACTGCCTCAGGAGATGTCCAGATACATCAGCCAGGGCACGCCCAGGGCCAGATAGGTTGCGAAGAAGAGCAGCCCCAGCACCAACCCCAGCACCCAGAACGCCTGGCGACTGATGTAGCCGCTTCCGTAGTAGATCGGATTGTGACCGGCTGTGTATGTGGTCAGCACGCCCATGAGGCCAAGCGGATATGCGAGCAGCAGCGCCCACTCGGTAGCCGACAGGATCGGAATCGTGACCGCCATGGCGAGAAACACCGGCAGCAGACTCGCGGTGTGCGCCGTGATGCTCGCGAAGAAGTAGTGAAGGAAGAAATAGACGCCAACGATAGTGATGATGGCAGTCGTGGGAGCAACGCCCTGCAGCGACGGGGCGAGCGACTGGGCGACCCAACCGACGAACTTCGTCTCGGCCAGTCCACCTGCCAGCGTCACCATCGTGGCGAACCAGAGCAGGATGTTCCACGCCTGCGCGTGTCCGATGACATCGTCCCAGGTGACGACACGGCACATCACCATGAGCAACACGACCAGCATCGCCGTGAGCGCCGGCTCGATGTAATGGATCGCTCCGATCCACAAACTGAGAGCGCAGCAAACGAGCACGAGCAACGTCCACTCTCGCCGCGACATCGGCCCCATGGCGCGAAGTTGATCGGCTGCCCACCGCGGCGCCTCCGGCGCATTTCGAATCTCAGGTGGATAGAGCTTGTAGATCAGGAATGGGACGACAGCGAGGAGGAGGAACCCTACCGGCGCAAAGCCAATGAACCAGTCGACCCAGGAGACCGTCACGCCAGCGGTCTGCCTCATGACGCTCACCGCGAGCGTGTTGGGCGCCAGCGCCGTGATGAACATGCTGCTCGTGACGAAGCTCGCGACCAGTGCCGTGTACAGCAGGTACGCTCCCATCCGTCTCGCCGTTCCATCGTCGGGTCGCGAGTCATAGAGCTCGGGGATCTGTCGAACGATGGGAAAGATGGTTCCCGCGCTGCGAGCGGTCGCGGATGCCGTGAAGGGCGCGAGTGCCAGATCGGCCAACGCGACTGCGTACCCGAGCCCAAGGGTGCGATGACCCAGGAGACGCACTAGCTGCAGCGCAATGCGCCTGCCGAGCCCAGTCAGCGTGTAGCCGAGAGTGAACATGTAGCCGGCAAAAATCAGCCAGACCGTGGCGTTGCCGAATCCGCTCAGCGCCCATTGCGCCGATTGAGCCGGCTCCTCGCGGATCAACCCGAGTGCGGCGGCGATGATGACGCCACCAAGGCCGATGATGGCGGGCGGGATTGGCTCGGTGATGAGCCCGGCAATGACGGTGCAGAACAACGCGAAGTATCGCCACGCGTTCACCGTCAGCCCGGCTGGCACTGGCGCCAGCAGGAGACCGACGCCGATGGCAAGTGGAAATCCAAATTTCACGGCCAGCGCGCGCAGGTCCGCGCCCTTCGGTATGGCGTTGGCTTCAGTCGGGCTTTTTCGCTCGGCTATGCGCACAGGCGCGGCAGCATAGCACGCGCTTGTCGTCGAGTTGGATAGGACCGCGTGGACGAGCGCGCTCCCTCACTCTGTGCGCACCCCTGGCGCCGCGCCAGCGGTTGCGACGATCGCCAGGATAGCGTCGCCGTATATGGCGAGCTTGGCCGGTCCGATGCCGGGGATCGCGAGCAAATCATCAGAGGACTTCGGCAATGTCGAGGCGATTGCCAGCAGCGTGCGATCGTGCAGCACGACGAACGGTGCGGTGCTGTTCCGGCGCGCTTCGTCGAGACGCCACGCGCGGAGTGCGTCGACGACGGGCGCAAGCGGCGTGGCCGACTGCCCGGCGCCGCGCTCTCCTTCGTCCCGGCGAGTTCGGCGACGTTTGCCCCGCGGCGCGGGCGCGGGCCGGGCTCTTGGTGCAGCAATCAGAAGATCCTGAACCTTGCCAGTCATCACCTCTCGACCAAGAGAAGTCAGGCTCAGCGTGCGGTACTGGTCGTCTGACGCACGCAGCAAGCCCGCTCCCGCTAGCGCGTCGATCCAGTGCTCGACCGTCGCAACCGGTTCGCCCCGCAAGATTCCGGTCGTCGACAGCCGCGTCAGCGGCTCCGGCAGATCGTCGAGATCGCCGACCAGCATTGCGGCAATCCTGCGCCGTCCGTATCTCTCCCCTCCTCGCGCGACCCCCGACAGAATCTTTCGAGCCAGGAGCCGATCGGCATCGCTAATCGGCTGCCGCCGTCCGCAGTTGCTGCACGAACTGCACGGCTCCCTGACTCCCGCATCGCCGAAGTAGCGAAGGATCGTCGCCCTGAGACAGCTGGACGTGTCGGCGTACGACACCATCCGGCGCAGTTTCTTGTGATCCAAGTCCTTTCGGCGAGCGACCTCGGCCGGGTCCGGACGTCGTCCATCGCGCGCTGCGTCTTCGTCGTTCTCGCGATCGATGAGGAACTCACGAGTCCTGACATCGACGTAGTTCCACATCAGCGTCGCCGTCGCCTGCCGCCCGTCTCGCCCCGCCCGGCCAATCTCCTGGTAGTACGCCTCGAGCGATCCGGGAATATCGAAGTGCACGACGGTCTCGACATCAGGTCGATCGATGCCCATTCCGAACGCGTTGGTCGCGCAGACGATACGCAGGGCGCCCGAGGCGAAGCGATCCTGGACCGCCGAGCGCTCCGAATCGGCAAGACCCGCGTGATACGCGGCCGCGTCGATGCCCGCGGCCTTCAGCGTTTCCGCCGTCAACTCGGCTTTCTTCCGCGTCGACGCATAGACGAGCGCGCGCCCTGTCCCGATCAGTTGCGGCAGCAGCTCGTGCTTCTCGGTGTCACCCGACACCGGTCTCACCGCAAGCGCAATGTTGGGGCGATCGAAACCGGCGACGACAATTCGCGGTTCGGCGAGACCGAGGAGTTGAACGATGTCGTCGCGCACCTCCGGTGTTGCGGTTGCCGTGAACGCTGCCATCGGCGGGCGTCCTGCGCGCCCATCGCTGCTGCGGCACAGGCCGGCCGCGTCCTTCAGCGCACGATAGTCCGGCCTGAAGTCGTGCCCCCACTCCGACACGCAGTGTGCTTCGTCGACCACGAAGCGCGCGATGGGAATCTCCTGAAGCGTACGGACAAAGTAGTCCGAAGCAAATCGCTCCGGAGCGACGTACAACAAGCGACACTCGCCGCTGTGGAGCAGGCGGAACAGGTCCCGCCGTTCATCGGCCGATAGCGCTGAATGCAGACCTGCCGACCGGATCCCGCGCCGGTTCAACTCGTCGACTTGATCCTTCATCAACGAGATGAGCGGCGAGACAACGAGCGTCGTGCCAGGCAAGAGAACCGCCGGCAGCTGAAAGCCGAGAGACTTTCCTGAGCCCGTTGGCATGACGGCCAGCAGATCGTGACCATCGAGGACCGTCTCGACGAGATCCTTCTGACCATCGCGAAAAGTGGTGTGACCGAAGAACTGATGAAGCGAACGCGCGAGATCCAAGTGCCTAGCGCCCGGCGGCCTTCTCCTCTTCTCTCGCGATGCTGAGGATGTTGCGCATCGCGTAGTTGCCCTCGTGGCACGCGTATTCGAACGGACGCTCGGTCGTCTTGGTGAGATTCATCGCGAACGTCCAGGGCCGGGTCCAGGTCGCCGGGTCATCGAAGGTCACCGACCACTCGACAACGCCTGGACCGCGCGGCGTGAATCGTTCGATCAGCTTCAGGTCCTGGCTAGAGCCGCGGTACGGCACCTTGTCGGTGAAGTTTGTCGTCTCGACGACCAGCGTATCGCCCTCGAAGCGGCCACGCGCGTCACCCATGTAATTACGGATCGCGGGACTGATGTGCGGGTGCCCGTCGAGCGGGATCACCCGCAGTTCGTTGACCATCTCGTACTGGATGGCCACGAAACCGGGGCCCTGAACGATCTCGTACGAGTTGCCGTAGATTGCCGGCATCATCGAGCCGGGCAGACCGCGCGTGATGCAACGATCGTAGAGGCTGCGGTCCTCGTAAGAGTCAGCCTCGCCACGTCCCTTTCGCGCCTGCGCCCGTGCCGTGGCGCGGGCTTTCGCCTCAGCGGTCGTTGGCGGAATCTTGCCGTCAGGTGGATCGACCACGAGCCATGCGCGACTGTTCTTCGGGTTGTGGTTCTCGAACCAGTGCAGCGGGCTGCGCAGCTCCCAGCGCTGCCTGTCGGCTTCGATGCGAGCTTCGTTGCGTTGGTCGTTGAGCTTCGCCAACTCGTCGGCTGAGATATCCGACAGAGACTTGCCGCTCAAGTGATCGGGGCGCTCCATCGGGGTCAGGCTCTCGTCGCTGTTCGTGTATGCCCCCTGAAGGTCAGGATCGCCCCAGGGCGTCCGCTGTGCCTGCGCCAATGTCGACGCTTGCGCGAAGCTGAAGATCGCAGTTGCCGTCAGAACCGATCGAAGAAACGTGCGAGTCATCCTGCTCTCCGTAGTGTCCGGCTTCCGCCCGACTTCGCGGTCCGCCTAAAGGCGGGCGCTACGACTGACCGTCAATCCCACCAGTGCCGAAGCGTCAGAAAGATTTTCCGCCTGCCCGACCTCGTGCGCAAGACGGTCTCGCTCATCGGAGGCGAGCACCCCGCTGGCGTTGTCGTCGAATTTGGCCCGAAGCTCCGCGTGGCTCATCGGGTTCTCAGCTGAACCGCGGTTGTACTCCTCGACCTCGGTCAGCACGCGGCCGTCCTCGAGCGTCACGCGTACTGCACCCTTGAAGCGACCCGGCCCGGGAAACTCGGGGTCGACGTAATAGTCAACGGTGCGAGCCAGCGCAAGGATCTCCGGGTTGAGCCGATGGCGATCCTCGTATGCGTCCTTGCCAAGCCTGCCGCTGTACAGCGCCTCCGCCAGGGTGTACTGCAGGCACACGCGGCAGTGCGCCTGGGAAGCAGGGGCACGTTTCTCCTCGACCGGCTCGCAGACGATCGACACGTTGAACTCGGCCACCGGGCACTCGATGCGCACCACGTCCGCAGGCCGAAGGCCGTTCTCGCGCAAACGCAGGATGGCTGAGATGTAGGGATGCAGAACGTGCGCGGCGGGAAACGGCTTGAACGACGACAGCCGGCTTTCCCAGTGACTGCCCAGCCCGTCGACGACGCGCTCGAGACGTTTCGGCGCGGCGGCATCCTGCAGGTGTGAGGCAAACAACCCGAAGCGTCCCTCGAAGATCTTCGGCGGACCTGTGACGCCAGACTGAGCGAGCACTGCCGCCGACAGACCACTCTGTGCTGCCCACCCCGAGTGCAGGAATTTGGTGTCGGTCCCGTCGACCCAGCACTCGAGCACTCCCGCTGCAAAGCTGCCGCACGTGCCGGCAGCATAGGCCAGCGAGTCGGCGTCGAGTCCGAGCAGCTTTCCAGCGCCATACGCGATGCCGAAGGGAGAGAACAGTCCTGTCGGATGAAAACCGCGCCGGTGAAACTGACCCGGCGCGACCACTCCGACCCGGCACGCGATCTCGTTGGAGATCGCGATCGAAAGGATCGCGTCTTTCCCGGTGACTGTTCGAGTCTCGGCAAGGGCCAGTGCCGCGGCTACTGACGGACTGCTCATGTGAACGATCGACTCGTTGTGCGTGTCGTCGAACTCGAGCGCCTGCGGAAACGAAGCGTTGGCGAACGCGGCACTGGTCAGGCCGACCTTGTCGCCGCTGCCAACGATGCGGCAAGCACCAGGAGGCGAAAGAGCGACTGTGCCCTTGCGAATAGCGCGGCCGAAACGCGTCTCACTGCCGGCCAACGCGAGGCCGAGCACATCCAGGATCCGCAGCTTCGTTGCGTCGATGACATCCGGGGGAAGATCGTCGTAGCGAAGACGAGCGACCCACTCGGCAAGCTGCCTGGCGAGCGTCATCCTCACTCTCCGGGAACGAAGCGGTGCAGCGACCAGGCCAGGATCGCGGACGCGAACAGAAATCCGCTCATCGCGAGAAGGCCTGCCGAAAACGAGCCGGTCAGGTCCGTCAGCCACCCCATGATCGTCGGCCCGACGAAGCCGCCGCTCGTGCCGATGGAGTTGATGAACGCCAGGCCGCCCGCCGCTGCGACGCCAGTCAGGAACCTCGGCGGAATCGTCCAGAAGATGAAGCGCGCCCCGTTGATGCCCGTGACCGCGACTGCCATCCACAGGACTGAAATCCACAAGTTGTTGGCGAACGCGACAGCGCCGAGAAAGCCCACCCCGGACACCGCGCAGGCGATCGCCAGGTTCGTGATCCGGCTATGCCCCCGGTCCACCCATCCCGCCCACAGGATCATGCCGATGCTCGCCACGAGGAAGCAGCCACTCGTCACGAAGCCGATCTGCACGTCCGACAACTGACCGGAAGTGTCGAGAATCTGCGGCATGAAGTTGAGCATGCCGTAGGACCCGACGAGGAAGCCGAACTGGATGCCGGCCAGGATCAGCACCCGGACATCGACAATGGCCTTCGATAGTTTCTTCACCTCGCGCGGGCGGTGCTCAGCCTGCAGGCGATTCCGAACGATCCCCTTTTCCTCTTCGGTCAGCCACGCCGTGTTCTCGGGACTGTCCGACATCAGCCACAGCAGGCTGAGACCGACAAACGCTGCCGGGAGACCCTCGATGATGAAGAGCCATTGCCAGCCGGCAAGCCCCGCAATGCCATCCATCTTGAGCAGGAGCCCGGACAACGGGCCACCGATCACCGCCGAGATCGGGATCGCCACCATGAACCACGCAGTAATGCGCGTGCGGTACTCCGCGGGGAACCAGGTGGCCAGATAGAACGCGATACCAGGGAAGAAGCCTGCCTCGGCCGCTCCGAGCAGCGCGCGCATGAAATAGAAACTCGTGGGACCGACGACCAGACTGGTCGCGGCAGATACCAGCCCCCACGTGATCATGATGCGCGAGATCCAGACCCGCGCCCCGACACGGTAGAGCACCAGGTTGCTCGGAACCTCGAGCAGGCAGTAGCCGGCGAAGAAGATCCCGGCGCCCAGCCCGAATTGAGTCGCCGTCAGCCCGATCGCCTCGTTCATCGTCAACGCGGCAAAGCTGACGTTGGTTCGATCGAGGTAGTTGAGGATGTAGCTGATGGTCAGGATCGGCATCAACCGCCAGCCGATCTTGGCGAAGACGCGGCGCTCCGCCTCTCGTGTGATGGGATCGGTGGCTGTTGGGGTCAAGGGGTGAACCGAATTGTACTCTCGTCAGGGCACGGTCGTTTGCTTCACGCTCAACGTGAAGCACTGGGTGCCGGCACCATGAGACCAGAAGCTCGTGCTGCGGGCGTCGCTGTCACGATCGAATGTACCGCAGAGCTCATAGCTGTCTGAATCAATACTCAGGTAACGATAGGGCTCCCCGGTCACCGGATCGCGCGGAACCCTCGCGAGGCCAGGCTCCTTCGACAACTCGTCGAGAGAGGCCGGGGTCCGCTGATGCCGGGTGTGGTAGACGCGAACGGCTTGCGAGATCTGTTGCATGTCTTGCACACGCCTGGTATCGAGCCGGCGTGTTCGCTCTTCCATCGGCGATCCAATGATGACGATGCCCGTCACGACCGCTGCCGCAACGACGACCGTGAGAACGACAGCGAGCAGGCGCTTCCCGGACATCGCCATCACCCCTGGCTTTCCACCTCGTCCTGACGCAGGTCGCGGAGGTAGTAGATGAAGGCAGTGCCCGCGATGAGCGCCACGGTCACGACCTTGAGCAGGAAGCGCACGGTCAACTCGCCGCCGAGGACGTTATAGACGAGCGTGGCGAAATCACCGAGCAGCGCACAGGCCGCCGAGAACAACGTGAGATACGTCAGCCATCGTCGCACCTTCGAGGCGCGCTTCACCGGATCGCGGCTGATGTCGCGCTCGGTCAGCCACGACAAGTACAGGAACACCGGGAAGGCAACGATCAACCACGAAATCGACCAGCGAATCGATTCGCGCACGGATTGCCCATAGCCCTCGAACGATTGTTGCGCAGCGTCCGGGAACGCGATGTTGATGAAATCGAATATCAGGCTTCCCAGGTTGAAGGCGACGGCGTAGAGCGTCCCGAAGAGCACGAGGTACATGAACGCCTCGCGCGCCGAGAGATACGGCCGCGCACGCGGCACCGGGATCGGAAAGTCGATCTCCGCGTAGGCGGTCAGTGCGCCGCGGATCTGGTCGGTGGTCCAGCCACTTCGGCGAAGCGCGTCTTCGATCTGGGCACGCGGCACGCCGCGGCCGAGGGCATCGCGGACGAACGCGAGAAGCTCGTCACCCGCTGCCATGACTCTCGACTACGAGGGCGAGTACCCCTGCGCCGACGGCAGTCGCTTCAATCCCGCTTCGACCGGGACCGCCAACCGGTTTTCCGATGGCGGCAACGGGCACAGCGTGAAGCGGGAGTACGCACACGGCGGGTTGAACGCGTAGTTGAAGTCGACGACCGTAAATTCACCGCCGTTGACGACGGGCGGGGTCACGATCCGGTAGCCCTGGTAGGTCGTCGTGAGGTTCGTCGGATCCTTGAACATCACGAAGAACTCGCCGCCGCCAGGCTCACCGAACGCAATCAAGCGATGCTCCTGCTCGTTGAGCCGAAACACCAGCGCACCGAGCGACAGGAAGTTCATCGACCCGCCCCGTACGTCCGGCACCATCACTGGCCTTGGCGACTCGTACGCATCGAAACGAGCCGACACTCTCCAGCGCGCGTCAACAGGATAGGTCTCGATTGCCGGCGACGCCGTGAGCGACGGATGCTTCATGTCGCGCGCCGTGACCCAGCGCCGCTCGTCACCAGCATCCACGACATACAGGGCAAGGGGGTCGATCAAGAGGTCGCCGTCGAGCCTCGTAGGCTCCTGAACCGCGCGACCGTCCGGCAACCTGAGCGACGCGCCTGGCATCGGGATGACAGCGACGGTCTTGCCCGCTCGGCGAAACACGCCGGATCGGACCGGCGGCCCGGGCAAGGGAAGGGCAATCGGAAGCGCCACATCCGATCCGAACTCGGTCTCACCCTCGTCGAGTCGCCAGACGCCGACGATCGAAAGTACGTCGCTGACGAGTCCCTGCTGGGACTCGTGCCAGGCACGGTAGTCGGCTTCGTACTTCGCCTTCTCGACTGCGGGTGGATCGGGCCACGACGGACGACCGCATCCAAAAGCAAGCGCAGCGATGATGATCAGAAGCGCGCGACGCACGGTCACTTTCGTTTACGAGACGGGTTCGCGCTCGGCCCGGCTGAAGCCGGATCCGACATGCTCCGCGGCAGCGCCCGGCACGCTGGTTCTCACCAACTGCCCCACATCGTCGAGTTCGTCGATGTTCCAGCACAACTGAATGAGCGACTCGATGACATCGGCGGAAAGCACGAGCGCGGCCTGGTCGCGGAACTTCTCGTCGAGCTGACGATCGGTGAGCGGGCGATGGATGTTGCCGAGCGACTGCTCGACGAACTTCGTCAGCCGCCGGCCGTCACGGAGCTCGACCTCGATCTTCGCCTGATCCTCGGTGATGGCAGGATCGCCGGACGCTGTCGTGAGCTCACGCACGCGCTTGATCGCCGGATCGTTGACCGCTTCATCGGTGTATTCGCGCAGCCCCCCTTTGCCGCGAACGAGCCCGACTGCGGCGCCGTGATACACGGAGAACTTCCCTTGCAGTCCCTTGGTGATGTTCTGCTGATTGCAGAGATCGAGCACGAGTGGTGCAACCTGCAGCCGTACGGCAACGATGGACGCGGGATCGGGATGGTCGGCGTCGTGAATCTGGATGGCGCCGTCGATGGTCGGGTGATTGACGATCCCGCATGGGAACGGCTTGTAGGTGTTCTCGCGCAGGTCGAAGTTGACGCCAAGCCCCGTCGCGATCTGCGAGAGGTCGCGCGTGGCCGCCGTGACATGGGCAAAACCGCGCGGCCCCTCGACGCCACGCTCGCCCGACGTGAAACCCGCTTGCGCGAGCAGCGCTGCCGCGTAGCCGTTCTGCGCCGACCGTCCTGGATGAAACGCCTTGCCCATCGAGCCGAACATCTCGCGCAAGCCGGCGGACTGCGTGCCGGCCAGGCCGAGCGCCCAGATCATCTGCTGCTCGCTCAGGCCGATGAGCTTGCCAATCGCCGCCGCGGCGCCGAACACACCGATCGTGCCGGTGATGTGCCAGCCGACGTCGTAGTGCGCTGGGTAGACGACGTTACCCACCCGGGATGCTGCCTCGAAACCCAGGATGAACGCCTCGACGAAGTCACGGCCGCGCACGCGGTTCGCGCTCGCGTAGGCAAAAAGCGCGGATGAGACCGGTGAACTCGTGTGGCTGTAGTTCTTCGGCGTCGTGTCGTCGTAGTCCTCGACGTGCGAGCTGATGCCGTTCATCAGCGAGGCATGAAGCGGGTCGAACCGCTCCACCCTGCCAATCACGCTGGCAGTGCGCTCACCGGAGAACGGACCGAGAGCACGGATGGCCGTCGTGACCGCCGAGTGTGCGCTGCCGCCGATAGCGCAGCCGAAGACGTTGATAATCGCGCGCTTGGCTTCGTGGCGGACGTCCGCCGGGATGTCCTCCCACCGGTTCGAGACGATGTAGGAGGCGAGAGTCTTGGTTTCGTTCATGTCGAGTCAATCTCCAGAGCCGCGGAGGAAACGGAGTGTTTATCGCTACTTCTCTCGCTCTTCCGCGCGCGCCGCGCTCAGGATGTTCTTCAACCCGTAGTTGCCTTCGTGGCACTCGTAGAGCGGCACCGGGTTGGGATCGGCCGTGAGCGGCAGCGAGAACGTCCAGGGCGTCGTCCACGTCTTCGGATCGTCCACCGTGACCGTCCAGCGAACCTTGTCCGGCGCGACACGCTGGAACTTCTCCGTCAGGACGAGCGTCTCGGCATTCGCGTTGCGATAGACGCTTCGGTCCTTGAAGTTGGTGGTCGTCACAACGAGCGTGTCACCTTCCCAGCGACCGCGCGCGTCACCCATGTCCTGCGTGATGGTCCTGTCGATCTTGCCGCGACCATCGAGTGGAATCAGGCGCGTCTCGTGAATCATCTCGTAAAGAATCGCGACGTAACCCGGACCCTGCACGATCTGGAACTGGTTGCCGTAAATCGACGGCATCATCGAACCCGGCAGGCCGCGCGTGATGCAGCGATCGTAGAGGCTGCGATCGGTGTAGGAGTCCGCCGGGCCTCGGCCGCTGGCCTTGCGTGCCGCGGCGCGCTCGGCGATGCGGCGCTGCGCCTCGGGCGTCATGGGCGGGATCTTCCCGTCGGCCGGATCGACGACGAGCCACGCCTGGCTGCCCTTGTGCAGATCGAGGTTGTCCTGCCACCAGTTGTCCGGGGCGTGAATCGGCCCCTGAAAGTTTCCAACTGTCCGCTGCTGGATCTTCTTTCGAATCGCGACGAGCTCCTCGCCCTTCACGTCCTCCAGCTTTCGTCCCGCAAACTCGTCGGGACGTTCGAGCGGCGTGCCGTTCTCATAGGTGTTGGTGTAGGTGCCCTGGAGATCAGGATCACCCCACGGCGTTCGAGGTGTGCTTTGCCCGAATGATGGCGCCGCTGTCACGCTGACGAACGCCGCCGCACATGCCAGGCTCAGGAGTCGTACGCGCATGTGACTACCTCCCTCTCAACCCTTCAGTCAGCTCGATCGACGTCCCCCACGGATCGGTCAGCCTCGCGGTCGCGACACCCGACCGGTCTTTCGTGTACGGCACATCAAAGGTTACACCGAGCGATTGCAGCCGCCGGCAGAACGCCTCGAGGTCGCGAACCTCGAATCCGATATGGTCCAGCATCCGTCCCTTCGTGGGCACGGTCGGCTTCGGCCCTTCGCTGAAGTTGAAGTTGATGCCCGGCAGATCGACGGCATCGTAGTTCGAGCGCTTACCCGGTATGCCATCGAACATCCGCGCGTACCACGCCTTGGCCTCGCCAACCTGCCCCTTCGGGAGGTAGAGGTGGACATGGTGAAACGCGATCGGGCGTTCGAGCGGGCGGTTGTGCCGCTCGGCAGTTGCGTCCTGATAGCCGGCATCCTGCGTGAACGTCAGGTTGAGCGCGGCATTCTCGAAGAGCTCGATGCGTTCGCCTTCGGGGGACATCGTCGAGGCGACGCCCGGGAAGTTGGCGAGACGAGCCACTTTCAACCCGGCGGCTTCGACCGTCATCAGCATCGGCACGCGAAACGCGACGTGATTGAGCACCGAGCCTTCCGTTCCGCCGGTCGATTCGCCTTGCGTGAGGAACACGGTGACGTCTGGAAATTTCACGACGACCGCATCGCCAAATGTGTCCGCTGTGCCCCCGAGCGCGACCCAGAAGCGCTTGTTCGCCTCGACGTCACGCACCTGGTAATGGAGATGTCCCATCGAGACGCCGGCCTTGTTGGGTGAGGCCAGCTGCGCCGTTGCCGAGGCTGGCCCAACCAGCATGACGAGCAACGACACCCACAGAATCCGACACACAGAGTCACCGAGGCACCGAGAAAATCCACAAGTTTTCTCACGCATTGTCAGGTGACCTCAGTTCCCGGGTTCAATCCGCAGCACCATCCCGGCGTCTTCGTCGGTCAGCACGTACAAGAGCCCATCAGGCCCCTGACGGACGTCGCGGATTCGCTGACGCAGTTCCGTCAGAAGCGGCTCACGATTGATCGGACGCCCTGCCTCGTTGATGAGGATGCGCTGGAGATGACCCGTGCCTCGAGTGCGCCCGGCGAACATTGAGCCGACGAAGACGTTCCCCTTCCAGGTTGGGAAACGATCGCCGGTGTAAAAAGTGAGCCCTGACACGGCAATCGACGGCACCCAGTAGACGTACGGCGCCTCGAGGTCCGCGCGCCATGTTGAATCGCTGACCTTCGTGCCGTCGTACTCAGTGCCGAACGTCACGAGCGGCCAGCCGTAGTTCTTGCCCGGCAGGATGATGTTCAGCTCGTCGCCGCCAAGCGGGCCGTGCTCGTTCTCCCAGATCGCGCCCGTCGCAGGATTGAGCGCCAGGCCCTGCGGGCTGCGATGTCCGAGCGAGTAGATCTCCGGCAGGTATCCAGGCTTCCCGACAAACGGATTGTCTGGTGGCACCGTGCCGTCGTCTCGCAGGCGGAGGACCTTGCCACCGTGGTCGTCGGGCTTCTGCGCGCGATCCTGTTCCTGCCGTTCGCCGACAGTGAAGTACAACAAGCCTTCCCGATCGAACGCGATGCGCCCGCCGAAGTTCGTCAGCGACTTGCTCCACGAGTTCGCCACGAAGATGTCCTTGACGTCCTTGAGCGACGTGCCGTCGAAGACCGCGCGCGCCAGCACCGTCGTTGACAGGGTGTCCTCGCGCTGCTTCGAGTAACTCAGATAGACAAATCGGTTCTCCGAGAATCGCGGATGCAGGGCAACGTCGAGAAGACCCGACAGGACTCGCGCGAACACTTTCGGTGTTCCAGGAATCGGCGTTGGGTCGAGCACGCCGTTGCGGATGATGCGCAGACGACCGTCGCGCTCGGTGACGAGCATGTTGCCGTCTGGAAGGAACGCGAGGCTCCACGGGTGCGACAGGCCGGTCGCGACCGGGACGACGCGAATCGGAAGATTCGAGGAGAAGAACGTCTGCGGCAGCGTCGGCGGCGGTGGCGAGGAACGCGACCCCTGCGCGGAGACCGCTGCCCCGGCGATCACGATCACGAGGGCAGAGAACCCGAAGAGACGAGCGCTCATGGCTCGTTCAACCCGAAGGCGACCAGTGTGTTCCCCGACGGCAGCAGCACGAGCTGACGTTTGTCGAGCATGACGGTCGTCGGCGCCGCGCCCCAGATGAGCGATCCCATGCGATACGACCACAGTTCCTTGCCGCTCCGTGCATCGAAGGCGTGAAAGATCCCCTCGTTGTCACCAGCGAAGACCAGACCCGACGCGGTCGACATCACCCCAGCGAGCGACGGCGTCGGCAGCGTGAACTCCCACTTGACCGCGCCTGTCTTGACGTCGATCGCGCGAACGGCGCTGTAATCCGGATCGGGCAGCTTCTTCATCCCGCCGCTCATGAACACGCGACCGATCACCGGCTCCTGTTTGATCGGCGTGTAGATCGCGCACGTTTCACGAGCCATCACGAAGAACAGCCCCAATGCCGGGTCGTAGGACGGCGGGTTGAAGTTGGTGCCGCCGCGGAAGTCGGGCACGCACTGCGGCTCCTTGGTGTCGCCGGGCATCAT
This sequence comes from Acidobacteriota bacterium, assembly GCA_032156805.1. Lineage (GTDB taxonomy): Bacteria > Acidobacteriota > Vicinamibacteria > Vicinamibacterales > UBA2999 > Gp6-AA40. The sequence continues at coordinate 20,230 of JALDXQ010000042.1, forward strand.
CGCGCCCTGATTGAGCACGATCGGCTTGCCATCGGGACCAAGCTCACGCGCCCACTGCGTCGACGTGAACGGCTTGCCGAGAATCAGTTTTCCGGTGACGCGATCGAGAACGTAGAAGAAGCCGTTTCGATTCGCGACCATGACGGTCTTGCGCGCCTGGCCGTCAATCGTGACGTCGGCAACCACCGGCACGTGGTTGGAATCCCAGTCGTGCAGATCGTGCGGCGTAAACTGGAAATGCCAGCGCAGCTGGCCGGTGTCCGCATCGACAGCAATGAGCGACGCCGTGTACAGGTTGTCTCCCTGCCGATCGAGACCGTAGTAATCGGGGTTCGGATTGCCGGTGCCCCAGAAGATCAGGTTCGTTTCGGGATCGTAGCTCCCGGTCATCCACGTCGCACCGCCCCCGCGTGGCAACACGGCAACATCGGACCACGTCTCGCTTCCCGGCTCACCCGGACCAGGGATCGTCCAGAAACGCCAGACGCGTTTGCCGGTCGCCGCATCGTACGCATCGAGGAATCCGCGGGTGGGCAGGTCACCGCCGGAGTTGCCAACGATCACTTTGTCTTTGATGACCAGGGGCGCGGATGTGATCGCGTGTCCGGCCTTGAAATCATCCACCGGCACATCCCATACGACCTGACCGGTATTCCGATCGAGCGCGATGAGATGGGCATCGAGCGTCCCCATGAACAGGCGATCGCCGAGCGCCGCCATCCCGCGGTTCGCCGGGTTGCCGCCGCCATAGGTCAATCCCGATGGGAGTACACGCCGGTATCGCCAGATCTGACGGCCGCTGCGCATGTCGACCGCCCATGCGTAGTTGCCGGTGCCACTGACGTACATGACGCCGTCGAGGATGAGGGGTGTCGTCTCGAAGCCACGCCCGATCGCCATGCCCTCGGCCTGGAACGTCCACTGCGCGGTCATCCGGCGCACGTTCTCCGGGGTGATCTGCTTCAGTGGGCTATGACGCTGGCCCGAGTAGCTGCCTGAGAACGTCAACCAGCGCGCCGGGTTCTTGAAGCCGTCCACCAGGTCCTGCGAGGTGACGAGCGGAAGCTGTGGAGGAGGCAGCGGCGGCAGCTTCGTGTCCGGCGGCGGCCCCTGGCCGGCAAGTGGAATGGCGACGACGACGGCGAGCGCAACGGCGCACATGATCCGTAATGTCAGGCGCATCATTTTTTGCCCAGATACTGTTCGTCCGTGACCGCTTCCTTCCATTCGAGCGTGCCGCTGTAGACGCTGAACTGGAGGGCGGCCTGCTCGGGAGAGGCACCATGCCAATGCAACACGTTCGGCTTGGTGAGCACTGGCTGCCCGGCCGGGACGTCGACGATACCGCTGCCCTGCTCCTGGAGGCGACCGCGGCCTTCCTCGATGAGCAACAACTGCGCGGCCGAATGGATGTGCCAGTTGGTGCGCGCACCCGCCTCGAAGCGGATCCGCGACATGTTCATGTTCTTGGTGTCACCAACCTCGATCTTCCCGGTCATCAGTGAGGCCAGGCCGCGCCCTCGACCCGCCGGGGGCGGCTGCCCGGCCGGAGGTTGCTGAGCGGCAGCGGCCGCCATGACTACGATTAAGCCGGTAGAGACCAGACCCGTAAGTACGACACTTCTTCTGTGAGCCATCTCAGTCTCCTGGGGCTGTTGGCCAGGACTGCCTTCGACCTTTGCCCTTTGACCTTCGTTTTATCTGGCCGTGAACTGTATCTGCTTCAGCGCTTCCGATTCCAGCGGCATCTCGGCCTGGCCCGCGGGGCTGCCGTTGACACTGAGCAGAAAGCTCACGATATCGGCGTAGGCGGCGGTGCCGAGGCTGTCGGGCGCCTCCTGCGGCATCGAGCGGCGGATCGTCGTCAGCAGATCGTCGAGCGACTGGCCGGTCCAGCGCTGGTTGAACTCCGGGCCGGCGAGCGGAGGGGCCGCGGATTCTCCCAGGAGATCCGCCTTGTGACACGAGGAGCACGTTCTCTGATAAGTGTCGCGGCCGCGCTCGGCCTGGGCCTGCGTGAACACCCCGTCCCAGATGGTCCTGGTGTGCGAGGCCGCCGACTGAGCGGGGGCGTCGGTCCGCTCGCGGCTGTGCGTGCCCTCCGGAACGGGCAGTCCGCGGTCGCGCATCGTTTTTCGAAGCAGCGCAGCGGCTTCCGGGTATCGCTTCAGGACGGCCGGTGTGTACTCGACACCGTCGGCAACTGTCAGCGGTGTCCACCCCTTCTTGTTCACCGCATCGAGCTTCGCACCGTTGTCGATGAGGAACTGGATGGCGGCGATGTTACCGCCGCGGTAGACCGCCCCGTGTAGCGCCGTCTCGCCGTCAATGTCGACGTCGTTGACCACACCGCCGCCAGCCTCGAGCGCGAGTTTCATGGCCGCGAGCGCTTCTTCGTGCGTCCCTGGATTCTCGCCCGGAGCCCAGATGCCGACGCCGGCGGCCACCATCAATGCCGTGGTCCCGCGGTTGGTCTTGATCGACGCGTCGGCGCCCACGTCGAGCAGCACTCGCATCAGTGGAATGTCGTCGTTCTTGGCAGCCATCAGGAATGGCGTCGAACCGATCCGGTTCAACATGTTCCGGTTGCCGTCGCGCGGCTCCTTCGTCGTGCGCGCGTTGACGTCCGCGCCGCGCTGCACGAGCTGACGAACCAGATCGAGGGGATCCAGGTTGCCGGTCTGAACCGGGCCTGGAAGGTTGAAGCCGGCGTTGTGGCGGCGCGACCAGGCGATCTGGTGAAGGGCCGTCCACCCCTGCGCGTCCGCATTGGGATTGGCGCCGCGCGCGAGCAACTGCCCGGCCATCTCGTAGTGCGCATTCATCACTGCCAGTACGAGAGCGCTCGTGCCGTCGGAGAGTTGCTGGTTGATGTCCACGCCGGCATCGAGCAGCGCCCGTGAGGCCTCGAGATGTCCGGCGCGCACGGCAAAGAAGAACGGGGTGAACGATCCACCCGTCGACCGTGCGTCACGATCGGCGCCCGCCTCGATGAGCGCGGTGATCGCCCCGGCGTTGTTCTCCGCCGCGGCCCACATCAGCGCATCCTGCCCCTTGCGTTTCTCGCGTGCGCGCACGTTCGCGCCGCGGGCGAGCAGGGCCTTGAGTGCGCCGACATTACCAGTGCGAGCGGCCGTCATCAGGACCGTTTCGCCGTCGGCCAGCGCGGTATTGGGATCGGCACCGGCCTCGAGCAGTCGGGTCACGATCGCGGGATCACCGTTGGTCGCCGCAAGATAGAGCGGCGTGATGCCGTACCGGTTGGCCGCGCCTGGTTTCGCGCCAGCCGTGAGCAGCAGATCGACTGTGCCGAGATCCGAACGCCGCACGGCCCAGTGAAGCGCCGTCGTGCCGTCGGCTTCCGCGCTGTTCCCATCGGCCTTCGACGCGAGCAGTGCGCGAACGGCGGCGGCGTCACCACGTTTGACTGCGTCGACGAGCGTGGCATCGGCAAGCGCGCCAACGCTCAGTGCGAACGCGAAGACGAGAACGAGTCCTGTTGCCTTCTTCATACGCCCGACAGCGTCTCGATGGGCAGCCGGCCCGTGCTGTCGCCGAGTTTCTCTGCCGGAACGCCGACCTTGTCCAGGAGGCTGAGCAGCAGGTTCGTCATGGGCGTTTCGTTGCGATAGACGAGGTGACGTCCCCCGCGCAGCGTGCCCGCTCCTCCACCGACCACCGCCAGCGGCAGGTCGTAGTGTGCGTGGAGATTCGGGTTACTCAGGGCCGCGCCGTAGAGGAACATCGAGTGGTCGAGCAACGAGCCGTCGCCTTCCTGCGTCGACTGCAGCTTGTCGAGGAACCACGCGAAGAGCTCCGTCTGATACGTGTTCAGCCGGGCGTACTTGGCCAACTGCGTGGGATTGTCCTGGTGATGCGACAGGCCGTGATGCCCTTCCGTGATCCCGATCTCCGGATAGGTGCGGAAGTTCAACTCGCGGCCGAGCATGAACGTCACGACGCGGGTCGTGTCGGCGCGGAACGCCAGCCACTGCAGTTCGTACATCAACTTGACGTGCTCGTCGAATCGCTCGGGGATGCCAGAGGGACGCTCGAGATCCGGAAGCTCCGAGCCGTCGCTGGCTTCGATTCGCTGGATGCGCCGTTCCACTTCGCGAACCGAATCGAGATAATCCGACACTGTCGTGCGATCGCTGGCACCGAGCGAGCTCTGCAATCGCGCGAGGTCCTCCGTCACCGAATCGAGGATGCTCTGGTTTCGTTTGGCTTGCGAGAGACGCTGTTCCTTTGAACCACCATCGCCAAAGAGACGCTCGAAGACGATTCGCGGGTTGTTCTCGGTCGGCAGCGGCGTGGTGTCCGAGCTCCACGCCAGCGTATTGAGGTACGCGCAGCTGTAGCTGTTTTCGCACTGACCACCAAGGAAGTTGAGATCGATCGCCAACTCGAGCGACGGCAGGGCGGTCGTCTGTCCCAGCTGCGCGGCAGCGATCTGATCCGCCGAGATGCCGTTTTTCACGTCGGCGCCTTCGGTCCGCTTGCAGTGGACGCCGGTCAGCCACGAACTGGTGCCACGCGTGTGATCACCATTCGCACCATCGTCGAACGCATCGGCCTGATGCTGGGCGAGCCCGCTGACGACGAGCAGCCGTTCGCGGTACGGTGCGAGCGGACTCAGGATGGGCGAGAACTCGAATCCCGTGCCTTCGCCACTCGGCGTCCAGTAGTTGATCCCCGTGAAATTGCGCGCCACGCCATTCGGCAGGTAGATGAAGCCCAGACGTTTCACCGGGCTCGCCGGAGTCTGCGCCAACGCGGTCAGCGACGGGACCATGGCGTCGAGCAAGGGCAGGCCGAGTGTTGCTCCTACGCCCCGCAGGAAGGTACGACGAGGAAGCGCCTTCTTGGTGATGAACATGGTGGTCCTTTTGGCTGTGGGCTCCAGGCTCTCGGCTCTTGTCCTAGCCTGCTGCTTTCCTCATCCGAAACGGTGGGCTCTGAACGATCCCCACGATGAGTGACGAGAAACGGTAGTCGTCGCGCGAGGCGTCGCGCAAAATCGCTCGCACGGCCGGCGCGTCGTAGTACTCGACACCGCGGCCGAGCGCATACGTCATCATCTTCTCGGTCAACGTCGCCACGAACCGATCCGACTGCAGCAGCACGCCGCGCAAGCCGTCGGGGCCTTCGAACCGCTTGCCGTCCGGACTCGAACCGCTCGCATCGATCGGTGCCGACGATTCGCCGAGCGTTCGGTATCGTCCGATCGCATCGAAGTTCTCGAGCGACAGACCGATCGGATCCATCATCGCGTGACACGACGCACAGACCGGATTCGATCGATGCCGCTCCATGCGCTGACGCATCGGCAGGACGACGCCTGACGTATCGGTGGCACGCAGCGGCGGCACGTTCGGAATCGGCGGTGGCGGCGGCGTGCCGAGCAGGTTCTCGAGAATCCACTTGCCGCGAACCACAGGCGAGGTTCGATCGGGATACGACGTCACCGTCAGGATGCTGCCTTGCCCGAGCAGCCCTCGGCGCTTGCTGTCGGGGCCGAACGTCACGCGCCTGAAATGGTTGCCCTTGATATTCGGGATGCCGTAGTGCGTGGCGAGGCGTTCGTTGACGAACGTGTAGTCAGCGCGCAGCAAGTCGAGCGCGCTGCGATCCTCGCGGACGATGCTGTCGAAAAAGAGCTCCGTTTCGCGCCGGAACGACTGACGAAGCGAGTCGTCGAAGTCCGGGAAGATGCTCTGAACAGGCACTACCGCATCCAGGTTCCGCAGGAAGAGCCACTGTCCCGCGAAGTTCTTCACGAATGCGTCCGCCCGCGAATCCGCCATCATGCGTCGCACCTGGCGCGCGAGCACCGCCGGATTGCTCAACTGACGCTTTGCCGCGAGATCCAGCAGCTCGTCGTCGGGAATGCTGCTCCAGAGGAAGAACGACAGCCGCGACGCGAGCTCGAGATCGTTGACCGCGTACACGGCGCCCGGAGCGACACCGGCAGGGTCGCGTTCAACTCGGAGCAGGAACTCCGGGCTCACCAGCAAGCGGCGGAGCGAGTGCTCGATCCCATTGTCGAAACCGCCTTGTGCAGCGCCTTCACGGTAGAAGGCCATCAGCGGATCGACGTCGGCGTTCGTGACGTTCCGCCGGTAGGCACGGCGGGCGAGCGTCGAGAGAATCGTCTTCGCACAGGCCTCTGCCTCGGTGCCCGGCCGCGACGGCGAGCAGGCGAAGATGCGCTTGCGGCTCGCACCCTCTCCCGGGCCGGTCGCATCGTGCGGCCCGCTGATCTCGACGCTCCTCAGGTAGACGCCCCGGCGGGTCTCGGGGATATTGACGCCCGCCGGGAACGGCCGCTCGAACGGAAGACGCGGTGCCTCATCGATCGCCGACGCGCTATTGAGGAACGTGATGACGACATCGCGCGCACCGGCCTTGACGGGCACGCGCAGATTCCACGATTCGTCAGCCCGATTGCGCGCCTGACGTTCCTTCGCGCCCGCGCGAACCGTCTGCTGGATCTGTGAGATCGCAGGGCGTGCGGGTTGCTGCTCGGTGTTCGGGCGGGCCGCGGGATTGGCGCCCGCTGCCGGCTGCCGGTTTCCGCTCCCTTGACTTGCCGGTGCATCCGGCTGCGGTTCCTGCGCATCAGGCGACGGCGATTCGGCGGCCGGCGGGCGTCCACCAATGCCCGGGAGCGTGTACGTGCCCACGCGTTCCCCATCGATGCTGATTTCCAGATGCTGGTCTTCCGTGTAGAGCGGCACGCTTTCGTTCAGGTCGCGCGTCAGTCGGGGCCGGAACTCGTAGACGCCGTCCATTGGAAACGTGTAGCGAATCAGCGTGCCGCCGCGTGTGCCGAACGGCAGTCCAGGCAGCTGCTCGTCCTGCGACAGGTCGTCAGTCACGCGAAAATAGTCGATGTTCGGTGCCGGCAACGGTGTGCCAACAGCCAGCCGGCTGACTTTCTGGGCGGCCACGAGGTACCGCTCCATGAGTGTCGGCGACATCTTCAACACGCCGGCGATGTTGTCGAACCCGTAGCTCACATCGTCCGCGGGCAGCAACGATGCGACGTCCACGTCAAGGTCGAGCAGATCGCGGATGGCGTTCCGATATTCCGCGCGATTCAGACGATGAAAGGGCTCGGTACGACCGGGATTGGGACGAGCCGCCGCGTTCTCGTCGAGCTCGGATTCGAGCCAGGTTGCAAAGGCGTCGTGCGCCGCCTTGTCAGGTCGAGGTGAACCTGCCGGTGGCATCAGGCCGGCGCGCATCTTCAGCACGACCTTTTCCCAAGCCGCCGCGTCGGCCCCAACCTGGGTAATGTCGAGGGTGTCGAGCGCGATAGGAACCGTGCCGCGCTCCTTCAGTCGCTGCGTGTGACAGGTGAGGCAATACTTATCCAGCAACGCCTTGTTGGACGCCGCTGGCGCAGGCGCCGGCGCCTGTGGCGCGGCGTGCGTCGACCAACTGAACGGAAGCGTGGCCAGTGACAAGGCCAGCAGCCCGCAACCCACACCGTGCAATAGACGGACCCGCAGCACCATGAGTCCTAATCCTACCGTTTTCCGTCGTGGACGAGCCTACCTGAATTAGGGAATGCCGCCCGGCCCTGGCGCCTATATCAGCGATTGTTTCGGTTCACTATTCTGCAAATGCCGACTGGTCGAGGTTGTGGAGATTACGGAGACCTCCGTTTCTCCGTGCCTCCGTGCCGAACCGATTTTCTCCGCCAGCCTCCGTTAACCCGGCGATCAGAATCGAACGAGCCGATTGACCTTCACGATGAACGAACGGTTCACCAGGTCGGGGAATCGGGGCGATAACGTGTCGCGCTGCTCGTTGAGCACGAGAAAGATCTCGCTGCCCGGGCGGTACTCCCACCGCAGGCGCACGTTTGCCGAGACGGCATCAATGCCGGTGTTGTATTGCACCAGCGCGCTCACGAACATCGCCGGCGTCACGGTGTAAGTCACCCGCGAGCCTACGAGGTGCGTGATCGACTCGCCTTCAACGACCTCGACCCAGTTGCCCAGGTAGGTGGGCTCGAACGACATCTGCGGCGTGACGTTCACCCGCCCCTGGCTGATCGAGAGCGTCGTCTTGGTGCCGCTGTAGAAGCCGCCGTGCTCGACCGAGACGTTGCCGGAAATCGGCCGCTGCCGGCCGAAGTTGTAGCCGACGCGCGTCGTCGCGTAGTCGTATCCGCCAACCGGGATCGTGATGCCGACGATGTTCGCGGGGACGGGAAGGAACTCGTAGGCATCGCCGTAGCTGGCGTTGAACGTGTCGCTGTTCTGGAACTCGATGCCGAACTCTCCCCGCGCGTCGCGTGTCTCGACGCGGCCGACGCCGTTCTCCGTATACGCCACGTGGCCCAGCCAGGAGAACTTGCGCACGACTCGATTCGACTGCGGACGCGGGCTGAACCTGAACTGCGCCTGCGAGAGGCGGATGTCGCTGCGGCGCACGTAGCCGACGTCCGGCCTGAAGCTGTCGCCGACGACGAGGCGCTCGAGCAAGACGCCGTACCGATCACCGGCGTAGTCCAGTTGCGCGCGGTAGCTGGTGTCGTTGCCCGGGTAGCCGTCTGTCTCGGTGCGCGCCCAATAGGTGTTGATCGTCAGGTTGGCAAAGAACGCCAGGGTCCCGTCCACACCATAGGCCTGATTACTCGCAGTGCCTCCCTCGATGTTCGAGCGGCCGGTGTAGATGAGCCCGACACTGCTGCGCCGGAGAATGTCGCGCTTCACGCGCACCACTGAGAAGTTGGTGGCGGGAGCCGGTCCCTGCTCTGCGGAACCGATGTCGAGCATCCCAATGCTGTACCTGCCGACCCTGCCGGTCACGCGTCCGCCGGCATCGATCGGCACCTGGCGTCCACGGTCGAACCCAATCCGCCGGCTGTAAAACAGGATCGGCGTGTCACCGCCGCTGCCCGTATCCACGCCGCCGAACCCGAACAGGCCGCGGTTCTCGAGGAAGAACTCGCGCTTCTCGGGAAAGAACAGGCTGAAGCGCGTGAGGTTCACCTGCTGCTCGTCGGCCTCGACCTGCGCGAAATCGGTGTTGTAGGTGAAGTCGGCCGTCAGGTTCTGCGTGAGCCCGTACTTCACGTCGACGCCGATCTCGTTCGAGATGTCGTTGGCAATCGGCGGCGACGCGGTCACGTCGCTGGTGAGAGCCGATACCGCGTATGGCTTGATCTCGAGGTTGCGCGAACCGGGCGGCGCTTCGAGTCCGACCACCGTTGCCGCGAGCGACGCCTGGAAGAGCGCACGCTGCCCAAGTGCGCGCGGCGCCCGGGTGAGGAACGAGGTTTCGTTCTTCAGACGATTCACGCGTCGCGCGTTGAAGCCCCAGATCTGCGCGCGGCCCGGGCGATACCGCAGCGACTTGAACGGAATCGCCAGTTCCACCGTCCATCCCTGATCGAAGCGGCCTACCGCAACCTCCCAGATCGGATTCCAGTCGGCGTTCGGCTGCCGTTCGTTGGCGATCTGGCCGTCCCATCGGCCGCCAATCGGGTTAATGGCGAACTCGAGACCGTTACGACGATCGTAGAAGGTGTCCACGAGGAACGCGATGTGATCGTTCTGGAAGATGTTGTTGCTGTCGCGACGCATCTCGTTCGCCACGAGCGCGTCCGGCCGGCTCTCCCAGCATCTGAACGTCACATAGAACGCGTCATCGTCGAACAGAATCCACGTTTCCGTTTTCTCGGTGGCGACCACGCCCTCGACCGGATCCTGCTGATAGAAGTCGGTGATCGACGGGATGTCCGAGTAGACAGCCTCGTCCAGCTGCCCATCGAGCCTGAGGGGTGCCGACAGCCTGATCGCTCTCACCGTGGCGCGCCCATCGACATCCCGGGTAATCACCTCCGGGGCGATGGGAATCGGCGGACCGTCGAACGCAAACGGCAGATCCGATGATGGATCGCCAGCCGAACCCGCACTGCCAGCCGTGACCACCTGGCCGGCACGAGCAACGGATGCAATCAGGAAGAACGCGAGCGCCGTAGATAGAACGGCGCGGGGCAGGCTCGGCACCATGAGCAGTCTATCAAGCTCCGCGCTAGCCCCGCTTCCGCGATGTGGATAAGATGGTTGCTGCAAGGCAGGTTGCATCCCGTCCGCGGGAAGGGACGATCCCACCTGTGATTTCCAAGCGATCCGAGAGCATGGACTCTCTTCGCCCGTGAGCGGACGCCGGGCTCGAGGAGGAGTCATGTCTCGCGATCTGCCGGCCCGCCCCCATCTCGAACATCTCCGGAAACAGGCGAAGGAACTGCTGGCGTCATTGCAGCAGCAAGACCCCAGGTCCCGACTCGCCGATGCACAGCATCAGATTGCCCGCGAATACGGATTCGAGAGCTGGCCTCGACTCAAGGCGCACGTCGAGAGCCAGGCATCCACGCCGCACCCGTTCGTCGGCAAATGGACGGCGGACATGTCGCGATCGAAGCTGCATCCGCTGAATCAGCTCCAAAGCGCCTCGATTGGATTCGACGTGGCCGGTGACGATGTCATCATCGACTACGTGACGGTCGACGCCTCGGGTAGGACCGACCGCGGGGTGAACTCATTTGTCGCCGATGGCAACCAGCATCCCTCCCAGCTTCGATATGGCTACGTCATGTGCGCCCGGTGGCTCGGCCCGCGCGGGCTGGAAGCCGTTGTCTCGAAAGGCGGCGAGCCCGAGGGACGCGCGGAATATGTGGTTTCGCCCGACGGCAGCACGCTGACGCTATCTGCGACATGGCGGGACGGGATCGAGCAACGGAGTGTCTTCGTGCGCGACTGACCGCACCTGCGACAGGAACGGCGAAGAGGGGTAGACTTGCACGCTCGGAAAGCGTGATAGCGTCTACGCCCTCTTTATTGAAGCTCTATGGACTATAGCCAACTGGTGGACCTGTCGCCGGACGGCATTTTCGTCAGCCGGAACAACTCCATTACCTTCGTCAATCCGGCAGCGCTGCGAGTGCTCGGCGCGACGACACCGGATCAAGTCATCGGGCAGTCGCCGCTTCGCTTCTTTCATCCCGACCGGCACACACAGATCCGCGAACGCGTGCGCCAGCTGCTCATGGGCAAGTCGGTCCCCGCGGTCGAAGAGACACTCGTGCGGCTCGACGGCGGGCGCAGGGACGTCGAAGTCATCGGCACACTGTTCGAGGATTCTTCCGACAAGGCCATCCAGGTCATCATGCGCGACATCACGGAGCGCAAGCGCACCGAACACGCACTCCGCGAAAGCGAAGAGCGGCTGTCGCTGGCGTTTGCCGGAGCGCAGGAAGGTGTCTGGGACTGGAATCTCGAGACGGGTGCTGTGGTCTACTCGGCGCACTGGAGGAAGATGCTCGGCTACACCGAGAATGAAATCGAGCCGCACGTCAGCGCGTGGGAGCGCCTGCTCCACCCCGACGACCGCGAAGTCGTCCGCGAGGTGGTCCACGGCGTGTTGCGCGGCGAGCGCGACTACACAGTTGAATTCCGGCTTCGTCACAAGGACGGCCACTACGTGCACGTCCTCTCGCGCGGTTTTCCCGTGCGCCGGGAACGTGACGGCTTCGTGGGCCGCATCGTCGGGACTCATTTCGATCTGAGCGAGCGCAAGCGCGCTGAGGAAGCGCTGAGACGCGCGCACGAGCAACTCGAGATACGCGTCAGGGATCGCACCGCGGAACTGGCCCAGGCCAACGCATCACTCCGCGCCGAGATGACGGAACGCGAGCGCGCCGAGCGCGCCCGCACCGAGCTGCTCTCTCGCCTGGTCTTTGCGCAGGAGGACGAGCGGCGCCGCATTGCACGGGAAATGCACGACCAGTTCGGGGAACAGTTGACAGCCCTGGGACTCGGGATCCGGGCAATCAAGGATCGGTGTGGACACGATCCGCGGCTCGGCCCCCAGGTGGCTATGCTCGAAAAGGTCGCGCAACAACTCGACCAGGACGTCGACCATCTCGTGTGGGAGCTGCGACCGACTGCGCTGGACGATCTGGGTCTTCGCGCGGCGCTTGCAAACTACGTCCAGGACTGGTCGGTGCGCGCCGGCGTTCGCGCCGATCTCCACACGACGGGCCTGAGTGCCGGGAGACTGACGTCAGAGGTCGAAACCACGCTCTACCGGATCGCGCAGGAGGCGCTCAACAACATTGCCAAGCATGCGCGCGCCGAAAATGTCGACGTGATCCTCGAGCGGCGACCAGATCATGTCTCGCTCATCATCGAGGACGATGGCATCGGGTTCGAACAAGGACACGCCGGCACGCCCCACCAGGGATTCGGGCTGCTCGGCATGCAGGAACGTGCCGCCCTCGTTGGCGCGACGGTACAAATTGAATCGGCAGCCGGTGAAGGCACCACCATCATCGTCCGCATGCCGATGGTCGCCGCACAGGACGTCGCCCCATCATGACAGACGACGCACGGAACCTGCGGATCCTGCTGGCGGACGATCACGTCACCGTGCGGCAGGGGCTCAAGATGCTGATCGAAAGCCAGGGCGATATGACCGTCGTTTCAGAAGCGAGCGACGGATCGGCGGCCGTGGAGCAGGCACGCACTCTCCGACCGGATGTCGTCGTGATGGACATCTCGATGCCGGGCATGAACGGGCTGGTGGCAACCCGCACCCTGAAACAGATGCAGCCGGACGCGGTCATCGTGATCCTGACGCGCCACGGCGATGATGCCTACCTTCAGGAACTGCTGCGTGCCGGCGCCGACGGATACGTGCTCAAACAGAGCGCCGCCTCCGAGCTGTTGCAGGCCATTCGTGCAACGGCCGCGCGCGGTCAATATCTCGATTCCGCGCTGACGGCGCGTGTCACCGCGGGATTTCTCAGCAAGAGCGGTCGGAAAGCGCAAGTGACGGGCGTCAGCCTGAGCGAGCGCGAATCGGAAGTCCTGCGTCTCATCGCCGCCGGTTACAGCAACAAGGAGATCGCGGCGCAGCTCGAATTGAGCGTCAAGACGGTGGAAGTCCACAAAGCCAACGCCGCCCGCAAGCTCGGTCTCAAAGGGCGGATCGACATCGTGAAGTATGCCCTGCTCCAAGGGTGGCTAAGCGACACCTAGCGTAAGGGATTTCCCTTAAGCCCTACGGCGTATTCCCGATAGCCAACCCGTGCACGAAAACGTAGACTCAGGCCCCTCGTCCAGCAGCAGTTTCAATGATTATGACGTCTGGAAATGGGCCTGAGTCGTCTGTTTCGAAAGCAATGCACCTGACCAGTCTGATCGGGCAGGACCGGGTTTCCGTTGAGGTCCGCCGCGATGGAAACAACCAGACTGCGGCCGGGGAACTAACGTACTACCTGCGCGTGAAACCCGATCGTCGTCGAGTCAAGACGGTCTATCCGCCGCATCTCGAACGACGACGCGGTGTGATGTCGTAGGCAGCCGCTTCCCGCGGCAGGTTCGGGTACACGCCTACTCATGGTCGCGTTGTCGTGATCTGTTCGATCGATAACCGGCTGTGCAACGCCCGCAATTCTTCAGCGGATGGCGATCGGATTTCCTGGCGACCCCGTGGCGCCCTTCAACCGCAGTGGCGCGAACATGTACACGAACTCGTACACGTTGTCGCGCGCGAGATCCGCGGTGATCAGGTTCTCGTGAAGGTAAATACCGTTCCGAGCCAGGAGCAACTGGTGGACCGGCGCCGATAGCGAGCTGTCGGGATTCGGCATGACCTCGACACCCCACGTATCGGCGCCCACCACCACGACTTCTGCATCGGCGAGCATCTGCGCGGCCGCAACACCGATACCAGGGGCACTCGCCGTGTAGCGGGCGTTGTCCTTCATCCACAACGACGCCCAACCCGTGTGGATCAGGACAACGTCGCCGCTGCGGATCTGAACGCCCTGACGCTGAAGTGTGCCCTTGAGATCGGCGGGCGTGATCTCGTAGCCGCCCTGAAGCTGATCGACACTCTTGAAGCGGGCGACGTCGATCAGAACGCCGCGCGTGACGATTGGGCCGACGTTCTCGATCCCGAGTCGTGTCAGCCCTTCGGCCTGGGCGAACTCGGAACGACGATTCCCGTTGTAGAACAGGTCGCCGATGCCGACGTGCCCGAGGCCGTCGAACTGTGTGCCGATCTGTCCCAGCTCGCCGCTGATGACCTCGTCGTGATAGACCGCCTGGTTCTTCCCGGGCATCGAGAAGACGTAAGGGATCCGCAGGCTGTAGTGCCGCGAACCAAACATCGGCATGCCGGGTTCGTAGACCTGACCGAGCTGATAGACCGTCCCCTTCGTGATCAGGTTCTTCGCCTCCAGCACCGTGGCCGGCGTGAGCCGGTTCGCAGCGCCACGCTGGTCATCGGCGCCCCATCGTGACGGATACCAGCGATCGGTCTGCCCCAGCGCACTGGAACATGCCAGGAGAACGCCGGTGACAAAGAGCGCACCGGCCGCCCACATGCGACGGTCTGTGAACATCAGATCCTCCCCGGAACATCGAACCCTGAACCGCAGTTACTTTGCGTCTATCTTTTCAAACACTTCCTTGGCCGCGCGGAAGGAATCCACACCGGCCGGGACGCCCGCGTAGATCGCAACCTGCATGAAGACCTCGCGGATCTCGTCGCGCGAGACGCCGTTTTTCAGCGCACCCGCGATGTGCAGCCTCAGCTCGTGCGGACGATTCAGGCAGCTGATCATCGCCAGGTTGAGCATGCTTCTCGTCTTGCGGTCGAGACCGTCACGCCCCCACACCGCGCCCCAGCAGTACTCCGTGACGAGCTCCTGCATTGGCATGCTGAAGCTGTCGGCCGCCTTGAACGCTGCATCGACAAATTCTTTGCCGAGCACCGCACTCCGAATCTCGCGCCCCTTCTCGAACGTTGCTTTATCCATGTCTTCTCCACCGAGCGTTAAACAATGAACCTTGGAACCCTGAACCCGAACCCCCAACACGAACTCTGAACCTTGAACCCGGAACCGTGAACTATTTGATTTCGACTCCCGCCCATTCCTCCACCACTCTCGCGATCGAGGTGAAGTCGGAGTCGGGCCCGAACTTCGCGTTCGTGATCGCCAGCATCTGGCGAACCGCCGCACCGGCGACCATCGGCACACCGAGCGCTTCGGCCTCGTCCAGGCACAGGCGCACATCCTTGTAGGACAGCCCCGTCGCGAAGCCGAAGTCGAACGTGCGCGGGATCACCGACTTGGGGAACTTGTCCTGTGTCGCGCTGTTGCGTCCGCTGCCGGCGTTGATGATGTCGCAGAGCGTCTGGGCATCGAGGCCGGCTTTCACGCCCATCGCCACGGCTTCTGACGACAGCACGATGGCCGCAGCGGCGAGCAGATTGTTGGCCAGTTTGGCAATCTGCGCGAGCCCCGGCTTCTCGCCGACGTAGAACGTCTTGCCGAACGTTTTCAGCACCGGGTCCACGACGGGAAACGTGTCCTTCTTGCACGACACCATCACGGCAAGCGTTCCCTTGGTTGCGCCGCCGATGCCGCCGCTGACCGGCGAGTCGACCCACGAGATGCCGCACTCGGACGCTGCCTTGGCCACGACGCCGGCCACGCTCGGCCCCGTGGTGGACAGATCGATCAGCGTCTTCAAACGGTTGCCTTTGAGAACGCTGTTCAGGCACACCGCCTGAACGATGGGCGGCGTCGGCAGACTGATGAGCACCATGTCCGCCGACGAAGCGACGTCTTCCGCAGACGAGGAGACCTTCGCGCCTCGCGCCGCCAGCGGCTTCACCGCGTCAGCATTGGTGTCAAACACACACAGCGTGTGACCCGCATCGAGGAGCCGATTCGCCATCGGCCCGCCCATCCGTCCCACACCCACGAACCCCAGAACGTGATCCATATCTCCTCTTTGGGGTCAGACCCCTTGATCCGCGCTGACTCGAGTGTTTGACCCCGTTACCGTTGGATGAAACGGATTCGGAACGGTTGTCGCCGTCGAAATCCACACGCTCTTGACCTGCAGGTATTCCTTGATCATTTCCTGACCACTCTGACGACCCATGCCCGATCGCCTGTCGCCACCAAACGACGACAGGTAGCTGACCGCGCGACACGTATTGATCCAGACCGTGCCGGCCTGCAGCTTCTCGGCCATCATCAGCGCGCGGCGCATGTTCTGCGTCCACACCCCGGCCGCCAGACCATACACCACGTCGTTGCCGATCGCGATCGCTTCCTCGTCATCCTTGAAGCGCATCGACCCATTGGCCGTCGATGTACATCTGGTAAGTCGTGAGGGTGGCGGTGGCGGTAGTCACGGCACGATCTCCAACGGATCACCATATCGGCAACCGTAGGTCGTGCGCAAATGCAGAGCGAAGTCCAGCCTGCACGCGGAGCAAAGTCCGGCTGAAGGCGGACACTACGCGTGTACGTGGTGTCCGCCATCAGGCGGACCCCACGTCAGGAGGCGATCTGACGTCCGACGCGCCCGCCGCCCGGCTGCGCTGCCGCCGCGGCCTGCGCCAGAGGCACACGCACAACGAATCGGTCGCCTGCGATACCCCATCGCAATGGACGTCCGACAACCAGGCGCATGCGTTCGTCCAGATTACGCAGCCCCATTCGCGTCGACGGGATGGGAGCGGGCCCGGGGCGGAACCGGTTGCTGACGAGGAGATCGTCTCCCTCACACTCGATTCTCACGTCGAGCGGAGAGTGCCGGTCGAAGGCGTTGTGTTTGACCGCGTTCTCGAACAGTTCCTGGAGGACGAGCGGCGGAAGGTCCCAGTGTCGCGCCTCCGCACGGTCAACGGCATCGTCGACACGCACGGAGTCGGTGAATCGGATTTCAGCGAGCACCCGTTGGCGTTCGAGCGCGGCCAGCTCCTCGACCAGCGGCACCAGCGTCCGGCCGCGCGTATCGACGACGTAGCGATAGGTCGCGGCCAGCGCCTCGACGAACGCCATGGCACGCTGAGGCCTCGTTTCGATCAACTGCAGCAGGCTGTTCAGGCTGTTGTAGAGAAAATGTGGATCGACGTCGCGCTGAAGCGCATCGAGCTCCGCCCGAAGCCGCGCACGTTCCAGCCTTTCCTTGGACAGGCGATCGCGCTCCCAGTAACGGAACATGAACAGCGTCTCGTAGACGTGCGCGATGACGACGACCAACATCACCGTCACCACGATGGCAAACACCAGGCGCGGCGTCGTCAGGGAGGGATCACCCGACAACCTTCCCCAGAACCACAGCAGGCCCCAGGTCATCGGCACGGTGAACAGCGCGATCGTGCCGAGCAGCAGACCGATCCGCATCCACGGCTGCTCGAACCAGGCGAAGCGGGAACGGAAGCGATCGTGCAGGCGTCGGTTGCCCTCCCAGATGGTAAAGGCGACCGCCCAGAAGTACACGTAGTACGCGGCGAGCTCGCCTGCCCCGTACCGTGCGTTGTCGATGAAGCCGGCCAGATTCGGGATGGCCGCGCCGATGATCGGGCTGAGCAGCAGGCGTGGCCAGAAATCCCTGACCACGATCTGATGACCGTCGCTCGACGCGGAGCGTGGGTTGGTCACGTTCCTGAGTGTGAGTCAGAGGGACGAATTCCGCAACGGTCCAGACTCGGAGCCGGCTAGCGTGAAACCGGCTCGAGATTCATCCGCTTCAGGACAGCCTTGAAGCGCGGGTGTGAACGAACGGCGTCGTAACTCGGGTCGACCGACGGAAGATAGAAGCTCAGACTGCGCTCCTCGACCGCGTGGTCGAGCCAATCGAGCGCCGCGTTGGCATTGCCCAGGCCAAGCTCGATCAGGCCGATTGGAAACGCCGGGTAGTAGCCTTTCGTTCGCCGCGCGATCAGATCGGCACGCATGGCTTCAGCTTCGTCTCGCTGTCCGGCAAGGGCCAACGCGTGCCCGAGGTCTGCAAGCGAGAACGGTATTCCACCGAGCAGCTCGTTCGACTTCCGGAGGTGTGCGATGCCGCGGTCGTACTCGCCCTTCGCGATGAATGCGCGCCCCAGGAAATGAATGCCCAGCCCGAAGTTGGGCTCCGACTCGAGCGCACGCTCGTACTCCACGATCGCCAGATCCGGGTTGCCTGCGAACAGGTGGGTGTTGCCGAGGAACGCCATCGGTTCGAGCCAACGCGGCGCCAACTCGTGAGCGCGCCGGTAGTAGATCCGCGCTTCATCGAAGCGGCGGAGATCGAGCAGGTAGTCGGCGTACCAACTGAAGACAACGGCCTCGTTCGGCGCGAGCTCCATCGCCTTGCGGAACTCGGTCTCGGCCTTCGCATGGTCCCACTCAAAGAAGTGACTCGCCGCCGCGCGGACCCGCCAGGGCCCGGCCGACGCGGGGTCGAGGCGCATTGCTTCGGCTGTCTCCTTTTGTACTTGCGTCAACGCGTCAGCAGGCCGCACCTCTCCGAACCAGATGCGCACCAGATGCGCGGTCGCAAGACCGTTCCACGCTGGAGCGTAGCGCGGGTCGATCCGAATGGCGTCCTGGTAGTAGCGAATCCCGGTCTCGATCTGGGTGCGCCCCGCATTGCCCGCGAATCCGGCCAGCGTTACCAGGCGAGCGGCTTCGGGATCCGGCGTCGCCGCCAGCGGTGATGCATCGCGATTCAGGAACCAGACACCGGCCGCAAGCGCGACCATCGCCACAACGCCCGCCACCGGCGTCCAGCTGAAGCGTCTTCCGAGCGCAGGAGCCGGCGCTGCTTCGGGTGTCTCCGTCTCGACGAGTTGACGTCTCGACTCGCGCCAGGCCTCCAACTCGATGGTGAGCGCATACACCGAGCCGCGCTTGTCGTGCGGAAGGCGGTGAACGGGAAGATCTTCTTTCTCTTCCCAGCGGCGAACCGTCCGCTCGCTGCGATTCAAGTACGCGGCGATCTCCTTCCAGGACTCGAGGCGTTCCCGGGAAGCCACCGTTTCAACATTGCCGGGCATTGGCGGATCACCCAAAGAGCGCATCTTATACCCCTCGGAAATCAACGACTGACAGGCCGGTCATTAGCGGTCATGGCCGCAATTACCGCTCATGTCCCTTGAGATGGAGACGGCCTCCCTCCACAGTGACTCCAACAGGAGGAACCTCATGAAGGCCCATCAGAACGTGTTCAGTCGTCTCGCCTTGTCTGTTTCCATCGTCGTTCTCGTCACGCTGTTCGCCGGTGAGGCGAGCGCGTCGTGCTTTAGTGAAGGAAGCCGCCTGAACGCGGCAAGGTCGCAGTTCTCACCACACGCCGCTGGTGGTGGATCCGACGAGCGCGAACACTCGAACGCGTCGATCGTCGGGCTCTGGAAGGCGGACTTCCTGATTGGCAGCGGGCCTGACCTTTTCGACCAGGCGTTTCAGCAATTTCACAGCGATGGCACCGAGTTGATGCTGAGCCGCGGCCTCCCGCCCTCGCTCGGGAACGTCTGTATCGGCATCTGGCAGAGGACCGGCCCTCGCACGTACAAGCTGAAGCACACGGCCTGGAACTGGACGACGGACGGAAGCTTTGCCGGCACCTTCATCATGCAGGCGACGTTCAGACTCTCGCGCTCGGGTGACAGCTTCACCGGGACCTGGCAGGCGGACAGTTTCGATACCTCCGGCGCCCTGATTCCCGACCAGCACTTCGAAGGCACCGCGCGCGCCACACGAGTGGGCATGGAGTGAGCCAGGGAACAGTGTTCCATTCCTATCACTGGGACAACGATTTCGAGTTTCAATGCTAAGCGCAATGCCGTCAGTGGTTTCTGCCACTCGACGGCATCTCGGCGTGTTCCAGAATGGGGCGTAAGAGGCGATCGGGCCTTGTCACGAACGTGCCTCGGAATTCCGAATAACATCCTGCACGTCTGCTATTTAGCTGCCCACAAGAGATGTCGGGCCAAGGGTGGAGCACAAATTGCTCCGTGTCTCACGTCGAGCGGGAGGGACGATGGTACGGATCTCTTTGGGCATTGCGGTCCTGGCGGCGTTGCTGGTGACGTACTGGGTAAATCCGACGGCGGCCTGGGTTGCATTGTTTGCGACGTCGACCCTGTCGTTGGCGCGGCACGTGCGGCAGCGGGACGAAGAGGCGGAAGCCGCCCTGCAGCGCATCGAGGAGTAGTCGCGACGCGCCACGCGAACGAGAGGGCGGAGCCCTCTCGTGCACGCGTCCCACCCCGGCCGACCTCCACAGTTCCAGGCAATCACAACAGGAAGGACAGGAAGCAACTCGCGCGGGCACGCGGCTCGTCTTAGGATCCAGTTGAGGGTTCCGACCAATGGATCATGCCCTTCGTGCACTCAATCGGTTTGGCCTGGGCGCCCGCAAGGGTGAACGCCAGCGCATCTCTGATCCACGAGGCTGGCTGAAGGCGCAACTCGAAGGGGGTGCACCGACACTGCGCCCAAGCGAGACAGCATCTTCGGCTGCCATCGGAGACACCGTGCGCGCGCTTCGTATGCCTGGTCAGCGGGACGAGCAGGAGCGCCGCGAGGCACGCCGTCGTCTGGTGGCGATCGCGGCCGATGAAGCACAGACTGTGCTCGAAGCGCGTATCACCAGCGAGCGTCCGTTCGTCGAACGGCTGGTGGCGTTCTGGTCGAACCATCTGTGCGTCTCGGCGGGATCGAAGGTCCTGGTTGCGCCGCTGGCGGGATCGTACGAGCGCGATGTCATCCGTTCTCATGTCCTCGGGCGATTCGAAGACATGGTGCTCGCGTCAGCGAAGCACCCGGCCATGCTCACGTATCTCGACAACTTTCAGTCGATCGGCCCCTCGTCGCCAGCCGCACGCGTCAGTCAGCGGAATGGAGCGCGACGCGGCCTGAACGAAAACTACGCTCGTGAACTGCTGGAACTGCACACGCTGGGCGTGAATGGCGGGTACACCCAGGAGGATGTGCAGCAGCTCGCGCGGATTCTCACGGGTTGGACGATCGAGGGAGTCGGTCGCGGTGGCATGCAGCAGGTCCCGGCACGATCGACGCAGGGCGGTCGCGGTGCGATTCGCCGCGCGCGGCCCGAGCCGGGCAGCCCGATCGGGTTTTCCTTCCAGGAACCGTTGCACGAACCTGGGTCGAAGACCGTCCTGAAGGAACACTACAAAGAAGACGGACTCGCCGAAGGGGAACGGGCGATTCGGGCCTTGTGCCGGCACGCATCGACTGCGCAGTTCGTGGCGACGAAACTCGCGGTTCACTTCATCGGCGACGAACCTCCTGCGGCCGCAGTCGATCGGCTGGCGCGTGCATTTCGGTCGAGCAACGGCGACCTCAAGGTCGTCGCGCGGGCACTCATCGACGAGCCTGAATCGTGGCGTGACGATTCGCGGAAGTTCCGGACACCGCAGGATTGGTTCGTTGCCGTGATGCGCGCATTTGGCGCCACTGAGGTTGCGCGGAACGCGCCAACCGTGTTGCGGCAACTTCGCCAGCCGCTCTGGTCACCTCCCTCGCCGAAAGGTTTTGGCGACCTGATGCAGGAGTGGGCGGACCCTGATTCGCTGCTCAATCGCGGCGAGCTTGCGCAAACGATCTCGCGGCTGCCCTCGGCCGCGGCCATCGAACCGCGGTCGCTGCTCGATGTCGTTGACGTGCCGGCAGGAAGTCCTTTACATGCTTTGATCGCGGACTCGACGATTCCCGCTCGCGAGCGGGTGGCTCTCGCCATCGCCGGTCCGGCGTTTCAGTGGAGGTAACGAATGAAACGCCGAGAGTTCGTTCGCAACATGTGCTACGGCGGGATCGCCACGTGCGTCGTGCCCAACGTCACTTTCGCGCAGGTCAACACATCGCGCAGGCTCGTGTTCGTGCTGCTGCGCGGTGGCTTCGACGGCCTCGCGGCTGTCGTCCCGTCCGGTGATCCCGACTACCGAACACTGCGCGGCACATTCGCATTCAACGAATCGGAACTGACGCCGCTCGACGACACTTTCGGGCTGGCACCGGGCTTGTCCCAGCTGCGCCCGCTCTGGGAGAGCAACGAGCTTACGGTCGTGCACGCGATGGCAATTCCGCATCGCACGCGCAGTCATTTCGACGGTCAGGCGATACTCGAAACCGGTCTCGATCGCCCGGTCGGTTCGTCCGATGGATGGCTGAACCGGCTGCTCCAGGTGATGTCCGGGCGACGCTCGGGAATCGCGATCGCGGCGGGGATGCCGCTCTCGCTGAGTGGCTCCTACCAGGTGGAGTCGTGGTCACCGACACAGCTTGGCACCGTGGACGAGGCGTTCCTCGAACGGCTCGCTGTCCTCTATCGCGCCGACGAACGGCTGCACAATCGCTTCGAGTCCGCACTGCAGCAGCAGGATCTAGTGGGCGAGGAACCGATGGCGCGCGGTCGCGCGCGCCGCGGCGCCATCACGCCGTTGATGCAGGCAGCCGCGAAGATCCTGCGACAGGATCAGGGCCCGAATATTGCCGCCATGGAGTTCAGCGGCTGGGACACGCACGCGAACCAGGGCACGGCGGGCGGCGCGCTGGATCGTCTCCTCGGCCAGCTCGCTGACGGACTCGTTGCGTTCCGCACCGACATGGGGAGTTCATGGCAGACCACCACGGTTGTCGTCATGACCGAGTTCGGGCGTACTGCTCGACCCAATGGCACGAGAGGCACCGATCATGGAACGGCAGGCGCTGGATTCGTGCTCGGTCCCGCGCTGTCACGTTCGCAGGTGATCGCTGACTGGCCGGGTCTCGCACAGAGCGCGCTCTACGAGGGACGCGATCTCAAGCCGACTCTCGACACGCGCGCGGTGTTGAAGGCGGTCGTCGCTGGCACATTCGACACCACCGCCGCACAACTCGATCGAGTGTTTCCCAACTCGACAGGTGTGCGCGCAGTCCCGACGTTGATCGCTTGAGCTAGCTCAGTGTGCAGTTCGGTGTAGCAGTCAGTCCCTGGTGCTTGGTGCCTGGGCCTTCGTCCGTCCCGTGGTCCTGGGTCCATGGTCCACAGCGCACCAAGGACTGCATCCCTGGCTCACCCGGTAAGCCGCCGCACGTTCGCGACGCGGTGTGGCTGTGTGGCGGAGCGACTGTTCGCGCCGCGACACTCGAGAGCGGTAAAACGGCTCGGAAGCGGTCCTATCGGCGGCGGCAGTGATTCGCCACTGACGCACCAAGCACCCCGTCATCGACACGATTACTCACGGCCACGCAGATCGAGATCAGCCGCCGCCGTGATCGTCAGCACGCGCGCGAAGGAGCCGTTTTTCCGCGGCGTCGAACCGGCGCAGCCGCACCACACCGCCGGCGCGACACAACACGGCGGCTCACCGGGCGGGCCCGGATCGGCGCCCGGTTCGTCGGCGTGGAAAATCGGGTCTTCCGGCGCGTGTGCTGA
>JALDXQ010000043.1:0-43458 GCA_032156805.1 Acidobacteriota bacterium
TCTCAGTCCCACGTTGACCGCGATCGTAGTAAGAGGCCTCGTCTCTCGATCCTTGACCTCCAGCGAGCGGCGAGCCCCGGTCGTTACATTGAGTTTTTGTAAGGTGGCAGTTTGAGCATCCTCGGGCAGCGGGCCTTGAACAGGCATGAACGACGCCGCGACACGAGCCTTCTTCGCCTCGTCGCGTACCGTCTCCTGCACTCGCGTCCACTGCGCCTCGGTCCACGGATCCTGGGAGTACGCGTCCACAGAGGCCTCCGGTGCTAGTAGAGCCCCACGTGCGATTGTCGTGGGAAGAGGCGTAGCATAACGGATCTGGGTGATGTCAATCGCAAAAAAACAGCCGCGATTGTGCGTGGCGGGCTACCGACCGACACGCACCTGCACCAGCGCGCGCAGATCCTCACCGTCATCCGTCTGCAGGAGCCCCGTGTACCAACCAGCGGCGGTTCCACTCGGAATTCGAACCTCGATCTGTACGTCTGCCGAGCCGTGGCCGGCAATGCGCGTCGGGTTCGGTGACACGCGCACGTGCGATGCCGGCAGCCTAGATCCTGACGGCCCAATGAGATCCGTGACGTAGAGCCCGCATTCGTCAGGCTGGTCGTCGTCGTTGTCGATGTGCAGCGAGAGGCGGGTCACCTCACCCGCAGGCACCGGTTGCGAGGTCCGCAGTACACGGACCGACTCCGAACTTCCGTTCCCGTCCGCAGGCATGGACGAAGGAGTCTGAAAGATCAGTTGTGTCAACTGACCGGCAGGCACCCTGAGCAGTTGCGAAAGCGCATCGACGAGCGGCTGTACCCGTCCATCAAGTTGCGCCACGCCGGGAAGCGCATTTGGCAGGAGCGCCGCGGGGATTTGACCGATGCCGCTCGCCGCGAGCGACTGCAGTTCCCCTCGCAGGACATCGGTCGCGGTCGACACGATCGACGTCACGGCTTTCGGCTCGACGGGATTGCTGCCAATCAGTCGAGGCGCGCCCGGGGGCCGCGACCACCGTGTCAATGGATTTGTCATGCGCTCACTCACATACTCAGCAGGAAGTCCGGATAAAGCCGGACACTACACGTCGCTACGTCGCCACCACGTCCTCGAGCAACCGGCGAGCGAGTACGAGATCGGGCGAGTCGAAGCCTTCCGTAAACCCACTGTAGACATCCGAGAGCAGTTGACGCGCTTCGGTAGGTTTCGACGCTCGCCACAACCGATTCAGGCTGATCGCCGCACGGAGCTCCAGCGCTTTCGCGTCCTGGGACGAGGCGATTTCGCGGGCGCGGAGAAAGCACTCCTCTGCCTCCCTGAACGCGGTCCGGGAGGAGCGAATTCCGGCCTCAAGAGTCATCTCGCCCTTGAGTCGCTGCAACTCGGCCTTCCAGATCGCTTCTCCCGTCAACTCCGCGAACGACCAGGCTTCGTCGAGCACGGCAAGGGCGTCCTCCGGACGCCCCGCGATCGAATAGGCCTCGCTCTGCAGGGAGAGCAGAAACGTCTTCATGAAACCCTGACGAAGCGACGTCGACGCCGTGGCAGACAGGGCATCCTCGAAGTCCACCAATCCCGCTCGTATTCCGTTGATGCCAGAGGCGACGTGGCCTGTACGCGCGAGCGTCCACCCGTACAGCACCCGTGCGTAGGCGAGCCAGACCGGCAACCCCTCTCTCTCAGCGAAGGCGATCAAGGTCGACGCGTGATGCGCTGTACGCGTCACATCCCTTCGGAACGCCTCGAACGTCGCGGCACCAAAGTTGAGGACATAACCGCGCGTGTTCGTGTGCTTCGCCTGCTCCGCATGTTCGATCGACATGCGGCTCCAGCCGGCCGCTTCTACTGAATAGCCGCGCAGCCAACGAACGAGCGACATGAACGCCTCGCACGACGAGCGCGGATCCTGCCCGTAGCCGACATTCTTGAGCTCACTGTGCTTGTGTGGGTCGTACAGGCTCATCGACTCCCTGAAGTGTCCTTCCGCGACCCAGAGCCGGCCGACCATCGCCAGCGAGATACCGCGCAACCGATGGCTCATCAATTGCGGCGCCGAATTGTTCTGCACGCTGGCTTCGCTGAAGAACTCCTCGGTGAGGTGCAGCGCATCCTGGTATCTGCCGCTGACGATTCGGTTGGCCCAAAGGGTGTACAACACCGGAAACAGTCTTTCGACGTCGCTCAGCTTTCGACAGAGCTCGAGCGCCCGCTCCGCGGTGCGAGACGTCGCCTCCGCGGCGTAGCCCTCGACGGCGATGATCGGGGTGAAGCTCGCAATCCGCAATGCCAGCTCACGGCGATCGCGCAACTCGCCGTTGGGCAGGGACTCCAGGATCTTCAATCCCTGAGCGACGTGATGGATCGCTTCTTTGTTGGCCGATCGATCGCGTGCATGTTCTCCGGCTTTCAGCCAGTAGTCGAAGGCGCGATCGAATTGGAGCGCCTCGGTATAGTGACGGGCCAGAAGCTCGGGCTGTGTTTCTGCAACGTTCGGAAAATGTATCTCCAGTACACCGGCCGTCTGCAGGTGATACGCCTGCCGGGTTCGTTTCAAAAGCGATTGATAGGCCGCTCCCTGAATCAACGCATGCTTGAATTCGTACGTCGTCGACGCCGCCCGTCCCAGTCGGAGCACTCCGGCCTCGACCAGCTGCGTCAGGCATCGTTCCGCGCGCAGCCACGACGCGCGGCACTCTTCCGGATCCTGCGTCTCGGTATCGAAGACGGCTTTGAGGAGATCCTGGGAGAACGTACGTCCGAGGATCGCGCCGCGCTGCGCGACCAATTTGGCATCGCCGAGGCGATCCAGTCTGGACATCAGCGAGTCCGTCAGCGACTCCGGGATCGCGATCGTCGGCGCAGAAGAGGATGCCCCGACCGCAGCGCTGTCACTGTGACGAGCCGTGCCGGCATCGAGAATGGCCTGCACGTACTCCTCGACGAACAGCGGCACTCCTTCCGTTTTGTCGACGATTTGATCGACGACCTCGCGCGGCAGCGATCGACCCGCAGCGATTCCTCCGATCATCTCCTCGATGTCGGGCCGCTCCAGGCGAGCGAGCCGGACGTCGGTCGTTGGCGCCGGCCCGCGCCATGGCGGTTGAAACTCGTCCGGCCGGAAGGTCATCAGGGTGAGCAGTGGCGTGGCTGTTCTGGTGACGCGCTCGATGATCTGGCCCAGAAGCTCTATCGTCGAGGGATCGGCCCAGTGCAGATCTTCCCACACCACCATCAGCGGCTCTTGTTCCGCCTCTTTCACGAGCCAGTCCACGAGGACGTTGAGCGTCTGCTGCCGTCTCTGTTTGGCCGGTAATTCCGACGACGAGTACCGGTCCGGCAGCGGGAGCGAGAACTGACTCGCGATGAGTGGAAGCACTTCGGGTACCGAGAACCCGAGTTGCTGGAGCTTCTCCTCCAGCCGATCCAGCTTCTCGACGTTGTCGGTGAGGTGGTCGACCCCCAGCCAGCGTTCCATGTGCCGGATGACGGGAAACAACGCACTGTGTGAGTCGTACGGCGAGCAACGGAACTCGAAGCTGTGCGCGATCGCTTGCCGCAGGACCTTTACCATCCGTGACTTGCCGATGCCAGGCTCTCCCTCGATGAAGGCAATCTGGCTCTGACCCGCCGCGGCCAGCGCCCACACGCC
The DNA here is from genome assembly GCA_032156805.1 of Acidobacteriota bacterium. GTDB lineage: Bacteria > Acidobacteriota > Vicinamibacteria > Vicinamibacterales > UBA2999 > Gp6-AA40. The sequence continues at coordinate 3,635 of JALDXQ010000043.1, forward strand.
GAGGAGCGTGTCGACATCGGACTCACGGCCGACGAGTGGCGTGAGTTCGGCCTGCCCCACCGCGTCGAAGCGGCGCTCGACTCCGCTTCGCGCGATCACCCGATAGGCATGCACCGGGGTCGCGATGTGGGTGAGGCTCTTCTGGCCAAGGTCTTCGACCGCGAAGTAAGCCCGAACCAGATTGAGTGTCGCTCCGCTGATGACGACGGAGTCGGGCTGCGCGACGCTCTGAAGTCGGGATGCCACGTTGAGTGTGTTCCCGATGGCTCGTTCCTCGCGACCATCCCCTGTCTTCCCGACGACCACGAGCCCGGTGTCGATCCCAATCCGCACCTGCAGCCGAATGCCGCGCTCGCGTTCCAGCCGGGCATTCAGGTCCTGCATGGCGTCGATCACGCCGAGGCCGGTGCGGACGGCGCGATCGGCGTCATTCTCGTGTGCCACAGGCCAGCCGAAATACGCGACCAGCCCGTCGCCGAGCCTCTCTGCGACATGACCGTCGAATCGGCGGACGACGAACTCGCAGCTCTGGTAGTAGGCCGAGATGATCTCGTCCCAGTCCTCTGGATCCAGCCGTTCGGCGAGCCGGCTTGAACCAACGAGATCGCAGAACATCGCTGTCAGGTGACGCCGTTCACCGCTGCGCAGACGCGGTTCGTTCTCTGAAGGCACGGTCCTGATGCCCCTCCGAGCGCGAGCGAATCCTACAAACTGGCAGAATCGCGCAATGCTAACCTAGTCCCGACCTGGGAGCGAGTTTCGTCGTTGTCCTTCATTGTCGATCCGGATTAACCCAACCGTGAAATTGGCGGGCGCAAGGAGCAGACCCGTGGCAGCGTATGAAGACGTACACGACACCTGGGAACGCCTGAGCCGCGATCGCCATGTCGGCATGACGGATGCCTTTCAGATCGTGCTGTCGGCGGCGAACGTGGACGAGGGAAGGCGGGCTCTCGCCGAGATTCTTGCTCGTGAAGAGAACGTCGCGATCGCCGATCCGGACGCGCTCTCGTACCTTCGCGTGAACCGCGACATCCCGCTGCCACCTGGAGTCGAGAATCATCGCGCGGATGCCTACTTCCGCACGCGGTTCTACACGGGCACGCGGCTGTCGAAAACGCACCGAATCGAGAATCCTCGCGAGTTCCTCTACTTCAACTACGCGATCGGGATGCTGACCGGAACGCTCGACGATGTGCCGGCCGTCAGGCACCAGATACGAGGGAGCGGATACGAGCCCGTGCTTGCCGTGATGCCTGATGGGCGCGAGAAAGCCATCGGCACCGTCATGGTCAATCAATTTCGCGACACGACATTCGGTCCGTACGACGAGATCGTCTTCTTCGTCACAGCGGTGCCTCTCGATGCACCGACGATCGTCAAGAAGATCGAATACGTCAATGCCTTCTCGCTACAGGTGCCGCTGGACAGAGGCGCAACGACCTATCAACTGAAGCTGTGGCTGAGCGAGCTGAGCCCGACCGACGGCGGCAATGACTTTCTCGGCACCAACAAGGAGCTCGGTTGTTTCCAGTTCGAAGATCTCGGCGACGGCACCAGGCAGTTCCGCTCATGGGACAAGGAGCTGAAGGCATTGGTGAGCGGAAAAGTCTCGCGCACGTTCTCGATGGGCGCTGGCGCGGCGAAAGCCGCCTATCGCGCCGCCGCGGATCGAGCGGGAACGACTGTGCCGCACACGACCACCGCGACGATTCCTGTTGCCAGCCGACCGGACGAAGACGTCGGCAAGCCGGCACGGCAGTGGGCAATCGCTGTCGACTGGCGAGAGTGCGTTCTGCAGGAGATCACACCAGCCCGGGCGGGCGTCGTCTTTGGCGAGTCTGAGTGGGGCCGGCGTTTCCGCGACTACGCCTTCAACCCGTCGCTGAGTTTCTTCACACCGTCGGGTGTCGGTGAGATCGTGCAGCACATCGGCGACTGTCCCTACTCCCCTGGCATGCAACCATCGCATCGTGAGGCGCTTCACACGTCCGGCTGAAGCCGGACACTACGTACGAGCAAGCATGCAAGTCCGGACTCACACGGGGCACAACGGCTGCCGTTGGCAAGGCTCTCATGGGACTCGCTCGACGCGGAAGTAGACGTCGTAGTTCGCCCGCGTGTCCCACCTCGACTCCTTGAGTTGTACGTGAATCACGCCCGGCGGGATACCACCCGCCTGATACGGTGACGACAACGCCTGCTCGATCGACTTGCGCGTGAAGGTGATGCTGATGTCGCACCACGTATCAACATCCAGCGAATAGCAGTTGCCGAGACCAATGGGGCGATCGACACCAGGACGGCAGGTATTGACGTTGGCCGCGAGTGCAGAGCACTTGACACGAGGCTCGCCGGCGTTGCCGAACGTGAACAACCTCATTGATGGCCCGGCTGCTCGCGTCTGCAGCCGGGACGCGGTGCGCGCCCACTCGTCGTACAGCTCACTATTGCCATCCCACTCCCACAGAACGGGCATGATGGCCACCATTTCCTTGTCATCAGCGAGCGGCCCCTCCCACAGCACGAGAGGAAACGTGTTCGCCGACGCAGGGCCCGCCGGCAGCGCCGGATTGGTCATGTTGGGCACGATATCTCCGGTGGCGATACCGCCTGTTGGCAGGATCGATCCAGCACGGACCTGAATGCCGCCCTTGCCAAGGTCGCCGTGCACGGCACTTTTCACGATCTGCGTCGGCATCAGCACCTTCCTGGCGCCGTATTCTTCCGTGACCGCAACCGCGACCGACGCGTACACCTCGTCGTGTTGCCCGTCGAAGTTCAGCTGATCGTCGTACGTTTCCTGGTTCACTTTGAAGCCGTTGAGGACGATACGGTAACGCCCCGACATGGCTTTCACGGTGAATGTCACCTTCGACCATTTGTCCGCCGTCGTCATGATTCCACCGGGCGCATAGACCGTAGCCACTGTCCACGTGTGCGTGCCAGGAGGAACGCCAGTCAGTGCCAGAAAGTTCGTGGATGCGGTCCGCCCCGTGCCGGTAGCGGGTCCGCCAACCATGTAGGATCCTGCACCTGCCACCGTGTTCCACCTGAGGTGCACGACGCCGTCGCCGCGCTGTTCGGCCGTGAAGTTGGCGGGATCGACGGGATTGGTCGGAGGCGCGATTGTGGTGTTCGGTGACGTCGTCAAGCCTCCGCCGTCTGTCGACGGTTTCGACGTGTTCACGACCCGGTTGTTTCCGAACGCAACCGGACCCTGCGGTGTGGACGGCGCCTGTGGTGCCGCCTGCGGTGGCGGTCCCACGACCTGCGCTGGCTGGGGCGGCTGTGGTGCCGGCGTGGCGGGTGCACTCCCTTCGGGCGTTCGCGCCACCTCGGCGCCTACGTCGATGGGGCGGGTGCCGATCACCAGCCTGCCCTGCTGTACGTAACGCAGTTCGTAACGGCCTGGTTCTGCCGGCGCCCGCAGCGTCGCCGAGCGCCGACCTGTCTTGTCGTCCGCCGTTCCGGCTCGGACCTCGACATACGATCCGTATGCGCGCGGTGGCGCTCCGGCGGCGACGATCGTCACCCAGTCGCCCCCGTTGTTCGGTCCCGACCATACGATCTCGAACCGCGCTCCTGGCGCGATACTCGCCGGTCCCTCGATGGTGGCCGCAACCGCGGTCACTTCGTAGGGCACTACCGCGAGCACGGTTCGCGGATTGCCGAGGAGGTAACGGATCTCGTACGCGCCAGGCTCGGGCGGCAACACGATCGATACCGGGTTCACCGCCGTGCGCCCATCGCTCGTCTGCCGGTACCCCAGGTACTCAAAGGGCCCAGCCCCCTTGCGAGCCACGGTGATGTAATCGCCCGGGCCATTCGGCCCCGACCACTTCACGGTCACCGTTGAACCCGCGGCTGCCCTGCCAGAGGGCGTGACTTCTATCACTGCACCCTGCGCAAATGCCACCGGCACCATCGCGCTCGGCCCGCAGACAATGAGAATCGCAAGGAATGACGCACAAAGGCATGGCGGCACAGGAAGGAGCGGTCTCATGTGGGGAATACGCGGGAGCGCTAACGAACGGAAGAACTTGCCGCCCGCTTGCGGGTTGCGTCTCTGCAAGCATCTGACAAAGAATTCAGAAATTCTTCAGGCCGCGGCCGCCCGTCTCCCGCGTAGACTGGCCCGGCTTCATCGCTCGCAGGAGCGAGCAAGGTGCATTGATGCGAACGAGCCCAGCTCTCTTGATCGGTTTCTCGATGTTCATCCTCTCGCTGGCGGCGGGCGTCGGATGTCAAAGTCAGGCGCCCGCGACGCCGGCACCACCCCAACCCGAGTACATGCCCACTGCCACCATCAAAGATCTGATGCTGTCGGTGATCGACGGCGCCGCGGACGTCGTGTGGCTGTCGGTCACGACTGTCGTCGATGAGAAGGGCATGCTCGAAACGAAACCCATCACCGACGAGGACTGGACGAAGGTCCGTCATGGCGCCATCACGCTGATGGAAGCGGCGAACCTCCTGATGATCCCGGGCCGGCGCGTGGCAAGACCAGGTGAGAAGTCGGAAACACCGGGTGTCGAGCTCGAGCCCGAGGAAATGGACGCGTTGATCGCGAAGGATCGTGCGGCGTGGAACGCGCGCGCCAAGGCGCTCCACGATGTCGTGGAACAGGTCGTCCAGGCGATCGATGCCAAGGACCCCGAAAAGGTATTCGAGCTCGGCGAGCAAATCGAGCTCGCGTGCGAGGGTTGCCACAAGCAGTACTGGTATCCCAACGAGGTGATCCCGGAGTTCCCGTCGGACCCGCCGTCGGACACGAAGTAGTCATGAATGCCGGAAGGCAGCTGAGGCAACTCATCGCGGGGGCATCGCTGCTGGTCAGCGTGGCCATGTGTCCTCAGTGCTCTCCAGGTCCAGCCGAAGAATCCGCGACGCCATCACGACCGACAGCCGAAGCCTTGACGCCTGTGCTATCGATTCGCGAGTTGATGGCGCACGTCATCGATCCCACGGCCACCGCGATCTTCGACGCGGCCGTGGTGGATGTCTCGACGGCCGGAACCACGACGACGATCCCGGTCAGCGATGAGGACTGGCTGAAAGTCGAGCGCGGGTTGCTGCTGCTGGCTGAATCGTCGAACCTCCTGAAAATGCCGCGACAGGTGGCGCCGGCAGACGCGCCGCCGGAGGCACTTCCGCCGGGAGCGCCGGAGGCCGAATTATCGCCCGCGCAGATTCAGAAAATGATCGACGGCGATCGCACCGGGTGGAACGACAGGGCCGATGGGATACGCCGAGTTGCCCTGGCGTCGATGATGCTGATCAAGGGGCGGGATCCCGAATCGCTGTTCAAAGTGGGCGGCGACATCCACAACGCCTGCGAGGCTTGTCACCTGGAGTATTGGTATCCCGGTGACAAAGCCATTGTGCAGAGCATTCAGGAGAGCACCGTCACGCCGCCGAGAAAGTAGGGCGTTTACGAAGGCTTGTAACTGAACTCCGCCTTGCCTGCGGCCGTGCCGTCGACGGTGACCGTCTGCGTCTGCAGGCCGAATTGCTCGTGCCACGTCTCAATCGTGAAGGTTCCCGCCGGAAGCCCCTTGATCTCGAACGACCCATCGGCCGCGGTGACCGCAAAGAACGGATGCGCGACGATGCCGCCATACGCCGCCATCCAGCCATGGACGTCGCAGCGGAACGGCACCATGACCTCGGGCTTGTCGAACGTCTTGGTCGTCTCCATCCCCTTCAGCGGCTGACCGAAGTTGAACTCGGTGTTGACCTTGGGCACGGCGTGCACGTTGTGCAGGGTTCCATCGCTGTTCTTGATGAGCACCGGCTGTCCGACCTGCGCGCCGAATACGTGCGGCATGTACTTGCAGCCCTGCTGATCGAGGACAACTGGTGTCGTCGGGGCCTGGAAAGTGCGATCGCCGAGCCCGTCCTTGACGTAGACGAACACGTTCTGCAGTCCGTTACCGGGGCCGACAAGCACGACCTCAGAGCGCGTCGGTCCCTCGGGCATACAGAGCGGGTCCGATGACATGCGAATGACCCTCGCCTCCGGAGGGGTTCCCTCGAGTTTCACCGATCCAGAAATGGTGCTCGCCCCGATGGGCGCGGGCGGCGGCGCCGGTGCCGCCGCGGGTGCGGCAGGCGCGCCACCTTCCGGCTGGGATGGCGATCCACCGCAGGCACTGACCGCGACGGTGACTGTAACCAACGCAATAAGAACGAGAACACGTCTGGACATGCAACTCTCTCCGGGGGAGATATGAGAACGTGGTTGCCGAAGAGCGATCATATCGGAGCTGACCCATCGATCGCTACGCGGCCCGCAACACAGGTCCCGCCCAGGCCTTCGACCGGATCGCTGGCAGGCGCATTGATGGGCGATATCCATCTGGGTAGCTAGAATCCACTCGCGATCTAGTGCAATAATCGTCGGCTTGGCGCCGGCCACGATGCCGGAAGACAGAGGCACGGGTCGCCGCCGCGCGGGAGCCGGGGCCCCCGAGCCGCACGCTTGCGCTGGCGGGGAATCGATACCCGCCGATATCGACACGCCTAACTCAGTAGAGGATTACATGGCAACAAAGATTGCTGACACGATTCTCCCGACCACGATGGTCGGGTCGTATCCACGCCCCCATTGGTTCAACAAGCAGCTGCTCGGCCGTGATGTCCGCGTCGCGTTCAAAGAAGTCCAGCACGAAGAGGTGTACCACGACGCCGTCGCCACCGTCATTCGCGACCAGGAAGAAGCCGGACTCGACATCGTGACCGACGGCAACATGTGGTACGACGACTATGTTGGCGTCATCGGCTCGTTCTGCTGGTACCTCTACGAGCGGATCGAAGGCTTTGATCATGCCCGCGAAGAGCACCCCTCGACCAAGGGCGCCGATCGCAACCGGGTGGTCGAGCTCCTCGACGACTGGGGCGGTGTCATCAACAGCGGTCCCGTCGGGAAGAGCACCCTGCGATTCGCCGACCTGTACAAGGTCGCGAAGAAGCACGCGCACAAGCCGATCAAGGTGTCGGTGGGCGCCGGACCGATCAACCTCGCCTGGCACGTCTACTTCAAGCACTACAAGGACGCCGAGGAGTTGAGCCGCGCACTCGTACCGATCTTCAATGCCGAGATGAAGGAACTGGTCGCCGCCGGCGCCAAGTACCTCCAGCTCGAGGACCTCGGCGCATGGCTGCCGCTCTTCACCGGCAACAAGAACGACTACAAGTGGATTCGCGAAGTCGTCGAGCAGTGCTGCGACGGCGTGGACGCGAAGATCGGCTGGCACTTCTGCTTCGGTAACGCGTGGGGCAACGACATCCTGAGCCAGTCGTTCCCGGAGGGCTACCAGACCGTGCTGCCCTACTTCTTCGAGACCAAGGGCATCGACGAGTTCGTGCTCGACTATGCCAACCGCGACATGGCCGGCATTGACTTCATGAAGAACCTGCCCAAGAACGTCGGGCTGCAGGCGGGCATTCTCGACATCCGCACCAACATGATCGAGTCGCCGAAGACATTGGCGGAACGGATTAAGAAGGTCCTGGCGGTCGTGCCGGCGGACAAGCTGACGCTCAGCACCGATTGCGGCATGAAGCCGCTTCCGCGCACCGTGGCCAAGATGAAGCTCGCGGCGCTGGCGGAAGCCGCGGCGATGGTCCGCAAGGAAGTGGCAGGGGTTTAAGAAAGATCGCCAATCTTCATTGATTGATTGAGGTTCGAAATGGCTGATAAGAAGATCATTGCAGTAGTGGGTTCAACCGGCGCGCAGGGCGGCGGTCTCGTGCGCGCCATTCTCGCCGATCCAGGCAGCGGGCTCGCCGCGCGCGCGATTACACGCGACACCAACAAGGACAAAGCGAAGGCCATGGCCGCCGCCGGTGCCGAGGTGGTCAGCGCCGATCTCGACAACGTCGAGAGCCTGAAGAAGGCCTTCGCCGGTGCCTATGGTGTGTACGCCGTCACCAACTTCTGGGAGCACTTCTCGGGCGCGAAGGAGATTCAGCAGGCGAAGAACATCGCCGAGGCCGCCAAGGCCGCCGGCGTGAAGCATGTGATCTGGTCGACGCTCGAGGACACCCGCACGTTGATGTCCGCCGACGACAAGCGCATGCCGATGCTCCAGGAGAAGTACCGGGTCCCGCACTTCGACGCCAAGGCGGAAGCGAACGCGGCGTTCTCCGGTATCCCAACGACCCTGCTCGTGACGTCGTTCTACTGGGACAACCTCTACATGTTCAATCTTGCCCCGAAGAAGGACGACAAGGGCGTCTACAGCTGGACGTTCCCGATGGGTGAGGCGAAGCTTCCCGGCATCGCGGTCGACGACATCGGCAAGGTCGCCCTCGGCATCTTCAAGGCCGGCTCCGAGTACATCGGCAAGACCGTGGGCATTGCCGGCGAGAGCCTGAGCTTCCAGGAGATGAGCAAGAAGCTCGAGGCGATCGGCATCTCGCCAGTGCAGTTCAACGCCGTCGACGCCGACCTGTTCCGCAGCTTCGGGTTCCCGGGCGCTGATGAGTACGGCAACATGTTCCAGGTCTACCGCGACTTCGAGAAGCAGGTGAACGCGGCTCGCAGCATCGAGACGACCCGGAAGCTCAACCCGGCGCTGAAGAACTTCGATCAGTGGCTGGCCGCGAACAAGGCAGCCGTGGTCTCAGCAGCCAACCCGGCGCCGGCTACGGCGTAGCGTTCTCCAGCGATCGCGTAGAGCGGGTCTATAGAACCAAAGCCCGCTCCACTTCGCTCGACCACGACACACTGAGGCAGTGAGGCACAGAGAACTGTTGTTTCTCAGTGCCTCTGTGCCTCGGTGTGTCGTAGGCACGTATCCACTCTTCCCCTCCCCCGATTACAATCTGCCGCATGCCTTCCCGCTACAAAGCGTTTGCTCTGTCGTGCGGCGCCGCCGCCGTGTTTGCCATCGCCGCGTTTCCGTCGATGGATGTCCTCGGCCAGGCGCGGCCCCAGATCGATCCATGCGCCGGCGCACGCGACCTGCGGTTGACCAACGGCCGCTTCGTGACGATGGATGCGCGCGGCACCACCGCGTCCGAGGTCACCATTCAGGACGGCCGGTTCGCGGCTGTCGGCCCGCGCGGAAACCAGCGCGTGAGCCCGTGCACGAGGGAAATCAACCTACGCGGTCGGACGGTCGTGCCCGGCCTCATCGACAACCACAATCACATCGTCCTGCTCGGCATCCGGCCCGGGTACCACACTCCTCTCGAAGGCACCGCCTCGATGGCCGAGGTGCAAGCGGTGATCAAGGCACGCGCGAAGAGTGTGCCGGCCGGTGGGTTCATCACGTCGATGGGCGGATGGAATCAGGCGCAGTTCGCTGAGAAGCGGCTGCCCACGCTCGCCGAGCTCGACGCCGCCACGTCCAACCATCCAGTGCTGGTGTTCCAGTCATTCACCGGGCCGGCCGCGACCAATACGCGAGGCAGGGAATTCTTGACGGGCAAGGGCGTGGCCGTCAGTGACACCGGCGCCATCGCCGTGAATGCGCCTTCGATGGCCGCGCTCAACGCACTGCGCGCCGTTCAGACGTTCGAGGATCGCAAGCGCGGAACCGCGGAAGCGATGACGTACTCCGCGAGCGTTGGCGTCACGACCAACGTGGACATGGGGGCCTTCAACCTGCCCGGCACCGCCGACCTCCAGGGATCGTTCGAGGCAGACACGCTGGCCAGTGCCGATCAGTTCCGGATGTACGACGCCTCGGTTGCCCTCCATCGCGAGGGCCAGATGAAGACACGGTTGCGCCTGTTCTTCCTGACGATGGATACGCGGCCGGACGTGCCGATCCTCTCGGAGCGGCTGCGCAATGATTTCCTCGGCTTCGGCGACGACATGATGCGGATCTCCGGCATCGGCGAGTTCGCCACCAGCTGGCCGCTCTTCGGTCAGAAGCCGCCGGACAACTACGAGGCGGCGCTCTCACGCATCGCGAAGGCAGGCTGGGCCTTCCAGCAGCACAGCCTGTCGCCGGCCGAGAACGAGTTGACGGTGAAAACCTTCGAGGCGGTCAACAAGACGACGCCGATCGCCAACCTGCGCTGGTCGCTCGCGCACGTCGGGACGCTCGACACCGCGACGATCGATCGACTGAAAGCCATGGGCGCCGCAATCGCCGTGCACCCATTCCAATTCCTGGCTGGCGGACGCGGCGGCCCCCCGTTGCGGACGATCGTGGACAGCGGCGTCAAGGTGGGTGCCGGTTCGGACTCGGCTCAGATCTCCACGCTCAATCCATGGCTGGTGATCTCGTACATGGTGACGGGCAAGGCGCTGGACGGCTCGCTCATCAACGCCGGTCAGCAGTTGACGCGCATGGAAGCGCTGCGGCTCTACACCGCCGAGAACGGCTGGTTCCTCAAGGAGGAAGCCACGCTCGGCACCATCGAAGCCGGCAAGCTTGCCGACCTGGTGGTACTCAGCGACGACTACTTCGATCCCGCGCGTGTGCCGGACGATGCGATCAGGCGGATCCGATCAGTGCTCACAGTGGTGGACGGCAAGGTCGTCCACGACACGACGACAGGTTCCGCCGGCAAGTAACCGGATCGCGTGCCGCAACGCCTGTTTCATCGAACACGGTCCCGGACTACGCGGAAGGCTCGTACATCGTCTCGAAGGCCTGCTTCGAGACGGCGTAGGCATCGCCGCCATCCTGTTCGTTGTAGACGAGGTAGTCGCCCGCTTCGTAGTGCGTGGAGCCTTCCTTGGTCGGAACGTCGCCAGCCGTCGAAGCCACCTCGGCCCAGACCGGCGCATGCTTGATGTAGGTGCCAGGTCCGGTTGACTGGTAGGTGCGGGCAAACGACTCGCGATCGATGGTGTAGACGTCGTTGCCGTTGTTCACGAGCCAATCACCGCGCTTGCAGGTCTGCGTCGCGCCCCACTTCCGATAGGTGAACCCGGTCGTCTCGAGGTCGAGCTGGACGGCCACGACGAACTGTGTCGCGCGTTTGACGTACTGTCGTCTCCTGCTCATGGGGACCCTCCGGGCTAGGTCGGAAGACTCTTGAAGCGGCCCGTCGCACCCAGGGCCGCTTGCTTGATCTGCTGCGCGACGGACTTGAGGATCTCATTCTGCTCGGGCTTCGATCGGGCGTCGAGCGGAAGCTTCGTATCGTGTGTCGCCTGAAAACTCTTGAGCGGCGTCTCTTCCCACCCGGCCGACGAGACGTACACCCACAGCAACCGCGTGCCGCCATCTCTCGCGGCCCTCACGAGCGGCGGCAGCTCGCGATTCATGATGTACGCCGACGCGAGGAAGTCGGCACTGACCAGCGCCACTGCAACTCCCGCCCTCGAAAGCGCCTGCTGAATCTCGATGTCCCACTGCTCTCCGGCGTTCAAACGTTTGTCATCCCACAGGTCGAGCTCGGTTTCCCCCATATGCAGGTACGGAGCCAGCATCACTTTGAGACGCTCCAGCCATTCCACGTCCCTGTGGCTGTAGCTGACGAAGATCCGGTTCACTCGCCTCGCAGCTGGCGTAAAGATCGCCTCCAGTTCTTCGACCAGAGCAGGATTTCCCAGCTTGGCAGCTATGCGGCTCGCCTGAAGCGACGCGGAGCGGTGCTTCCACTCCTCAGGGTTGAGCATCAGGAGTCTCCTGTACTCGCCGAGCGACTCATCTATCCGTCCAAGATAGAGATATGCCTCGGCGACCGTCGCCGTCTTCCACACATCGCCGTCGGGCGGTGACGCGTGCTGCAGCGCCAGAGAGGCCATCGCTTGTGCCGTGAGCTTTTCATTGGCGAAGACGAACTTCATGAACGCGACATTGATCGCCAGGTAGTAGATCTGGTCCGGCGTGGTCGCGGCGTTGAGCGCCTCCTGATAGAGCGCGAGCGCGCGAGCGCCGTCCTCCATCCGCCCGGACTCCATCCAGATCCGCTTGATTCGGCCGCCAAGGCTCCCCTGGATGTCAGTGCTCTTCTCCTTGTGTCGCTCGAGCAGCTCGATCGATTCGACGCGTTTGCCTGCTGCATCTAGGGCGAGCGCAGCGTCCACGACATCCTTGACGGACATCTCAGTGGCCCTGGCCTCAACCTTCTGAACCAGCTCTGACGCTCGGGCGCTCGGGCGCTCCGCCGCCAGCCGGAGATCTGCGATCGGATCACGAGCGGGTGCCTTCCCCGCTCCCAATGTGGCCACGACGAGACTCAGGCTCGGTGCATCCGCATTGGCCGGTTTGACGATGCTCACGTGATCGCCGGGCACCACTCGCTGGAATCGGGCGTCGAAGGGCGTGAGAGAAGATGCGGGAGGCACGAACTGGTCGCTCGCGCCCGCGACCACCAGGAAATCGAAGGGCGATGTGCCGCCATAGCGCTCTTTCCACACCTGCCGGAGTCCGGTGATGAACTCGCTCCCCTCGGCCATGTTGCTCAGCTGACGTTTCCAGAACGGTACCCATCCTGCCTTGCGTAACCCGCCGCTTGGTGTACCGAAGAGAATGACGTGACGCACCCGCTTGCTCAGGACCTCGTCGTCCACGAGCGCCTTCTGAACCACGAGGCCGCCCATGCTGTGGGCAATCAGCGCAATGGACTGATACCGTTCGAGCGGCTTCATCACGAGTTGCGTGCGCAGCAGGCCGGCCAGGATCGGAAGATCCGGATCCGCAGACCAGATGCCGACGACATCGGGCAGCAGCGTCGTCGCGTAGCCCACCGTGAAGATGTCCCAGTCCGGTGTTGCGCTTCCCAGCAGACCAGGAAAGCGGTCCCAGGTATCGTCTCGCGAGCCGGAGTAGCCATGCAGAAAGACAACACAGCGATCCAGGCCATCGCTTCTGAAAGCAGTGACGTTGCTCTCTTGAAGGGGCATATCGGGTGACCAGATTATGACCGAGCCTGCGGAGTCTACGCCGCGTCCATTGGGTCCGGCTAAGGCCGGACACTACGCGTCCTTCAGACCCGCCTGGGAATCATGCGGGAACGCTGACTACTGGGCGAACATCACGTGCACCCCGTTGGGATCGATGACGCCGAACTCGCGCTGACCGTAGAAGGCGGTGTGGAGATCGAGCGTGAACCGGACCTCCGTGGTCGTCCTGGGCGTGCCGTCGAGGATGGCCCTGGCCTGTTCGAGTTGCTTCCGCTTCAGATGGGAGTAGAGGGCATCGATCTGGTCGGTGCGAATCCACACGCTCACGCCCGCCGTTTGCTGCCGCCAGGCTTCAGACGATGGAACGAACATGATCTCGACGTCGCCAAAACGCATGGATGCCCAGTTCAACTGCCCGTTCTCCCCGTAACTGCCGGCGAGCTCGAAACCAATCGATTGGTACCACTCGATGGTGGCCCGCATGTCCTGCACGGAGAGCATTGGCGTCAGCTTCTTGATGGAAGGGCTCAGCGCCGAGACACTCCCTGAGAGAGGCTCGGCTGGGTCCGGCTGCCTCGCGCCAGCAGCATGGAGGCGACGCATCGCCTCGACGTCGCCCCGGAGCATGGCGACGGCCAGCGGCGTCCGTCCCTTTGCGTCGGCCGCCTCGAGATCTGCGCCCAGCTCGATCAGCACATCGAGAGTGCGATAGTGACCACCCGTTCGAAACAGTCCGCCCACGAGCCCGTCCGCCGGTGCGATGACGTAGTGCAGCGCCGTCTGTTCCTGTTCGTGCTTCGACAGACGCCGCGTCATCGCCTTGGCGTCGTCGCTGACTACCCGCCTGACCAGATCGAGATCGCCGAGTGCAATAGCAGTGAAGATGTGATGCCTAGCGCCATGCTCGACGAGGAGATCGACCACGTCGCGACGCGTTTCCCTGAACAGCGTGGCCCAGCCGATGACGTCCATCTGATGCAGGTCGCCAACGCCATGCACATCAGAGCCGGCGTCAAGCAGCAGGCGCACTGATTCGATCGGGCCACCGCCGGCGGCAAAATGCAGCGGCAGCGCGTTGTCGCCCACGTCGCGCGCATGCGGATCCGCGCCGTGCCCGAGCAGCAGACGGACTGCGTCAGGGTGCTGCACCGCGACGTGCAGCGCAGTCGTGCCCTCATGACGCTCGTGAACGAGACCTGGCTGCCGAGCCAGGAACTCGCGCAACGCCGCGACGTCTCCAGAGGCACACGCGCTGAAGAACGCCTCAACCGTGGGTGTAGATGCCACGGCCGTCGACTATAACCGATGAGGCGGTTACAGAGCCGCAGGGTCGCTGGCTGGAAACGACTGCTCGATTCGCTCGTCGATCCGCGCTTCACGCGCACCGCGGCGTCGTCGTGCGATGAGAGCCGTCGCCAGCGCGGCCAGGCTCCCCGTGGCCAGCGCAGCAGCAGCCGGTACCACATAGCGCCCGCGTCGCCTGCTCGCCGCCAGCAGCAATACACCTGAGACGATCAACCCCAATGCCTCAATCGTCTGCCGCGAGAGCCCGCGCTCGACTCGTGTGAACTCAGCTCGATGCACTTTGAGATTGAGTGGAGTCTCGTCTTCAACTCCGACGTATCCATCGTCTTTCACAGCGCACCTCCCCCGGCTTCGGGCACCAACGCCACTGCTCTACCATGCGCGCGCTCCTGCAAATGTCATCCCAGGGCCATCCAGCCGGCCCATCCGTGACGTGGGATGTGCACCATCGCGCTCGCGTACAATGCCGAGCGCGCCATGTCACCTTTTCGTCACGGGCGCGACCTCTACACCGACGAGGCAGCGCAACAACTGCTGTCCAGCAGTGCCTGGTTCCTCGTCGCGATCGTGGGCGTCTGCATCGCCGCGCACCTGCTGCGCCGATCGCTCGGGCACCCAGTCGCCACACCACCCGGCGCGACACTGTCTCCTGACACTCGTGTATTGAGGTACCAGATCGGCGCACGGCTCTACCACTGGGCCAACACCCTGGTCGTGCTTGGGCTGTCAGCCAGCGGGATCGCGCTCTTCGCACCCGGCTCGCTCGGCACCGCGCCATGGCTCATCGTGCACGAGGTCTTCGCCATCCTCTTCGTGATCGGCCTGGCTCTTCACATCATCGTTGCCCCGACGCGCGGGAACGGCCGGTCCATGTGGTTCGAAGCACGAGACATTCACGATCTGCGAGTCATCGTCGCGAACTTCCTGGGACGCTCGCGTCGCTACCCGGCGTTTGGCAAATACGATCCGCTCCAGAAGATGTATCACGCGCTCCTGACATTGCTCGCCGCCGGCCTCGTCATCAGCGGGGCCTATCTCTTCATCAATGGCGAGGCGTGGACGACCTTCAGTCACGGCTGGATGCGCGCCATGCGTCTGGTTCACGACGTTGCGGGCTTCGCGTTCATCGCCATCGTCATCGGGCACATGTACTTCGGCATCATTCGCGTGAACTGGCCTCAGCTCGTCTCGATGTGGACCGGGCGCCTTCGTGGTTCGAGCTTCAACCTCTATCACGATGCGAGCCGCTGGCATCCGCAGGACGATGAGCGCGTCATGTAGCGGAAGGCAATGGACGGCGACGAAGGACGCACAGCAGACCTGGCCTCGCGCATGGAGCGCGCAGCGGACCCTGGCGATCCGTCCCGGCGCTCGTTCATCCAAGCGGGCGCGGGTGCCGTCGTTGGAGCGGCCGCGCTTGCGGGAGCGGGCCAGCAACTGCGGATTCTGCGCAGCGAGTCCGAATTGCCTCTCACTGGGTCGAGTGACAACCGTGAGCAGACGTACGCCGATATCCAGTTGCGCATCAACGGGGAACAACGTGCGGTCCGTGTACCGCACCAGCGCACCCTGCTCCTGACGCTCCGGGAAGATCTCGGGCTCACTGGAACGAAGAAGTCCTGCAACCTCGGACAATGCGGCGCCTGCACGGTGCTGCTGGATGGCCTCCCGGTTTACTCGTGCATGCTGCTGGCCCTCGACGCGCAGGACCACGAGGTCACGACCATAGAGGGCATCGGGAAGGGAACTGAACTGCACCCCGTGCAGGCGGGGTTCGTGCGCCACATGGGCAGTCAATGCGGGCATTGCACACCTGGAATGGTGATGTCCGCGGTCGCGTTGACGCAGACGAATCCCCAGCCCACTGCAGACGATGTCCGTCATGCGCTCAGCGGAAACCTGTGCCGATGCGGCAACTACCGTAACGAGGTCGCCGCAGTGCTGTCGTCCATCGCGTGCGCAGCGGGAACTCAAACACCCCCCACCGGTGTTGCCACGCCATCGATCGTCGCGTGTGGCGAAAACCCTCCTTCCACGCTCGTGACCAGCGCTGAGGGAGTCACAGGCAAGTTACTCCGATCGACAGTTGCTGCCTTGGACGCGCGTGACAAGGCCAGCGGCGCCGCCCGCTTCTCCGGTGACATCGGCTTTCATCCTGACGATCCGCCACGCAATGCGCTGCGCGCCAAGGTCATTCGCTCACCGTACGGCCTGGCCGACGTCGAGGACATCGACGACAGCGCCGCTCGCGCGCTGCCGGGTTACCGCGGGATGGTCACGTTTCGCGATGTTCACGGGTATCGCGACGCCGACAACGCCAGCGAGCGTGCCCCCGCTGTCAGCGATCGCCTCTTCATGAATCGTCGCGCGCGCTACGTCGGCGACGCGATCGCGGCCGTGGCGGCCGACGATGAGTACACGGCGCAACGCGCGGTCGACCTGGTTCGCGTGGTGTTCAACGTGCACGAGGCGCATCCCGACGCTGAACGCAACCTCGCCACCGACAATCGCGCAATCCACGACGGGGCTGTCGCCGGGTTCGCAGGGCCGCAACCGGCGGCGATGCCGACGATCGAATACAAGCGTGGCGACACGAGTCAGGGCTTCCGCGAAGCAGATGTCATCGTCGACGGGCGCTACGTGACACCTATTCAATGTCACGCCCCGATTGAGCCGCACGCCGTCGTCGCCGCGTGGGACGGCGAGATGCTGACGCTCTGGGACTCCCAGCAAAGCGTCTTTGCAGCGCAGGAGACGATCGCCCACGCGCTTGGCATCGGGAGACAGAACGTGCGCGTGATTGCGCCGCACGTCGGCGGCGGCTTTGGCGGCAAGTGCACTGACACACTCAGCAAGACTCTGTACCAGGGCGTCGCGGCGTTGCTCGCGAGAAAGACCGGCCGCCCGGTTCGGCTCGAGTACACGCTCAAGGAGCTCCTCTTCGCCGAGGACACGCGCAATCCATTCATCTTCTACCTGCGTACGGGCGTGAAAAAGGACGGCTCGATCACCGCCTTCGAGTGCAAGGCGATCGCGAGGACCGGCGGGTACGCCTCGAGCGGCCCGGCGGTGGTGAGTGTTGCCGGGCAGGGGATGGTCGCGACCTACCGCATTCCGAACTACTGGTACCACGGCTACTGCGTCTACACCAGTTCGCCTGTGGGTGGCGAGTTCCGCGGCTTCGGGCACCCACAGGCCGTCTTCGCCCGTGAGGTGCACATCGATGAAGTGGCCGATGCCATCGGCATGGATCCTCTCGAGTTTCGGCGGCGGAACAGCCTGATGGCCGGTGAGCTGATCGATACCGACGTTCTTCCGAACGTCCCGCTCATGGCGATCGGGGCTGAAGCGTGCCTGAAACACGGCGCCGACGCGATCGGATGGAATCGCTGGCAGCATCACTCGGGAAAGTCCGGATCCGTGCGCCGCGGAATCGGTGTGCGATTCAGCCAGGAACATAGCGGCCGCAGCGCCTCGAACGGCCTGGTCTGGATGGATCGCAGCGGCAAGGTCCACGTGCCCATCGGATCGGGTAATCTCGGCACCAACGCACACACCGGCATCGCCATCATCGTCGCCAACGCCCTCGACATGCCGGTCGAAGCGCTCGATTGCGTCTGGGGAGATACCGCGACCGCCACGTGGGACTTCGTCAGCGACGCGAGCCGAGCCATCCATTGCCACGGCAAGGCGATGTACAACGCCGCGATCGATCTTCGCCGGCAGATTGAGTCTGGCCGCACGGGACGCACGCAACCCCGCACCGACTTCACGCCGTACTACGATCCACAAACCGACCTGAACCCATACCTCGACGAATCGACCGGGCAGGTGGTCAAGGACCCGCCGCCAAAGCTGCACGAGCACACCGAAGCAATGGCGAGACAGATCGTGGCCGAGGGCGGGCTCGTGGGACTCGGGTTCTACGTGTGGAATCCTTCGGCCGAAAGCTGGGGCGCCAGCTTCGCCGAGGTCGAAGTGGACATGGAGACGGGACGTGTCTCGGTGCTCAAGCTCGTGGGCGCACACGACTGCGGCCGCGTGATTCATGTCCCCGGTGCGATGGCCCAGGTGGATGGCGGCACGATCATGGGGCTCGGCTACACCATGACGGAGGAACTGCACGTCGACCCACACACGGGTGTTCCGGTGACGCAGTCGCTCTACGACTATCGCCCGCCCACGGTGCTCGACATCCCGGAGATCGTGCCGATCCTGGTTGAAGCGCCTGTCCCGGCAGGTCCATTCGGCGCAAAGGGGCTTGGGGAGAACCCGATGTTCAACGCTGGAGCGGCCATCGGGAATGCCATCTACAACGCGACCGGTGTGCGGATGCGAGAGATCCCGTACACCTGGCCGCGGGTGTACGACGAGCTCAAACGAGCGGGAAAGCTGGTGTAGCCGTGTGGCAGATGGCCGTTGACGAACCGGTCGCCTTTGAACTGCTGTCGCCGCGGTCGCTCGACGAGGCGGTCGATCTCGCGAGCCGGCACGGCCAGGATTGTGCGCTGCTGGCCGGCGGAACCGACCTGCTCGATCAACTCAAACAGCAGCGCAGATCGCCCAGGTTCGTCATCAACCTGAAATCGATTCCCGGGCTGCGGGCGATTGAGATCGGCACCGATCGCCTCTCGATTGGCGCGCTCGCAACGCTCGGCGAACTCGAGCGCAACCAGGACGTGCGACGCGCCTGCCCCGCACTCGGTCTCGCAGCGTCGCGCGTGGCGACACCGCAGATCCGCAACGTCGGGACGCTTGGCGGCAATCTCCTGCAGGACTCGCGCTGTGCCTACTATCGCGGACCGTGGTACTGCTATCGCGCCGGCGGCATCCAATGCGACGCCCGTCACGGGGTCAATCAGGAGCACGCCATCTTCGGCGGGAATCGCTGCTACACCGTTTCTCCCTCCGACACCGCCCCTGCCCTCATCGCCCTGGGCGCGACGGTAAGCGTCCACGGCACGATGTTGCAGCAGGTGCCGATCGAGACTCTGTTCGTGCCGCCGGCGGAAAACATCACGATCATGCATCGTGTCACACAGGGATCGGTGCTCTCGAGCATCACCGTGCCGGTGCGCAGTGGGACGCGCTCGACGTTCATCAAGTATGCGATGCGAAACTCCTGGGACTTCGCCATCGCGAGCGTGGCCGCCGCGCTGCGGGTCGAAGCGGGAGTAGTACGTGGCGTCCGCATCGTTCTCGGAGGCGTAGCGCCGATCCCATGGCGCAGCGAAGACGCCGAGCGCGAGGTCGAAGGCAGGCCTCTCGATGCCATGACGATCGAGTCGGCCGCACGCGCGGCCATTGCGGGTGCCCGTCCCCTCGCGCACAACGAGTACAAGGTTGCCCTGGTGAAGAAGCTCGTACGCACGGCGCTCATGGAGCTCGCGCAATGATCGATACCCTTCGACGCTGGTTCACACGCACGGACGTTCGACTCGAACCGCGAGCCATCTCGGGACGGGAGATCGCTTTCACCGAGGGCTACAGCCTGCTGGAACTCGAGCGCGCTGGTCTGACCGAAGATCAGGCACTCGCGGCCGGACTGACGATCGACCGCAGCCGCAACTCATCGCTCGGCTCGAACGTCATGCAGCTCGACAAGCTCCGTCGCGCTCGCGGATGGTGAGAGCGGGAACCACGAAGTTCACGAAGACCACGAAGATCTCGAAATTTGTTCAACGCAGGGATCGCCGGGATCGCGGGGACTGAACTGCCACGCAGGAGTTAACGGGGTTGGCGGAGGGCCACGCCGGCGCCCGGCCTATGGCTGCCTATGGCCGTCCACTGGTCGGCCTCACCGGCATAGCACTCCCTCCGTTAGACCTCCGCTGCCCCGGTGCTCCGTGGTGAGCCGTTTCCTCCGTCGCCTCCGCTCCCTCACCCGTTGATGAATCGCCCGTAGAGGTCAGGATCTGAGCTCCCTGCGAGCCCAGCGATCTTTGCGTTTCAATGTCCTTCGCGTTCTTCGTGTTCTTCGTGACCTTCGTGGTTAAAGGTCCCGCAACACCGACGCCGGCGCCAGCTTCATCGCCCGGCGCGCGGGAATTCCGCACGCGATGAGTCCAACGACGAGCAGGAGTGCGCAGACACCGAGCCATGTCACAGGATCAGAGGGCTCGACGCCAAACAGCTGTGCGCGCACGAGTCGCACGCTCGCGGCCGCGCCCAGCAACCCAAGGCCGACGCCAATCGCAATGAGACGAGCACCGCGACCAACGATCAACTGCATGATCACGCTCGGGGTGGCCCCGAGGGCCAGACGAAGCCCGACTTCACGGGTCCGCTGTCTCACTGTGTAGGCCATCACACCATAGAGACCCACCGCCGCCAGCAGCAGCGCCAGACCGCTGAGCATCGTCGACAACCGCGCCAGCAGTCGCTCCGTTTCGACCGAGCTCTGGAAATCGTCGGCGAGCCGCCGCGGGCGCGTGAGCGCGAGCTTCGGATCCAGCGAGCGTGTCACCTGACGAACGGCATTGAGCAGCGCCAGCGGGTCGCCTGCGGTGCGGATATGAAGCGACACGCCGTTTTCATAGTTCTGCGAGAGCGGAAGATAGAAGAAGGGCCGTGGCTCACGCTCGGTCGATCGCAGATACACGGTATCCGGAACCACTCCGATCACCTGCAGTGACCCATCCTGCGAGACCATCACGTGCCCAATGGGATCGGCTCCGGGCCAGAGGCGTTCACCGAGGGCACGGCTGATGATGGCCACTCGCGGAGAAGACAGGACGTCGGTCTCATCGAATTGCCGGCCGGCAAGAACACGAATACCCATCGCGTCCAGATAGCCGCCGCTGACGACATTGACCCGGACCGGAATCACGTTACTGCGATCGTCACGCAGCGGCTGCCCGTCAGTGCTGACACCGACGGTCCTGTTGTTGCCACTGAGGACCGTGACGCGCGCGGCGCCAGCCGACGTCACGCCGGGCAGGCCGTTTATCCGCGTCAGCAACTCGTCATACAACGCAAGCCCCGACTCCTGCGTGTAGCCCTCGTTCGGCGGTAGTTCGACAATCAGCATGCGATCGACGCTGTAACCGAGATCTACCGCGTATGCCTGCATCAACGTGCGGACGAAGAGCCCCGCTCCCACCATCAGCACGAGACTCAGCGCGACCTGAACGACCACGAACGCGCTCCGCAAGCGCGCGACGCGGCCACCAACCACCGCGCCTCCATCGTCGCGAAGTCCAGACAGCGCGTCCTTTCGCACGAATTGAAGAACGGGAGCGATGCCGAACGCCAGCCCGGACGTGACACCGACTGCGAGTGTGAATGCCAGCACGTTGAGATTGACACTCAGGTCGACGCTCTCGGGAATACCGAGTCCGCGAAGGATCGAAGGCGTCCACAGAGCGAGGAGAAGTCCCGCGGCGGAACCAGCCAGGCCGAGCATCACGGCTTCGGTCAGCCACTGTCGCAGAAGCTGCCCGCGGCCGGCACCGAGCGCCATCCGAACAGCCACTTCCCGCTGTCGGCCGGACGCGCGCGTGAGCATCAGCCCGGCCACATTGGCGCAGGCAATCATCAGCACGAGTGCAACGGCTGCGCCGAGCAGCACGAGCACGGGCCACGTGCGTGTCCGAACGCCCGGGCCGGTTCCAAGCGCGACCGCGGTGGCGCTCTTGTCGCGATTGGCATCGGGATATGCGGCGGCGAGTCGCTGGCCAACGACATCGAGAGCCGTGGCGGCTTCGGTGACCGACTGCCCGTCGCGCAGCCGCCCGACCATGCTCAACCACCGGACGTCCCGGGCACCGAGCAAGCTCAGGCCGCCGAGTCGGCGGCGCAGCGGCCCAGCCGATGGCGGCCGCACCTCTTCCTGCAACGCCATCGGCAGCCACGCATCAGAGGCGTCGCCAAGCACCGCGCCTCTGAATCCACGCGGCGCAACGCCTATCAAGTCGTACGCGTTGCCGTTCAGCGTGATCGATCGCCCCACCATATCGGCATCCGCACCAAAACGGTCCTGCCACAGCCGGTACGAGATCACGACAACCCGAACGGGCGAGCCACGCACATCGTCGGCCGGCGTGAGCGCCCGGCCAATCGCTGGACGAACACCGAGCAGGTCGAAGTAGTTGCCGCTCACGATTTGCGCCTCGACCCGCTCTGCTCCACTCTCTGCGTCGAGTGTGATCTCTGTATTGCCGAATGCCGCAAGGTCGGCCAGCACACTGCTGGCTTGCAGATCCGTGTAGTCCAGATAAGAGGCGCCGCCCACCTGAGGCCCACCAGCCGGATTGGTCGTGGCGCGCGGCGCATACTGGATGTACACGCTGACGACGCGATCAGGATCGGCAACGGGAGCGTCTCTCAGGAGCACGGCATCGATGGCGCTGAATATCACCGCGGTCGCGCCAATGCCGAGCGCCAGGGTGACCACGACGACGGCCGTGAACCCGGGAGCATGAAGCAGCGAGCGCAGGCCGTGCCGAATATCGCGCCGGAGATCAGAGATGAACGCGAACCGCGCCTGCCGGGTCGCCACCGGCTCGGCGAGTGCCGCGTGCACGCGGTCGAGCAGCCGCTCGGCGGGAGCGCGGCTTGACGATCGAAGGTCGGTGGCGGCCTGTGCTGATGCCGTAAGTGCCTGCGTCGCGCGAACGAGCGCCGCGTCGTGGTCGAGACCGATGCTCCGCCCTTCGCGGTACAGGTCTTCGAGGTGCTGGGCGAGCTCTTCCAGGATCTCCGGCTCGCGTGGTGTCAGCAGCGACGGTAACTGGTCACGGACGTATTGACGGAAGTCCATGGCAGATCAGCCAACTGGATCGAACCCGGCCACCCGGCGAAAGGCCGTGAGCAGTGCGTGCCAGTCGCTGCGTTGCGCGATCAGGACCTTACGGCCCGCTGGCGTGAGGCGATAGTAGCGACGCCGCCGCTGCCCGGCCTTCTCGATCCACTTCCCTTCGATCCAGTCACGGCGCTCCATGCGGTAGAGCATCGGGTAGAGCGAGGCGACGTGGAACCGGAGCTTGCCACCCGAACGGTCATCGATCAGCTTGGCGATCTCGTAGCCATGCCGGTCGCGTTCTTCGAGACTGGCGAGAATCATCAGCTCCGCACTGCCGCGTTTGAGCTCAGTGTTCGAGGCCATATGTGGTGGGAATATATATTTTGAGAACGTAGCTCGTCAAGGTCGGCGGCGGGTCCACACAACGGGATCCGCCCTATGGCCGGCGACGTCGACTATCATCGAGAGCCATGACCGCATTCCGCTGCGCCGCCCTCTTCCTGTTGGTTACGTCCGTCATCGCCAGTGCGCAGGCTCCGGTGCCTGCCAATAAGGAACCGCACCATCGCACCACGTTCGAGAACAAGGAATTCCGCATCCTGGACGTCAACGTGCCACCGGGTGAAACCACGCTCGAGCACTCACACGACCTGGATATCGTCACCGTGTCGATGACGAACGGCACTGACACGCGCATGCAGACGCCCGGCCAGCCGTGGAGCGCCACTCGCCCGCGCCGGCCGCTCGGCCATGTCGAGACCAACGACTACAACGGCAAGCCGATCGTTCATCGGCTCGAAACCACCGGAACGACGCCGTACAACCTGTTCGCGGTCGAGAACCTGAAAACCAGTGGATGGTCGACAACGCCGGCGGTCTCCGGCGCCGCCACGACGCTCGCGAAGGAGTCGCGATCGTTCCGTGTCTACAACGTCGGGCTGGTCAAGGGCACAACGCAGGCGTCGCACACGCACGCCGTGCCGACGATCGTCGTGCTCCTGAACGGAAAGGTGATGTCAGAAGGGCCGGACGAGAAAGCGAAGGCCAACGCCCCGGCGCCAGTCGGCCTCAAGCAAATGGATCGTCCAGGGCAGTGGGTGCTCGTCCCTGCCGGTGATTCACATCACCTGGTTCGACTGGGCACTGACGATGGCCTGATCATGGAGATCGAGGTTCGATAGCTAATTCGATCTGGCTGCTCGAACCGGCTGCGCGCGCGAGTCATCGAGCTTCCAGCCGCACGTGCCGCCTACAAGCGCGGCCAGCTTCTCGAATCCCTGCACTGAGAATTCGGCTGTAACCGGCTTCGCGTTGTAGGGCGAGAAGCTGAAACGCAGCCGCTCTGCGCTTGCCAATCGACGGACGAGCTCGACACTCGCGGGAGCGAACAGCTCCTGACCGGTGACGGAGTCCGACCACTGCTGCGCGAACTCAGGTTCATCGTCTATCTGAAGGCGCACAGTGTGGCTGCCGGCCTGATCTTCGATGCTTGCCGCCGATCTGATCGACACGAACACTTCAGTCGTGCGATACAGGCAGCGCACGACGAGCAGCGGGCGCACTCGCGCCATCCACACCGCGACGTCATTAGTGGCGCGCACCTCGAACGCAATCGTCTTCGAGCCGTCATTCGCCCATGACGCCTGCCGGTTCCCAACCCAGGTCGGCACCGGCGCGGAGTCCACGACCGGAGCAACGGTTGGTGCTGGTGACGCAAGGGGTGCAGATTCCGTGGCCGGCGGTTCCGATGCGACCGGCTGCAGCGATTGCACCACGACCATCGCGACGACACACAAGAGGACGCCAGCACCGCCGATCAGCGCCAGCGACCACGATCTCCCCTGCGTTGCCGGCACGGCTTCACGAGCCTGCACTGTCGGCGGCGGCGTGGGTGCATCCGACGGGTTCCACTCAACGAGAGGGATCTGCTCCGGCTCCTCGGGCTGCGCCGCATGCGTGGTCTCACTCACGGCGAGCTCGTGTCCGCATGTCCAACAAATTCTCGCCACGCTGGCGACAGGTGCCGCACAGCTCGGGCAGCGTTGCGCCCCTTCCACGTTTTCATCTGACATAGATCAATCCGTGGCTGAAGGTGGCAAGGCGTGTGCCGCGCCATGGCGCGCCGATCTGAGAGGGGCTAGATACTACCGCTTACAAAACGGTGAACGCAGCTACCGTTTCCGGGGTCTGACCCCAGCTACAGGATCAGCCCCTTCAGGCTGGCGGCCCGGCTGCGGCTGACGACCAGCGTCGTGCCGTCGAGGAGCGTGACTCGATAGCGGCTGCTGCCCGCAGGCTGCACTTCTGCGATCTGATCGAGCCGGACGATCGCGGAGCGATGGATACGAAGGAACTGAGATGGATCGAGTCGCATCTCGAGGTCGTTGAGCGTGCGGTACACCAGGTAGCTCTTGCCATCGGCGTGAATGCGCGCGTAGTCACCCTCGGCACGAATCCACGCGATGCTGGTGAGCGCCAGCGGCACCATGCGCTGACCATCGGGGACGAGCAGTCGATCCGGCCGTCGCCCCAGGTCGCGGAGAAGCCTGGGAACGCCGTCCGTCGCGTTGCCGGCACCACGATCGCGAAGGCGTGCGATTGCGGCCTCGAAGCGCGACGCCGTGAACGGCTTCACCAGGTAGTCCACAGCGTTCAGATCAAAGGCGCGCACCGCGTAGCGGTCGTAGGCCGTGGCAAAGACAATCGCCGGGAGCGGATGCTGCTGGCCGATGTGCGCCAGAACGTCGAACAGATCCTCACCGGGCATTCGCACGTCAACGAGAGCAGCCTCCGCCGGGACGTCCACGAGCGCAGCCGCCAGCGTGGTCGTGTCGGCACATTCGCAGACGATCTCCACACCAGCACAGCCGGCCGAGTACTTCCTGATCAGGCGGCGGGCCAGTGCCTCGTCATCGGCCACGATGAGACGAATGCGATCAGGCACTGTGAGGAACCATTGGCAGGTCGAGGCGTGCCTCGAACCCGCCCGTCTCGGGCCCGGCAGTGAAGCCGACGCCCTCGTCGCCATAGATGGTGCGCAGTCGATGGCGCGTGAGCTCGAGGCCGCGGCCGGTCCCGCCGCGGCCATTTGTCCCGTTCACCGTATTGGCGATACGAATCTGCAGCCGTCCGCGTTCGACCTGCGCGCGGACGCGCAGCGTGCCTGGCACACTGTTCGGTTCGATGCCGTGCCGCACCGCGTTCTCGACCAGCGGCTGCAGCAGCAGCGGCGGCACCAGCGCCTCGGCGGCCGACGCATCAGCGTCTACAGTGAACTGGAGGCGATCGCCGAATCGAATTCGCTCGACTTCGAGATAGTCGCGCACCATCCCGAGCTCACGGCCAAGCGGCACGAATGGTTCATCGAGTCCATCGAAGACCGTGTGTAGCAGCGACGCGAGACGGCCAATCATCCGCCGGGCTTCGGCTGGCTCATCGTCGATGAGCGACAGGATCGAGTTGAGCGAATTCAGGAGGAAATGCGGTCGCAGCTGTCCTTTGATCGCATCGATCTCAGCGGCATGGGCCGCGGCCTCGAGCCTGGCTTCGCGCTCGCGGCTCTCGTGTTCCCGATCGAAGGTCTGCACCACCAGCCCGAGGGCGAATGCGGCCGCGTAGGTGAACATCGCCGCGAGCAATTGAAACATCCAGGTTCCCGCAAAGACGATGTCCCAGAAGTTCGGGCCGACGAACACCCGCATCGCGAGAAGGAAGAACGAGCACCAGATGGTGATCCCGGCTATGCCGAGCACGAGGTACGCGCCCAGGGCATGGAGTGGCGGGCGGCTCCAGAGCCGCAGGCGCGCATTGAGCCGGCACGAGGCCCACACCAGCAGCGCCATGGTCGAATAGTTCTGGGAGACGCTGATGATCGAATAGAGGAACGGAAGCCCGTTGTGGTACGAGAGCGTCACCGCCTGCAGGAGGGACACCGTCGCCCACGCGGCAACGACCAGCCACACGCGGCCCGACTGTCTGCGATCAGAGAGATCGATCGTCCGAGCCGCCTGCGTCATTTCTTTGCCTCGAGCGCCGGTATCAGCACGTAGCGCAGCCATCCTGAAGTGGGCGCCAGGACTCGCGCCTTATCGTACTCGGCGCGCGCACCGGCCTTGTCGCCCTTGCTCAGGAGAGCCTGCCCTAGCCACACGTGTGCGTCGAATCGGCCCCAGTTCGGCCATGCCTTGTCTGGCGGCTCTGCTGCAAAGCGCTCGAGACTGCGGCGCAGATGTTGTTCGGCCTTGTCCGTGCCCCCGCCAAACATCGCGGGCGTGTTGAAGGCGCTTACTCCCTGGAGCAGGAGCACGCGCGGATTGCCGTTCTCGATTTCGGCAGCGCGATCGAGCGCGCTGTTCGCGCGCGGCCCAAGTGTCATGCCTCTGATGACAGGCGATTGGGCGATCTGCAGCCCGTATACCGATCCAAGCAGCGCGTGGGCCTCGGCGTCCTTCGGGTTGCGCTTGATGATTTGCTGCAGTTGAGTGACGGCGTCGTTCAACAGATCCGTCCGATCCTTCTCCGGCACATCGGGCAGATTGACCATGCGATACGACGCGTACGCCAGGGTGTACCGCACCATCGCTTCGTCGGCGCCTGCGCTGGCAACCCGTCCCTGGAGCTCGGAACGTATCGCTCTCAGCTCTTTCGTCACGCCTTCCAGCGCAGCTCGCTCGAGGCGAGCAGTCACCCGGGTCCAGTCGAGGTCAGACGCCTTGAGTTGTTCGGCATCAAGGGGTCTGACCCCAATCAACACGGTCAACGATAGAAGGACGCAAACGCTTCGCATGGTTACCTCCTGTAGGTGGCTCCGACGTAGACAGACCTCTGCGACGTCGACGCCAGGGGCCGCCGCGACGAGAAGTCGGGCGCATACCGGTAGTCGAAGAAATTGGCGCGATCGAGCGCGTTGTCGAGCGAGGCGAAGAACACGACCGCGCCCACCCCGGCCGGGAACAGCCAGCTCACGGAGAGGTCGAGCCGCTCGTATCGAGGGAGGCGCTCGGAGTTGATGGCGCCGAAGATCGGCGCGTAACCCTCGTCAACCCTGAGCGCTCCAACCACGGGCGTGTGCGGTCGCCCGGCAGCCGTGCGCCATGAGCCTGCAACCGCGACACCGCTGCCGACCGGCACCGTGGCCACGAGTTGCAGAGACCAGGGGATCTCGAAGTCGGGCCGCCAGAGTCCTTCGGGCACGTCATAGCGATTGCGTTGATCGGCAGGTGTCCAGCGACGGCGAGCACCAAGCCAACTCGCGATCCCGCGAAGGTCGAGACGACTCGAGCGGCGCTGCACGAACAGGTCGATGCCCCTCGACCACCCATGACCTGCGCTGCTATACCGTCCGTCGAGTGCGTTTTCGAGCGGCAGATCGCGATACTGCTTCACGTATCCTTCGATACGGAGGTAGAGACCTTCTGCTTCGCGCCCCGTCTCGTAGCCGATGACGTGATGAACGGCCCGCATGGGCGAGAGCCTCTCAGCTCCGCGCACGCGGTCGTAGTACGCCGCCGCGGGTGCCTGGTGATAGATGCCGGTCGCGTAACGCATCGCGCGCGATCGCCCGAGTGCCACACGCACGTTCAGCCGAGGATCGATCGTGGTCGCCTGTGCGAGTCCAAAACGGTCGACACGCGCACCGGCCGTCGTCGACACGATCCCGAGTGTGGTCGTGGCTTCGAGATACGTGCCTGCGTACCAGTCCTGCAGATCGACATGGAAGGGGGACACACCGGAGACGCCGCCCAGATCACCGCCAGACATGGGGACATCGCCGGTGATAGTGGCCCGCGTCAACGCCCCGTTGGCTCCAATGCGCCAGTCCACGTGCGCGCCACCGGGCCGCGCCGCATCGACCCTCCACGACTGCGTCTCATCCCGAACGCCGAGATCGAGAACGCCAACGTCGGTCCGCCGGGTATAGCGGTCGTTGCCAAAGGTGGCAGCCGTCACCCACTGCCCTATCGCACCGTCCCAACGTCCTGATACGAAGCTGTGTCGATTCGACGCACTCAGCCAACCCGCAAAGGCATCCTGCTCAGCCTCGAGGCCAACCGAATCCCGTTGCGTCATGCCAAACGCCTTGAAGCGGCCGACACCTTCGACGTCCCAGCTCAACCCGAGTGAGCCGTCCCATCCTCCTGGTGCCGGCTCGAACCGCCGCGGGCTGCCATTCACGGCAAACAGCAAGTCGGTGAACGTGCGATTGACGGCAGCACGCACACCGGCGCGGTCGCGAACCGGCACGCCAATCGACGCTGCGGCGCCGGCGAGGCCGAAGGTGCCGGACACTTCCGGCAGCTCAGGACGGTCGAGCCCTCGCAGATCCATGACGGCGCTGAGCGCGTTTCCGTGCCGCGCAGAGAAGCCGCCGGTGCTGAAGGCAATCCCGGTGATGAGCAGCGGATCGACCGCTCCACGGAATCCACCGGTCGGCGTCTCGTATCGATACGGATGCGCGATCACCGCATCATCGAGTGACACCAGCACTTCGCTGACGTCGCCGCCTCTCACGAAGAGCCCGGCCGCATCGTCGGGAGCGGCAACACCCGGGAGAGCTTGAAGGGCCCGGAACAGATCACCCTGCGCACCGGGAGTGCGATAGACGTCGATGGGCTGGCGAGCAAAGACGGGATCGACCGGCGGCCGTGGCGGCCGCGCGGTGACGCGGACGCGATCCTCGATCCCACGCACGACGAGCGTGATCTCGACGTGCGAGACGCCGGGAGCGAGTTGCGATTCGTGGGGCTCGAATCCGTCGAGGGCAACACGAAGACGTGCCGCCGCGCCCGATGTCACGACGATCTCGAAGACGCCGCGCTCGTCGGAGACGGCGACGATGCAGCCGTCGACTTCGACTGTCGCACCGGGCAGCGGCAACGACGTCGCGTCGGTGACCGTGCCAGAGACGCGACTGCTCGAACCAGCCTGGACGCCGAGCGCCACGAGCAGCAACAGGATCGCCATTCAGCGATCCCAGATTGCCGGCCGCTCGTCAGCCGTCGAAGGGGTTTTCGACGAACGTCACCGCTACCCGGTGAGTGTCAAGCTTCGATGAAACCTACGGTCCGAATGGGCGAGGGGTCGATGGTGCGATGGTTCGGTCCGAGAGTCACGAGGTCCGAGGGTCCAGTCCGGGGTCGGCCAGTCCGGGGTCGCCTCGGACCGTGAGACCGGACCATCGGACGTCCGGACCGGACCGTCGCACCCTCGCACCGTCGCCCCGTCGGACCGCTGTCAGTCAAGGAAGCGAGCAACTGAAGTTGCCGGCTTCGTCCGTGCTGCCTGTGCCCTTGTACTTCGCGACCTGTGGAAACGGGCACAACGGCCGCGACATCGGCGTCTGCCCGCTTCGGCCGGTGTTGCGTGATGCCGTGATCTGCCCGGGTGCCACGCCCTGCTCGCGCCACCGTTCCATCGCACCCAGGAAGTCGGCCTGATCGGGTCCGACTCCGCCACCGCAGTGCGCGACACCGGGCATCAGGAACAGTCGCATCCAGTCGTCAGGCGTCCCGCCCCCGGCTTTCGCAGCCTGCGTGTAGTAAGTGATCGTGTTCTCAGGCGCCGGACCGGGGTCGGCCCACCCATGCCAGAGCAGAAGCTTGCCGCCTCGCGCCTTGAACTTCGAGAGATCCGGGTTACTGGCTTCGACAAAGCTCGCGTTCTTCAACGCGAGCGCGAGGTCGCTGTCGAGATCGAACGTCATCACGTCCCAGTTCGCGTCGCGATGGCCGACAAACCTTGGCATGTCGGACCACAACGGGTTCATCGGCTTGCCCGGCACGGGAATCCGGGCCGCGTAGCCCGACTCGACCCCAGGCGACCTTCCTGGATAGACGATACTGCCCGATTTCGTTTTGACTGGCGCGTAGAACTGCCGCGCGGACTCCACCTGCGCGGGCGTCAGGCAATCTTCAGCATCGCCACCCTTGCACGCCAGCGCACCCGGATCGAATCGGCACGATCGCGGGTCGTTGATGATGCCGTCCTTCACTCCGTCACTGGCGTCACACGCCGCCACCGACGCATTGGCGATGAGGGTCACTTTGTTCGCTGGAATGATGCGCTCGGGATTCCTCAGCATGTGCACCTGCAGGGCGGTTTGCGAGACATTGAGATGCACCATGTTGTAGACCGGCGCGCCGGCAATGATCGCGTCGAAGTCTTCCGGATACCGCTGCGCCTCCATCATGCCCTGCCGGCCACCGGTCGAGCACCCCTGGTAGTACGAGAGCCGTGGCGGACGGCTGTAGTACGCGCCGACGACGGCCTTCGAATGCACGGTCATCTCGTGCATGGCGCGATGGGCAAAGTCGATCAGCTTGTCGTTGTTCAGCGCGAACCGCGCACCGGGGTCCGAATGACCTGTGTCGTTGGATGCCGTCGCGTACCCGCGTCGTACTCCTGCGGCCATGGCTTCGAACGAAATGGTGCCGGCCCATCCACCGTTGCCAACGGCGAGGAACTTGCCGTTCCAGTTCTCGGTTGGCAGCCAGATCTCCATTTGAATGTTCGAGTCTGGTGATGGCGTCAGGACCGCCTGGACACGGCACAACGAGGGCAATTGCGCAAACACGGCAAACGCCCCGGGCCCCCGTCCGGCATTGGGTATCTTGAGCGCTCCGGCAGCCACGGGCTGCGCCTGCGTGACCTTGGCCTGAGGAAGCGCAAGTGCCGCGAGAGCTTCGCAACCCGCACTGCCAGTCGTCGATGACGCGGCTGCGGAGTTGGAGGCTGCCGCCGTCTGCGCTTCGCCTGCGGATGCGATCGCCAGAATGGCCGATAATGCGACCGCGACGACAAGTCCAGTCTTCATCATTCTTCGATCCCCTTCGGAAAGCGATCCGCCACCAGATTCAGCCTGATATTGTGCTCCAGGAATGCCTTGAGGCCGGCGAGCACCAGCGCAAACCCTTCCGTCGAGCTCTTCGCGTTCCCTACCACTTCATCATCGGTGCCCTTGAAGCCACGCTCCGCAATGCTGACGAATGTACTGGCATCGCCCCGTGGTTCAAAGGTCCATTCGATGGTTGTCGGGCTCCCATATCCAGCCCACTCGACGACGATACGCTGGTTGGGCTCGATGGTTTTCACTGTCACTGGAACCGAGAAGCCATACATCTCCCAGTGCCACTCAACGTGCGTGCCCGCCTCCAGCCGTCCGCTGCCTCTGGTAAACCAGAAGTTGCTCGTCACGTCGGGATTGACGAAAGCCTCGTACACCTGCGCGACCGGTTTGCGAACGAGCATCGCCGTTTTCACTTCCGGCGGCGTGATGCCGCCCTTCGCGCGCGGTCTCGCGCCTTTCTTCGCACGCGCTCGACTTCCCCTGGCGCGTGCGGCTCGACGCGGCCGCGTGACGGCTGCCTTCTTCTTCGCCGGGCGGCGCTTCGCTGCGGCCGCTGATTTCTTGCCTGATGACGGCATGCGCTGCCTCCACGTCTCTCGCGTACCGGTTGTTACTCGCGGTTGAGTCCGAACGCCCGGATGCGCTTGTGCAGGTTCGTTCGCTCCACGCCAAGTATGCGCGCCGCTCCCGCGACATTCCAGTTCGTCTGGTCCAGTGCCTGCACGATGCGTTCGCGTTCAGCTGCGTCTCGCACCCCCTGAAGCCCGGCCGGCGATGACGAGGGCGGCTGCCGAATCTCGATCGGGATCGAATCGCAGCTGATCTGAGTCCCTGGCGTCAGGATAGCCATTCGTTCGACGGTGTTGCGCAGCTCCCGTACGTTCCCGGGCCACCCGTAGCGCTCGAGCACAGGCAGCACCTCGTCGTCCATCGCCTTGGGCCGGAAGTTATTGCGTGCGCAGAACTCGGTCAGGAAATACGCCGCCAGATCGCGGACGTCCTCGCGCCGTTCGCGCAGCGGAGGCACACGGATCGGCAC
The DNA here is from genome assembly GCA_032156805.1 of Acidobacteriota bacterium. Lineage (GTDB taxonomy): Bacteria > Acidobacteriota > Vicinamibacteria > Vicinamibacterales > UBA2999 > Gp6-AA40. The sequence goes on from JALDXQ010000043.1 coordinate 36,387, forward strand.
CACATTCAACCGATAGAACAGATCCTGTCGAAACTTTCCTTCTGTGATGAGCTCGTCGAGACGACGGTTCGTCGCGGCAATGACGCGTACGGCAACACGAATCGACTGCTCGCCACCGAGCCGCTGAAACTCTCCGTCCTGGAGGACGCGCAGCAACTTCGCCTGCGAGGCCTCATGGAGATCGCCGACTTCGTCCAGGAAGATGCTGCCGCCATCGGCAAGCTCGAACTTCCCGCGCCGCAGACCCGCCGCGCCGGTGAATGCACCCTTCTCGTGACCGAACAGCTCACTCTCGATGAGCTCGGTCGGAATGGCCGCGCAATTGACCTTCACGAACGGTCGCGAGGCAAACGGGCTCTCGCGATGAATATGCTCGGCCAGAAGTTCCTTGCCGGTTCCTGACTCGCCAGCCAGGAGAACGCCTGCATCGGAACGGGCGACCTGCGTGGCCTGTGTCACCGCGCGCTGGAACACCTCGCTCCGGCCAATCATGCGAGGAGCGTCTCCGACCAGTTCGCGGAACCGCTGATTCTCGCGCTGCAGGTCGGAGCGCTCGAGCGCGTTCTTCACGACGAGAAGCACCCGATCGCGCGCCAGCGGTTTCTCGAGGAAGTCGAAGGCTCCGTTCTGCGTGGCTTCGACCGCGTCGCGGATGGTCCCGTGCCCGGAGATCATCACCGCGGGCGTCAAGTCTTCGCCTTGTCTCAGCAATCGCAGCAGGTCGATACCGTTGCCATCCGGCAGGCGAACATCGAGGAGGTACAAGTCCGCGCGTGAGACAGCGCGTTGGGCCCGGAACCTCGCCGCCGAGTCGCAGATCGACACGCGATACCCCTCTCCCTCGAGAATCAGGCGGAGGGAGAGCCCGATGTTGGGCTCGTCGTCGACGATGACGATGTGGCGTCTGGGGGTCATCTATCTCCGTGTAGTCCCTTGTGTCTCGTGCTTGGTGCCTGGTTCTTCTATGAAGCGGCGCTAGCCCGGCGGCGACCAGCGCGGCTCGGGCGCCGCTGGCAAGGCTACTCTGAATCCAGCGCCGCCAAGCTCGCCCCTGACCAGCGTGATGTCGCCGCCGAGCAGCAGGGCGTTCTTGCGCGCAATCGACAAGCCCAGGCCCATCCCCTTTTTCTTGAACGTGATCGTCGGCTCGAAGAGCGTACGGCGCGCATCCTCATTGAGGCCGGGTCCCGAATCGTGGACTTCGACCACCGCCTGCCCACCCTGCGAATGCGAGATGGTCATGACCGATCCGCCTGGTCCCGCTGCCTCGGCCGCGTTCTCGAGCAGGTTGGTGAGGATACCTTTGACCAGGTCGGTCCCGGCGTGGACACGCGGACCGCGCACGTCGAGCCGGAAGCTGTAGGTCGTCTCCGGGTGCGCAGGCTTCAGCAGCGCGACACGCTCGGCGATCAGCACGTTGAGATCGAAGACCTCGGGGTTCACCGGCGGTTCGCTCGCGAACTCGGAGAAGGCGCGAACGCGGCGCTCCAGCGTTTCGATCTCGCTCACGACGATCTGGACGGCCTGGTCCATGAACGCGCGATCGGATACGGGCTGCCGCGCGAGCATTTCCTCGACGGTGAGACGAATTGGCGTGAGCGAGTTCTTCAACTCGTGCGCGGTCTTGCGCGCGAGCGACTGCCAGCTCGACATCTGCGTGAGGTAGACGAGCCGCTCACGACTGCGTCGCAACTGCTCGGCCATGTCGTTGAATGCATCGACCGCCCGGCCCACCTCATCGTCCCTTCCGCCCTTATCGAGACGACGATCCCACTGCCCTGCCGCGAAATCGGTCAGTCCCGCGGTGAGCTGACGGATCGGGCTGCTGATGCGATGGGCAATGAAGAGCAGGGGTGCGAGCGAGACGAGCCACACCACACCGACGAGGAGCAGCAAGGTCAACGTGAATCCCCGTCGCAGATCGCGAGACTCGATCGCGCCGACCAGCTCACGTGTGCGGCGGAACTCCTCGGACAACTCCTGCATCCTGATGCCGCCCAGATCGCGACGGTACACGTCGACCCCACCTGGCCCCTTGCGCATGAAGTCGAGGTGATCCCCGCCGGGTCCTGACTGACTGGTTCGCTCCGCCTCGCTGCTCTCCCAGAACGAGCGAACCTCCTCGGGCCAGGCGCCGAGATCGTCAACAACATATGACGTTGGCGTGAGCCGGCCGTCGAGCGCATCCCGCCTGAGTGAGTCGCGCTCGCGCTGGTAGAACTGCCTGACCGTCCCCTCGAGCGTCCGCGACAGGCGATCGAGCTCCTCGGTCGTCGCATAGCCCAGACTCCGCTCGAGCAGCGACGTCGCGATCCAGATCGTCGCGCCGAGCGGCATGAGCGTCGCGATGATGAAGGCCAGGATCAGTTTGCCGCGAAGACTATTCATGGATGTCCAACCGACGCGGGTCAGAAGGCCCGCCTCTACGTCCAGCCGCGATCACGGCAGCCGAAACGGCCCGGCATCGATCGAACGCGCCAAATTGTCATCTTCGCGGCGACGGCTCAAGCGGTCGATTAATCCCTCGAGGGTATATCGTGCGCCAGGGGCCTCGTTGCCGGCGGCGGTCGTATCCAGAACGCGATATGCCAGACGGATCCAGAACGGCGTATCGCGCCCGAGCCCGAGCGACGCGATGGGCATCGTGACGTTCTCGAGGCACCAGGTCTCGGCGTCACGTGGCCGCAGATGCGAGATGGACTTCGCCGGCGATCCAATTCGTGAGACGGCGAACCGTTCCTCCCACAGGTCGAAGCTCACCGTGAAGGCCTGCATCACTTGCCTCACGATCGGCCCGTCGGGTTTCGCCAGGACGGTCATCTCGAAGTCGATGCGCAGCGAGCGTCCTTCTTTCAAGCGAGCGAGCACGGCCCCATCGAGAAAGTTGAAATTGCGCGCCTGGACGTGCAGGGCATTGGCAACGGTTCTCACGGTCACCGTCTGCGCCATCAGCCGCGGCGCGGCGGCAGCGATCACGACGAGCGTCAACAGTCCGATCTGGCAGCGCCACATTCGAACCCGCGCGGCGCTCAAAACCGCACTCCTGCCATGAAGGTAACGCCGGTATCGTTGCTGTTCAGTGGAAACGCCAGCGTCAGGAACGAGTTGTCGCTGGCGACACCGAACCCGGTCGAATAGCGGATGTTCATGTCCGCGTTTCGATCCCAAACCGACCCGGCATCGAAGAACACGCCGACGTGCCAGAGTCGATACTCGACCGAAGAATGAAACACCTGCTCGCCGCCGAGCGGTGCGATGTCGTACTTGTCCCAGCCGCGCAGCGTCAGGGAGTTTCCCAGCGAGAAGCGCTCGAACAGCGGTGCGTTGCCGCTGATGTAGCCGAGCGAAAGCGACGCGATCACCGTGCTGCGGCGGTGGTCGAGCTGATAACGGGCGTCTCCGAGGTGCCTCTTGTAGACGAGATCGCTGCCAAGTCCGTCCATGGCGGCGCGCAGCTGGTAGCGGGCTTCGACCCTTTGGTTGATGTCGTCCGTCGACTTCCATTCATGGTCGGCGCTGACACTCGCGACCCACGCGTTCGCCATCTGCGAACCGGGCGAGTTGGTGAGCGACTCCAGCTCGACGATGCTGAGGCCGCCGGTCACCCGAACGTTGGGATTGAACGCAAATGTCGCGGTCGGCTCGACGGTCAGCCGATTCCGATACAGCTCCGGGAGGCCAGTGTTGACGGCAAACGCCGAGAGCGTCGCGTCCTCCCACGTCTGGTTGTAACGTGAGAACTCGAACCGGGCGCCGAACCTCTCGGTCCCGATCATGCGGCTCTCGAACGCGAGCCGGAAGCCGGAATATTCCTCGATCAGATCGTCGATGTCGTTGAACACGGCGCCGAGGGTGAACCGATGACGGCTGCGCGAGCTGCTCATCGGGATGTCGAGGACACCGCTCCAGCCCTGCTCGGAGTGGTACACCAGCTTCGATCGCGGGGGCACGAAACGAATCCAGGGTTCTTCGAAGATCTCGAAGACGACGCGGATTCTGCCCGTCTGCGATCCCTTCGAGATCTTGCGGGCGACGTCACGCCCGGGAAGTTCGCTCTCCAGGCGGTCCCTGAGCCGCTCGGCTTCCTCAGTGTCGAGCCGCTTGCCGACCAGTGTTTGCAGATCGTCGCGGAGTTGCTGACTGACCTCGCTCGATGGTCCCTCGAGATCCACGCTCTCTACGACGTAACGGGCGTTGATGTTCTCGGAGAGGTCGCTGTCGTCGCTGATTCGCGCGACGAGGAAGATGACGTGTGCCTTGCCGTCGGCGCGGGATACACTGCGAATGGCTGTTACGACCTCGGGCTGCTCTTCTTCGATGCGCGAGGACAGCGCGTTCAATCGCTCGCGATCGAGCGGCGTTCCAACCAGTGAGTTGATGTCTTTTTGAAGTCCCGGGCTCAGGCTGTAGAGCGAGAAGCCCGACATCTCGACGGAGTCGATGATGGCGCCCTCGGGCGCATCCGTTTCCTGGGCGTGAACCGGAGGCAATGCGAGGGCGAACAGTGTGAACAGAAGCGCGAGTCTTTTCATGTCTCGACGACGAGGCAAGCGGCGCGCCATTGTACAAGTTGCTGATGATGAAGGAGATGGTCGGCTGCAGGGTGTGACCGGCGCTCACAGGGTGAGAGCGCCGGTCACACCCTGCAAGTGGAAAGTACGTTCAGCATTGCACCTTGTGAATCGCTCCCGGGCGGCCGCGTGCGCGCTCTGACGTGATCAGCAGCGTGTTCTCGTCGAGAAAGTCGATCGCTTCACCTTGCGGCTCGGCGTCGCCCAGGGAACACGGTCGTCCGAGGTCGCGCCACCGGCTCTCGCCACGTTCGGTCACCAGTCCATAGAAGTAGATGTCGTAGTACGTCCGAACCGCCAGCGTCTTGCCGTCGGGAGAGATCGCAGCAGACGTGGCCAGGCGTCCGGTCCGGTCTTCCGGTGGAATCCCGGTGTTGCCGTTGTACCGCGCCATGATCGTTCCACCCGACCTCAGCGCTCGCCTCACGGTGTCAGCGGAAATGATGAAGAAATCGATCTTGCCTCTACGCCCCTTGGAGACGAGCGTGATGTCGCCGTTGGGATGCACGGCAATGGCCTCGGCATCGGTCGGCCCCTCCGCATACTGGAGGTTGATCGACCGTGCGGTGGCCGTGTATGACGTGTCCGCTCCGCCTATCTTCGGCTCGGCGACGATGTAGATCGTTACTTCGCGGCGAACCTCGTTGTTGTCGCCAATGTCTGCCACATAGAGACAGATCGATGGTTGCGCCGAGGCCTCGTTTCCATCGGCTGCGGGACAGGGGCCGGACGAGATGTCCTCCCAGTCGCGCGCCATCGCGTCTGTGACGGCAATCTTTGCGAGCAAGCGGCCGGAGATGTCGATGGCGTAAAGGTTGGGCCCGTCACCAGAATCGTTGTGCGACCACAACACGCCGGGCTGAGTTCGACTGACGACCACTCCGGAGCTTTCCCGAAGCTCGTCCGGAACGGCGCCAACTTCCTCGAGCACGCGGGCGGCGAACTCTTTGCCGTCCGCGAGATGCGCCGCCAGCGCGCGCTGAGTCAGCCACCGCTCCACACCCGACCACGCGGCCACGCCCAGGATCCCGACGAGCACGGCGATGGCGATGAGGGAAATGGGCTTGGACACGGGAGTGACGGAAATCATAACGAAAGGCGCGCGCGTTTCGCTAACGCCGCCACGCACAATCCTTGACTATCTCGACCGAAGGGCGTAAAAGCGGCACAACCATTAAGGGCTCGGCATTCACGCGGTTTTCGTCGTCACGCGCAACCCAGCGTCACTGATTAACAGTTGCTGGAGGGAAGGAGATCGACATGCGCCGACTGACTCACGCGGTGGTGGTCCTGACGTGTCTGGTGGTTCCCTCCTGGTCTTCCGCTCAGTCGTCGATTACAGGTGTTGTCCGGGATCCGTCCGGTGCAGTCCTGCCTGGCGTTTCCGTGGAAGCTGCGAGCGATGTGCTCATTGAAAAAGTGCGTTCGGCCGTCACCGACGAGACCGGTCAGTACCGGATTCTCGAGCTGAGGCCTGGCACCTACACCGTCACGTTCACGCTGACAGGATTCAGCACCGTGAAGCGTGCAGAACTGGAGCTGCCTGCGGACTTTGTGTCCACGGTCAACGTCGAGATGCGGCTCGGCGCACTCGAAGAAACAGTCACCGTGACTGGTGAGAGCCCGATCGTCGACGTCCAGAGCGCGCGGCGGCGCCGCACGCTGGACGAGAACCTGATCGAATCGATTCCCACCGCGCAGGGGTACGCAGCGGTCATGGTCCTGATGCCGTCGATGGTTCAGAGCAACGGCGGTAACAACAATGTCCTGCTGAGCCCCGGGATGATTGTCTTCGGCGGGCGCGGCGGACGCGGCAACGAGGGCATCGCACAGACGGACGGGATCGGCACCGGCGCCGCGATCAACGGCGGCGGCGTCTCCGGTTACGGCCGGCTCGATACCACTGAGGAAGTCGTGCTGACCACCAGCGGCGGACTCGGTGACGTCGAGGTCGGAGGCCCGATCGTCAACCTGATTCCGCGCAACGGCAGCAACCGCTTCGAGAATCGATTTCCGGCGTCCGGCCTGGACGGCTCGATGCAAGGCGACAACTTCACGCAGGAGTTGAGAGCCGCCGGGCTGCGAACGCCGGCCAAGACGAACTATCAGTGGGATGCCAGCCTGATGAACAGCGGTCCGATCATGCAGGACCGTTTCTGGTTCTTCTATGCGACCAGGTACGCGGGCACCGGAAGCGACCAGCCCGGCATCTTCTACAACAAGAGCGCCGGCGACATCACCAAGTGGAACTACGATCCGGACTTCGATCGCCCCGCGAAGAACAGCACGTCTGGAACGATCACACCGACGCTGCGCCTGACCATGCAGCTGTCGCGTACGCACCAGGCGGGCATCTTCGTCGACGGCGGCGCCTTCCGGCTCAGTGACTACCCGCAAATCGGCGGTGTCGGCGCCGTCCCGACAGCCACGCCGGAGACCGGCACGGTCGGCGGAAGCGGACGCTCTCCGATGTTCCAGTACAAGTGGACCTGGACCGCCAC
>JALDXQ010000044.1:0-42701 GCA_032156805.1 Acidobacteriota bacterium
CAGCAGGATCGACATCGAGCAGGACGATGTCGCTCCAGTCGCCCTGCGAGTTGGTGAATCCCCACGCCACCTGCGTGTTGCTGCCGACGACTACGGCCGGAACGCCGGGAAGCGTCACGCCGATGAGTCGACGGGGCGCAGTATTCGGTCCATCCTGCCACTCGAGCGACGCGCGGTACCACGTGTTGGGCACGCGAACGGTCAGGTGCATGTCGTTGGCGAGCAGTGCCCGTCCATCCTCGGTCAGCCGGCTCGAAATCGCCCAGCTGTTGCTGCCGATGGCGCCTTCCTTGTCGGCCTCGAGTCCCAGCCGCGGATCCCGCGTCTCCATTGCCCACTGCCCAATACTCCATCGCCCGTTCGACGACTCCTGTTCGGCCGGACGAAGCCGGGTTGGCGGGGGCACCCGGTGATAGGACGGCGGTGGAGTCTTGCCGGTGCGGCGGGCCCGCAGATCGTAGACATCGGGACCGGGAATCGGCGGGACCTCAAATGCGGCGCCGACGACTGGCGAATCCCACTCGGTTCCGATCGGAGCAAGGACCTGCGCAAGCGCTTGCGGCAGCACGTCGTGGATCGTGCCGACCGTTGCCTCGTACGAGCCGTCGGGATCCTGCAGGGTGATGAACATCGACAGGACGACAAGCACACTGTCCTCGACCAGCCACTCCCCGGGTTCCTGTCGCAGCAGGATGTACTCGAATGGCGGCGTGCCCAGCTGGCGCAGGCCGCTATTGACTCCAGCCGTATAGGCATCGAGGATGGCTCGCCATCCCGGCTCCATCGCAACGAGGGAGCGGCGCGCGGCGGCCCGGAAACGATGCAGGCGAATCTGGCGGTCTGCGACGACGGCGCGCGGCCCGACGAGTGCGGCCAGTTCGCCGGCGGCCCGTCGGCGGGCCAGATCCATCTGAAAGAACCGCTCCTGCGCGTGCAGGAATCCGGTTGCGCGCGCCACGTCCTCTCGCGATGCCCCTCTGACGGTCGGGATGCCGAGCGCATCGCGGGTGACGATGACCGGGGTCGAAAGACCTTCCAGTTGAAGGGTGCCTGCCAGCGCCGGCAGGCTGCCACGAAGCTGGCCACGCACCCACACGCCTGCCGCGATCGCCCCAAGGGCGAGCACGCACCCAATCGCGAGCCCTATCTTCCACAGTCGCCGACGCATTGAGATGATTATCGTGATTATCGCGTCAGACGCCCGTCCCGGATGATCCAGAATCTGACATGTTACGGACTGAACTACTCCGGTGCCGAGCCGTTCGTTTCCCCCCGTCGCCGCCGAGATGACGGCTGCATGGTCTGTACTGCAGAATGCAGAATCCAGGATGCAGACGCTGCCCGAAACCGCGGTCGACTGCTGACGTTCTGCATTCTGCATTCTGAAATCTGAACTACATGCGTACACGTTACGGTGTCTCTTCCTGGATCGACAACTTTCCACGCACGCGTCGTCCTGACCATCCTCGGCTTCGTGGTGAGCTGACCGCCGAGGTCGCCATCATTGGCGGCGGCCTGACCGGGTGTGCCACGGCCTATGCGTGCGCCGTGGCCGGCCTCGCGCCGATCCTCATCGACGCGGACCGCATCGGGCAGGGAAGCGCCGGCCGTGGGGCCGGCCTGTTGCTGCCGGAGCCGGGGCCGTCGTTCCGCGAGGTCAGCGAGCGGCAGGGGCTGCGGAATGCCCGCCGTATCTTCGAGAGCTGGCGGCGCGCGTCGCTCGATGCGGCCTCCCTCATTCGACGCCTGAAGATTTCCTGCGGGCTCGAGCCGTGCGATCAGATCACGGTCGCGACGCGCGACGACGGGAAGGGGTTGCGGCGAGAGTACGAGGCTCGGGATGCGGCCGGTCTCGAGGCTCAGTGGATGACGCCGGCGATGGTGAGCCGGGCGGCCTCCCTCGACGCGCCCGGTGCGTTGCGCACCGGCGCATGTTTCACGCTCGATCCCTATCGGGCGTGCCTGGGACTGGCCGCGGCGGCAAAATCACGAGGGACAACCTTCTTCGAGCGATCGCGCGTGATGAAGGTTCGCGCCGGCGCAAAGCAGGTGGAGATTACGCTCGATGGCGGCCTCGTCCGGGCCAAGACGGTGATCGTCTGCACCGGCCTGGCCACGTCGGAGTTCAAGCCGCTTCGTCGTCACTTCAAACGACGTGAAGAGTATTTCGTGCTCACCGAGCCGGTACCGGCGGCGATTCGAAAACAGCTCGCGGGGCGGGGAGTGACGATCAGCGATACGGCAACGCCGCGTCATCGCGTTCGCTGGACGCGCGACGATCGGCTACTTGTGACCGGCGCGGTGCAAGACGAGACACCGGCCCGGAAGCGTGATGCGGTGCTCGTGCAGCGGACCGGCCAGCTGATGTACGAGTTGTTGATGATGAACACAGCGATCTCCGGACTCCAGCCGGAGTATGGCTGGGAAGGTTCGTACGGGGAGACCGCCGACGGGATTATGTACATCGGCCCGCATCGAAACTATCCTCGGCATCTGTTCGGCCTTGGCGGTGCCTCGACATCGGGCGCGTTCCTGGCGGCGCGAGTGCTGGCCAGGGCCGCCGCTGGCGAGCCCGGCAAACATGACGAGGTGTTCGGCTGGACTCGATGAAGACATCGCTCTCACCGGTCGATCTCCTGGCCGTTGGTCCCCATCCGGACGACATCGAGATCGGTATCGGGGGCCTCGTGGCCAAACATGTTGCGCTCGGACATCAGGTGGGCCTGTGTGACCTGACGGCGGGCGAGATGGGAAGCAACGGCACGGTGCCCGAGCGCCTGGCCGAGGCCGATGCCGCCTGTGATGTGCTCGGCGCGGCGTGGCGCGTGAACCTGCGTCTGCCGGACCGTGCGATCGGGACGGACCCGAGTCACATGCGCGCCGTGGCGAGCCTCGTCCGCAAGGCTCAGCCGCGGGTCGTAGCCGTGCCGTACTGGTCCGACCGACACCCTGATCATGTTGCCGCCAGTCAGCTGCTCACCGAGTCGATTTTCAGTGCAGGGCTGCGGCGATATAACGCCGACGGTGAAGCGTGGAAACCCGAGTCGGTGTGCTACTACTTCATCAATGACTCGGCTCCGCCGTCATTTGTCGTCGACGTGAGCGAGTACTACGCCACGAAGCGTCGTGCGCTGGCGTGCTTCGTGAGTCAGTTCCGGCCACCGCAGGCTGACGCTGTTGCCACTCGGCTGACGTCGACCGGATTCACGCAGCTCATCGAGAGCCGCGACATGCAGTTTGGCGCGCTCGCCGGCGTCGCGTTCGCGGAAGGAATCGTCGTGAAACATCCTGTCCTTCGTCCGCATCTTCTGCCCAAGTGACCGATCTACTCAACGTCGGCATCGTCTGTTACGCCTCAGTCGGCGGCAGCGGGATCGTGGCCACTGAACTGGGCAAGGCGCTCGCGTCGCGCGGGCATCAGGCGCACTTCATCAGCACGGAGACGCCGTTCAGGCTCGGAGACTTCCAGGAAGGGTTGTTCTTCCACCAGGTACTGACGCCGACGTACCCGTTGTTTCGCGAGCCGCAGTACCTGTTGTCGCTGGCGAACCGGATTGTGCAGGTCGCGCGCGAGTCGAAGCTGGACATCATCCATGCGCACTACGCCGTGCCTCACGCGACGGCGGCGTTTCTGTCGCGTCAGATTCTGACGGCCGACGGAGCAGGGCCGCGTGTCGTGACGACCCTGCACGGGACCGACATCACGCTCGTCGGCAGCGATCCTTCGTACTCGCGCATTGTCGCGTTTTCGATCGAGCAGTCAGATGGCGTCACCGCGGTATCGAACAGCCTGCGCTCCTCGACCTATGCCGAGCTGGGAGTGAAGCATCCGATCTCGGTGATCCCCAACTTCCTCGACTGCGCGATCCATCGTCGACGTGCCCGTCCCGATCTTCGGAGGCGCTTCTCCGGTGGCGACAGCGCGACGAAAGTGATCGTGCACATCTCGAACTTTCGTCCTGTCAAACGCGTGGATGCGGTCGTGGCCATCTTCGATCGCATCCGGAAGCAGGTACCCGCGCGGCTGCTGCTGGTGGGCGATGGTCCCGATCTGGCGATGGCACAGCAGCTCGCGCGCGACCTCGGTATTGGTTCGCTGGTTGATGCGGTCGGAGCGCAAGAGGAAGTCGTGCCTCTCCTGTCCATCGCGGATCTCTTCCTGCTGCCCTCGGCACAGGAGAGCTTCGGTCTGGCGGCGCTCGAGGCGATGGCGTGCGAGGTGCCGGTGGTCGCTTCGCGCGTTGGCGGATTACCGGAAGTGATCGAGCACGGCGTCAGCGGGTTCCTGCATCCGCTCGACGCGATCGACGAGATGGCCACGAGCGGAGTCGCGCTGTTGACCAACGAATCACTGCACCACGACGTGGCACAGGCCGCATGCCGTCGAGTGCGAAGTGAGTTCTGTGTGGAGCGCGTCGTTCCGATGTACGAAGCGTGTTATCGCGAGCTGCTCTCGTAGCCGGTAGGTGTCACTTCGGTGTCCCGCGCGCCGCGAGAATCGCCTGCACGAGCGACTCGGGCACGTTGTCCGGGACGGGCTCGTCGCTCGATTTCCGCGCCAGCGCGATTGTCTGCTCGTAGGTGTCGAGGTAGGCAACGCACGACGGACAGACCGACAGATGCCGCTCGAACTCGACGCGCTGCTCCGGCGTCAGTTCATTGTCCCGATAGCTCGCGATGAAATCGATGAGCTCCTGACAAGTGATGTACGGCTTGGTCGACAGGGGATCCTCCCGCTCAACGTGGAGCACTGGCTGCCGATGCGGTGCGCTCGACTCCAACGTCGTGGTAGGAGCTGCGGTCGTCCATTGGCGCCACTTCACAGTACACCTTTATCGCGTCCTTCGCCGACGTCAGCGTGTCGAGGAGTTGACGAAAGTTGTCGAGGCCGCGCACGGGGTGCGTCAGCAGCTGCTGCAGCCATCCGGCGAACTCGGCTTCGGCCAGCGCCATGTCCTCGACGCCGCGCTCGAAATATTCACGGTTGGCGTTGACCGTGCCAACCATCACTTTGTTTCCGAGCACGAAGTCGAGGTTGATCTTGTCCGACGGCACCTCGTAACGGCGATCGCCACCTGTCACGCTGGACAACACGAGCACGCCGTTCTTCGCGAGCGCCTGCATGCTGTCGAAGACGATCGGTGAGAAGCCGGTCGCTTCGAAGATGATGTCGAACGGCCCGAACTCAATGGCTCCCTGCGCGACCGACGTGGACCTGGTGGACACGTAGCGCGCGCCCAGCTGCTCCAGCAGATCCGAGTTGCGATACGGCGCGAGGCGCTGGCCGAAGACCGTGACGTCGAGCCCACGCAGCTTGAGCCCGAGCGCCGCCAGCAGTCCAATCGTGCCCGCACCCATGACCGCCGCACGCTTCGGTCGCCACACGCGCAGCCGGCGCTGAATCTCGTAGGCCTGCGCGATTCCCTTCTCCACGACGGTGAGGGGTTCCAGGAGCACACCTACATGGCGAAGTCCGAGTGGAATCTTCACGATGAAGTCGGCGTCGTCAACGTAGTACTCCGTGAGGTAGCCGTGGCGCAGGTTGATTCCCCTCTCGAAATACACGTCGTCGGTCGTCATGTCCGAGGTGCCGATCCTGTCGTAGAGGCTTGTACCCGGGCGGCGCACGGTGGCGACGACGAAGTCGCCTGCCTTTAGTTCCGTCACCTCGGAGCCGACGGCCTCGACCTGACCGAACCCTTCGTGGCCGATTACCAGGAAGTCGTAGCCCGCCGGGGCGGCGCCGTACTCGGCCGCGTTGATTTCCTTGTCGGTGCCGTCGACACCAACCCTGAGCACCCGCACGAGCACGCCACGACCGCCGGGGACATCGTTCACCGAGGGCTTCTCGAGTTCGGTCAGGTGCAGCGAGTTCGGTTTCCCGGGAAAGACAGCAAGAGCCTTCATAGTCGTCCTCTCAGCGATCAGCCGATCTCGACCTCGAGATCGTGTTCCTCGGCGCGCGCGGCCGCGACCTTCTCAGCGCTCTGTTGCAGCAGCTTGGCAACAAGCCCGGTCCAGCCGGTCTGATGGCTGGCGCCGACGCCACGGCCGTTGTCGCCGTGGAAGTATTCGTAAAAGAGCACCAGATCGCGCCAGTTGGGATCGGTGCTGAAGCGCTCGTCCGTTCCGTGTACGGGGCGACGGCCGTCGGCATCGCGCAGGAACGGACGGGCGAGGCGGCGCGACAACTCCGTCGCCACTTCACGCAGATTCATCTGGATGCCGGACCCGGTAGGGCACTCCACCGTGAAGTCGTCGCCGAGGTAGTAGTGAAAGCGTTGGAGCGACTCGACGAGGAGGAAGTTGACTGGAAACCAGATCGGGCCGCGCCAGTTCGAGTTGCCGCCGAAGAGTCCCGTGGTCGACTCGCCCGGCTCGTACCCCACCTTGTGCACCTGGCCTCCGAGGTCCAGCCTGTAGGGCGCGTCGAGATGAGCGCGCGAGAGCGCGCGAATGCCGAACGGCGAGAAGAACTCCTTCTCATCGAGCATGATCTTCAGCACGCGGCGCAACCGGTCCTGCGTGACGATCGACAACAGCCGGCGCTCGTCCGTACCGGGCGTGCGCACGCAGGCCACGTGCTGGACGAGATCCGATCGGTTGTTCAGGAACCACTCCAGGCGCCCCTTGAATCCAGGCAGCCTGTTCAGCAGCTCGGGTTCGAGCGTCTCGACGGCGAAGAGCGGAATGAGGCCGACCATCGAGCGGACCTTCAACGGAAACTGATCGCCGTTGCTGGCGTGCAGCACGTCGTAATAGAAGCCGTCGGCCTCGTTCCACAGGGAGATACCGTCCTGGCCGAGGTTGTTCATCGCCGCGGCGATGTAAAGGAAGTGCTCCCAGAACTTGCTCGCGACATCTTCGTAGGTCGGATCCTCGCCGGCGAGCTCCATCGCGATCGCGAGCATGTTGAGCGTATACATCCCCATCCAGCTCGTGCCGTCGGATTGCTCGAGATGGCCATCGGTGGGCAGTGCTGCGCTCCGGTCGAAGACGCCGATGTTATCGAGGCCCAGAAACCCGCCCTGGAAGACGTTCATGCCTTCGGCGTCCTTGCGATTCACCCACCACGTGAAGTTGATCAGGAGCTTGTGGAAGACGCGCTCGAGGAACTGTCGATCGCCGACGCCGCGACGCCGCTTCTCGATCTTGTAGACGCGCCACGCTGCCCATGCGTGCACGGGTGGGTTCACGTCGCCGAACGCCCACTCGTAGGCGGGCAACTGACCGTTCGGATGCATGTACCACTCGCGCAACAGCAGAATCAGCTGATCCTTCGCGAACTGGGAGTCCACGAGGGCAAGCGGAACGCAGTGGAATGCGAGATCCCAGGCCGCGTACCAGGGGTACTCCCACTTGTCTGGCATCGAGATGACGTCCGCGTTGTTCAGGTGCGTCCACTGCCAGTTCCGGCCGTGACGGCGTCCCTCTGGTGGAGCCGGCTGACCGGGATCTCCGTTCAGCCAGTCGCGTACGACGTAGTGATAGAACTGCTTCGACCAGAGCATGCCACCGAGTGCCTGACGCATGACGTTGGCGGCGTCAGGCGAGAGCGTCTCGGGAATGACCGTCGCGTAGAAATCGTCGGCCTCGCGCTGCCGCGCGGCGAAGATGCTGTCGAAGTCGGTGCCGATGCCGGCCGGATCGTCGGCGACGACGCCATCGGTCAATCGCATCCGTACGGTCATGGATTGGCCAGCACCGACCAGCGCGCTGTAGTGTCCCGCCGCCTTTGTGCCCGTCTGCGCCGGGTTCACGGCGTCGCGCCGGGCGTGCACGATGTAGTCGTTGATACCGTCCTTGACGAATGGTGACGCGTTGTCGGCGTTGAAGAGACGCCGATTGTTGGTGTCGTTCTCGGTGAACAGGAGCTCCGGAGTTCCCTCGAAGCGAAGCGTGTACGCGCCCGCCTTGAGATGATGGAGGGCGACCGCGCTCCCTGGTCCGGCGACCTTGTACAGCTCCGGCCTCGGCGATCCCTGCGCCCACGACCAGGTGTTGCGGAACCACACCGTCGGCAGCAGATGAAGGGGAGCAGCAACAGCGGCGCGGTTGAAGGCGGTGACGCGGATCAGGATGTCGTTGCTGTCGGCCTTCGCGTACTCGACGAAGACGTCGAAGTAGCGGTTGTCTGCGAAGGCATCCGTGTCGCCCAGCTCGAACTCGCGAACGTCTCGATTCCTGCGCCGGTTCTCGTCGACGAGCTGAGCGTAGGGAAACGCACGCTGCGGGTATTTGTACAGATACTTCATGTACGAGTGCGTCGGCGTGCTATCGAGGTAGAAGTACGCTTCTTTGACGTCCTCGCCGTGATTCCCCTCGTTCCCGGTCAGTCCGAACAGTCTCTCTTTCAGGATCGGATCCTGTTCGTTCCACAGCGCCACGGCGAAGCAGATGCGCTGATGACGGTCGCTGATGCCGGCGATGCCGTCTTCGTTCCAGCGATAGGCGCGTGAGCGCGCCTGATCGTGCGGCAAGTACTCCCACGCTGTGCCGCCCGCGCTGTAGTCCTCACGAACCGTGCCCCATGCCCGTTCGCTGAGATAGGGCCCCCAGCGCTTCCAGTTGGCGCGCCGGACGCTGGTGTCCTCCAGGCGCTGTTCTTCTGCTGTCATCGCTCGATCACCTTTACAGGATGTCCGTCCGGATCGTGCACGAGGACGCCTTTGCGAAAGTGCGGCGCCCGCTCGGTTGCCGCGACCGCTGGAGAAACCAGAAACACGCGGCGAAGCAGGAACCGGCCGAACGCTTCGCCGGCATCGGTCGTCGTCAGCGTTGTCTCCCAGTGCGCCACGTCATTGGCTTGGATGCCGACGGCCGGACGGCCGTTACGAGGGGCCAGATATTCGAGGAACTCGATGCCGGGGCCGGCCGCGCGCAGCGCCGTGATGCGGAGGCGCGCGCCGAACACGTTGTTGAGGCGTTCCTGCTCCGGGCCGTAGTTCACGCTCTCACCAGCGACCCGGAGACCCAGCAGATCCCGGTAGAAGGCGAGGCTGGTTGCGGTATCACCCACCACTATCGCCGTGTGGTCGATCCCGAGGAAGAGTCGCCGGCTCCCGGCGTGCCACCTGGGATCGCCCTTGCCTTCAGGGAACTGCAGGATCTCGAGCGGATGCCCATCCGGATCCTTGAAATAGAACGCCTTGATTCCGCCAGCGGCCTTGTTCCAGTCAGGCAGTCGTTGCGGTTCAGGCGACGCATGCTCGACCCGGTGCTGGCGCAACCGGGCATACGCCTTGTCCATGTCCGAGACGATGATCGCGACGTGCTGGAACCAGCCGTCGTTACTGCGCGAATCGACTGGAATGGGCCGCCCGCGCGGCGTGAGGTACTCCGTCAGCTCGATGTGCTCCGCGCCCAGCCTCATCCTCACGACTCGCATGCGAAGACCGAACACGCCGTTGAGTCGCTCGTACTCGCTCCCCGTGACTTCGTCGTCGGATATCTTCTCGAACGTCAGGACCTCCGAGAAGAACGCGATCGATCGGTCCATGTTCGAGACGGTCATGCCTACGCTGTCGACCGCCTGGATCAGCGCGCCCGATGTTGGCGCCGTGAATACAGCCGGCGCCAGCCACAGGCAGAATGCGACAGTGATCACGGCGCCGCGGATCTGCAGTTGCCGCATGTCAGTTCATCCTCTCGAGCAGGTGATCCCCCACGCGAAGCGCGTTGGCCATGATCGTCAGCGCCGGGTTCACGGCGCCGCTCGACGGAAAGAAGCTGCCGTCGACAACGTAGAGGTTGTCGACCTCATGTGACCTGCACATCGGATCGAGCGCCGACGAACGGGGGTCCCGGCCGAACCGAATCGTGCCGTTCTGGTGAGCGACGCCGGCGAGTGGGATTCGCTGGCCGACGAAGAGACTGCGGGAGAACAGACCTTGATGACAGCCGTGCCCGTGAGCCGAGCAGGCCGACTGTTGCTGCATGACATGCTCGAGCTTGGCGATCAAACGTTTGTGTCCCTCTTCATTGTTCGACGTATATCGCAGCTCGATGTTGCCGTCGCGGTCGAGGGTGACCCGATTGTCGGGATTGGGCAGATCCTCCGATGTGAGCCAGAAATCGAGCGAGTGCTTTGCCATCAGGTCGAGCGTGAATCCCGGCGTGAGTGGCGGCGCGCCCGCGGATAGCGCGATGGCGTCGAGCTTGCCCACGAACGAAATGTGTCCCATCGGGTACTCGAAGTCCTTCGACCCGAAGTAGAAGTCGTTGAGGCCAAGCGTCTTCTGAAAGATCGTCGGGTTGGGGCACTTCGACACAGCCATCAGGACCGAGTTGATATGTCCCATGTAGTGGCGCCCGACGACACCGGAGCAGTTGCCAAGACCATGGGGATGGCGATCGTTCGCCGACCGCAGCAGCAGCGCCGCCGAGTTGATCGCGCCGCACGCCACGACGACGATGTCCGCCGAATAGCGTTCAGCCACTCCATTACGGCGCACGTGGACGGTGGTGATCTCTCGACCCGAGGCGCTGGTTTCGAGCTTCGCCACGAATGCGCCGGTGAGCAGCGAGACGTTTGGATGCATCAACGCCGGATCGACGCACATCACCTGTGCATCTGACTTGGCATGGACCAGGCAGGCAAAGCCGTCACACGTGTTGCAGCGGATGCACTGACTGCGTTGTGAGTTCTTCTCGTCGAGGCGAATACCCAGCGGCACGTGGAATGGCTGCAGGCCCTGACTCGTGAAGTGGTCACTCAGTTCCTGGATGCGCGGCTCGTGACTGACAGCGGGGAACGGATACTCGCCACTGGCCGGCGGCTCGGTCGGGTCTTCGCCACGCTGACCGTGCACTTCGTAGAGACGCTCGGCGTGCGCATAGTACGGCTCGAGATCGCCGTAGCCGATCGGCCAGGCCGGCGAGATGCCGCCATGGTGCCGAATCTCCGCGAAGTCGCGCTCGCGCAGCCGGAACAACGCCGCTCCATAGAACTTGGTGTTCCCACCGACGTAGTAGTTGGTGTGCGGATGGAGCGGCTTGCCGTCTTTGTCGCGCCATATCTCCTTCGCGTGGTAACGGGCATCGACGTTGACGGCACGCGAGTCCCAGTTCTCCTTTTCGCGTGGCACGTACCCGCCTCGCTCCAGGATGAGGATGCGCTTGCCCGACGGCGCGAGCCGGTAGGCCAGTGTGCCGCCGCCAGCCCCGGTGCCGATGATGATGACGTCGTAGTGAGTGTCAGCAGACATGATCGCGTCCAATCAATCGTGGTTGCTCAGTAGCTGCAGTTGAAGATGCACGGACCGTTGTCGTGGTGGAGCTTCGCGCAGCGGACCGAGAGTCGCCCGCGCCGGCGCACGAACGTCTCAGCGGCCAGAAGCATCCCGAGTGGCGGTGCCGTGAAATAGATCCAGAGACCCCGCCACGTGTCGCCGACCACATCCGGGCCCAGCGACCGGGCGGGGTTCAGGCTCATGCCCGACAGCGGCGCTTCGATCGTGATGAAAGTTGCGACCAGCACCGCCGCGATGGCGCCGGTGAACGGTGCCACGCGTTTCTGGCTGGACGCGGATAACACCATCAGCATCAGGACGAACGAGAGCGTGGCCTCGGCGAGGAACGCCGCGCTCGACCCGAGCGGCCCGGGTGCTGTGACGACGTAGTTCACCGCCGGATCCGAGATCCACTGCGCCAGGAGGACGGAAGCCAACGCGATGCCGGCAACGCCTCCAGCGAATTGAGCGCACACATACGCGCCGGCATCTGAGCGGCCGATCTTGCCGAGTCTGAAGAACGTCAGCGTCACGGCGGGATTCATGTGTGCGCCTGACCTTCGCCCCCATGGCGAGTAGATGATCGAGGCGGCCGTCAGCCCCATGGCCACGCCCATCAGCAGACGGCGTGTCATCGTCCCTGGCACCGCCTGATGAAGCGGCGATGACGGGTGCTCGAGCAGCACTGTCATCGTCGCTGCCGACATCATGAAGGTGCCGAGTGCGGCCGCTTCGATCAGGTACTCGCGCCAGTGATGGGGGAGGGCAGGCATCGGTCAGTTCCTTCCCGAGCGCAGCGCGGCGGTGTCGGAGGCGACGAGGTAAACCCCGTCGGCCTTGCGCCTGAGGAGGCCGTCGATCACGAGGGCGTCGAGTAGTTCCGTGCAGCTCGCGGGATCGAGGTGCCACAGGCGCGCAGCCTGCCCGATCGTCAACTTGAGTCCTGGCATCTCTCTGAACTCACCGCGGATCCTTCGAAGCATCGCGGCGGCATCGTCAAACGCCCATCTCATGAGCGGCTCCTTCCACGCTCTTCGATGCCGATCGACGCCCGCGGTTACGTGCTGGACGTGGCGCCAGCACGATCCGGTCGAGGCGTAGTGCCTCACCGACCGACCAGGCCTGAAAGGGACATCCGTTGGGGGTGTGCGGTGAATTGCCGTCGGCGATCTCCGACACGTGGCCGAGCCCCGCCTCGTCGACGTGACGCAGAAGCGGCGCCAGGAAGCGCTTGCGTGCTTCGGCGATGGCGGCGCTGCCAAGGCCCCGGCTACGCACCCATGCCTCGACGAAGGCCGTAAGCAACCATGGCCACACCGTGCCCTGGTGATACGCCCCGTCCCGTGCGGCGACGTCTCCGGCGTAGCAGCCGGCATAGCCCGCCTCGCCGATTGCGAGTGAACGAAGGCCGACGGGTGTCCACAGATGAGACTCGATCGCATCGAGCGCGCGACGCGCGCGCGCCTCGTCGACGAGCAGGAGCGGTAGTCCGCCCAGTGCGAAGATCTGGTTGGGGCGGAACGATGGATCCCACGTGCCGGGTTGGTGGTCGACGTCGACGACATCGTGAAGGATGCCGCGCGCCTCGTTCCAAAATCTCGACTCGAACGCGGCCCGTCCGCGATCGAGGATCTCCCGCCAATGCGACGAGCGGCGGTTGGCCAGCCAGAGCGCGTTCAGCCACAGTGCCTGGATCTCGACCGGCTTGCCTACGCGCGGCGTGATGACTCGATCGCCAACTGTGGCGTCCATCCACGTGAGCTGCAGACCAGGGACGCCGGCCGCCAGGAGCCCGTCGGTATCGGCACGGATGCCGAAGCGTGTGCCGCGTGCGTAGCCGCTCAGGATCTGATCGACGCCGTGCTCGAGCGCCTCACGATCGCTGCTGGCAATGTCGCGCCGGCATCGGGCGGCTGCTTCGAGGAGATCGTAGACAGCGATGACGAACCAGAGGGACGCGTCAACGGCGTTGAACTCCGGTGTTTCGCCG
This sequence comes from Acidobacteriota bacterium, assembly GCA_032156805.1. Classification (GTDB taxonomy): domain Bacteria; phylum Acidobacteriota; class Vicinamibacteria; order Vicinamibacterales; family UBA2999; genus Gp6-AA40. The sequence continues at coordinate 13,222 of JALDXQ010000044.1, forward strand.
CGATCGGGAAAGCGATTCGGCAGCATGCCTTCGGAGATGGCTTGCGACCACTCGAGCAGGATGCTGAGCCCCTCGTCGATGCGATCCGTCGCGAGGCAGATTCCTCGCAGCGCGATGAAGGTGTCGCGCCCCCAGTCGGTGAACCAGGGATAGCCGGCCACTAGCGTGTGCCCGGTGTTGCGCGTGACGAGATAGGCGTCCGCGGCGCGATGGAGCGGTGATGCGAACTGCGCGCGGCGTGTGGTTTCGGCGGCACGCACCTCGTTGAGGAGCGTCTCGGCGCTCGCGAGCCCCAGGTCGATCGCACCGAAGACGAGCACCGCTTCGTCGTGCTGCAACTGAAACGTGAAGACACCGGGCGCCGCCAGGTCCTCTACCGAGTCCAGGCCGCGATCGCGCTCGACCTGATAGCTGAAGTTCCGGTACCAATCCGGTTGATGGCGATAGCTGCCGTTGGAGTGCGCGTGAATTGCAGGCACGCCGTCGTACGGATGCCAGGCGAGGCCGGCGGGCGTCGTGATCGGTTCGAACTGGAACGCACCGTTCTCACGATGCAGTGAGTGGTAGTCGCGACCGGAGAACAACGGCCGCACCGACAGAACACCGCCCGGTCCGCTCAGCAGTCGCCAGGTCAGTGCCACGACAGGAAGCCCGTGGCGCGCGACGATGGTGTGCTCGATCGTCGTGCCGTCCTCGAGCGCGAAGATCCAGCGCGGCCAGGGATCGTAGGTGAACTCGCGTATGCGTGACGCTCCATCGGGATGCGTCACGCCCGGCTCGTAACGCTGTGATGAGAGCGCGTACGCACCGCTCCCGTTGTCGAGCCAGGCATCCAGGCCGTTGACCAGCACCATGCGTCCGGTTGGCGGCGTGGCCGCTGTCAGGAGCAGCGCGTGATACCGCCGCGTGCGGATGCCAGTTGCCGTGCCCGATGCGAATCCGCCCAGGCCGTCGGGCTCGAGCCATTCATCTCGATCGCTGTATGTCTGCATGGTCATGACTCTTTCGTCTGAAACCTCTGATCTCTGGAATCTGCTCGCCGTTAGATGTCGCGGAGTGCCCAACGGTTTCGCTGCATGCAGGCTGAAACCTTTGCCTTGACCTGTCATCGAAGCAAGCAGGTGAAAGGCCGCCGATATAGCGGCCATACGAGGAGGACAGGGCAATGCGAGAGGGCTATCGAAAACGTCTGTTGGCACGCGCGTTCGGCGTCGTCGCCATGACCATGATTGCGGCGTTGGTCGCTACCGCCAACCCGTCGGCGCAGGGACGGACCAGCACGCCGTTTGCGGGCGTGAAGGCGAACACGGGACGCGTGACGTTGTCGGGAAGCACCGGCGCGCTGGTGCTGACGTTGTCCGAGGACTTCAAGGCGCCCGACGCGCCCGATCCGCACTGGCAGGTTGTGGACTCGAAGGGGCGGATCTATCTCCTGCAGAAGCTGACGGTGAAGGGCACCCTCGGGGACAAGATGAATCGGTCGATCACGCTCCCCGCCTACATCGCTGACATCGCGAAGGTGCAGTTCTGGTGCGCCTACGCCGAGGTTCTCCTCGGCGAAGCGTCGTTCGGATCCTCTTCGACGGAGTAACTGGACTCCGGGTACAGGCGACGGCGTCCGTGGTCAGCACAACCGCGTCCCGTCGCCCGTCTCCCGAACAGCCCGAATGAGCCCACGCCATGCACGCCGCATCATCGCTTCTGGCTCGGACCTTCGCGCTGACACCGCTCGGGCGCGCCTACGGGCGGGCGTCGTGCGGCGACGGTTCATCGGACTTCAGCACGCGCGCGCTCGCTGCGCTCGACGTGACGATTGATGTCGCTGCAGAGGAGTTGCGGCACATCCCGGCGTCGGGCCCGTTGGTGGTCGTTGCCAATCACCCCTGTGGGGCCATAGACGGTCTGCTGCTGATCTCGCTGCTGAAGCATGTTCGCAGCGACCTCAAGTTCCTCGGCACCAGCCTGTTGCGCTTCGTTCCGGGCCTACAGCCGAATCTTCTTCCGCTTGACGTGTTCGGGAGCCCGGGTTCGGTTCATCGCAATGCATCTGCCCTTCGTCAGGCGATGCGGTGGCTCACCTCCGGTGGAGCACTGCTCGTGTTTCCTGCCGGCGAGGTTGCGCACCAGCAGGGGAGCGGCGGGAACGCGCTCGATTCCACCTGGCAGACCACCGCCGCAGAACTGGCGGTTCGCACAAATGCCGCCGTCCTTCCGATGTTCATTCACGGCAGCAACAGCCGGTTGTTTCGAAACGCCGGGCGGATTCATCCGCTGCTTCGCACGGCGATGCTGCCGCGCGAGCTGTGGAGAATCCGCAGTCGGACGATTCCCGTCCGCTGTGGCCGGTGCGTGCTCCCGAACGAGCTCGCCGCCATTCGCCACGCGGATGCACGAACCGCCATCCTGCGCGCACGCGTGGAGCGCCTCGCCTCGCTGCCTGCACGACATGTGCAGGCTGACGATGCGATTGCCCCGGTTGCCGCGCGCGGAGAGGATGGCGGCCTGGCCGGCAACATCGAGGGGCTGTCGTCCAGGCTCGTCCTCGAGAGTGGGTCCTACCAGGTGTTTTGCGCCCCAGCCGCCGATTTACCCGAGGTATTGCCAGAGATAGGTCGTCTTCGAGAGCTGGCATTCAGGCATGCCGGCGAGGGCACGGGGTTAGCTCGCGACCTCGATCGATTCGACGAGACCTACGACCATCTGTTCGTCTGGGATCGCACGAAGCAGGAAATCGCTGGTGCATACCGCATCGGCGCGACCGATGTCGTGGCCGCTGGCGGCAACGTCCATGGGATGTACACGCGCACGCTGTTCGACTACGATGCGCGGCTGCTCAATGAAATCGGCCCCGCACTCGAGCTCGGACGTGCCTTCGTGCAGCCGGCCTACCAGCGCGACTACAGTCCGCTGCTGCTGCTCTGGAAAGGCATCTCACGTGTCGTGGCTCGGTCCGGCCGCTACCGGAGGCTCTTCGGGGTCGTGAGCGTGAGCGATCGCTATGACTCCACGTCACGGCAGCTTCTGGTGAAGTTCCTCCAGGCCACGCGGTTCGATGCCGGTCTTGGCACCTTGGTGCGCGCGAAGAACCCGCCGCCTCCGCCGCGTGATCGCTTCGTGCAGAGCGCGACTGTCACGAGCCTCGATCAGGTCTCGGCACTGATCAAGGGTATCGAGCCGGACGGTAAGGACATACCGATCCTGCTCCGGCAGTACCTGAAGCTGAACGCGAGATTGTTGGGGTTTACCGTCGACGAGAACTTCGGGAACGTGCTCGATGGGCTGGTGCTCGTGGATCTCGCTGACGTTGAGCCGGCGATCCTCTCCCGCTATATGGGCCGCACCGAGACCGCCGCGTTCGTGCAAGGCCTGCGTCGCGCGAGCTGATCTACGACGCCGCCTCGCGCCGGAGCTCGCGGTCGAGCAGCGTCCGCAGCGCCTGGCGTGCACGATGCAGCCGCACCTTGACCACCGTCGTCGTGGTTCCAAGCGCGGTCGCCGTCTCCAGCGTATCTCGTTCTTCGATATCTCTCAGCATCAGCACCACCCGATACTGATCGGGAAGTTGCCCAATCGCCTGCCGTACCATCGCCGCAGTTTCCTTGCGCTCGAGCATCGCGTCGCTCCACTCGTGCGACTCGGTCGTCTGATGACCGTCCGCCTGAAACGTCGGCAGCAGATCGTCGATCGATTCCTCCGGCCGGCGCCGTTGCGATCGAATCTTCATCAACGCTGTATTGACGACGATGCGATGCAGCCAGGTGTGGAGCTGTGCCCGCTCCTCGAATGTCCCGATCGCCTTGAAGGCCTTGATGAACGCCTCCTGGACGGCGTCCTGCGCGTCCTCGTTGTTCGACAGGAAGCGGCGAGCCACCGAGAGCAGCCGGCCGCCGTGAACGCGCACGAGTGCTTCGTAGGCATCCGCGTCGCCCGCCTGCAGACGCGCGACGAGCAGCGCGTTGTCATCGATCCTGGCGGTTGCAGCACGCATCGGGTGCGTGCCGGTAACTGTCGTCGCAAGAGCGGTCATCGTCTGTCCCTCGTTCACATCAACTGTGCGGTGACGAACGCGGAGCAGCGCAGAGAGATACGTGCCTCTTGCGCGAGCGAACGCAGGTACGCGAGGCCGTCGCGGTCAACGAAGGACACGTCGGTGAGATCGACCACGACTGTTCCCTCATCGCGAGAGGCGACGGAGCGCTGAAGCTCCGCGACCCACGGGCCCGAAAGCTTTCCCGTCGCCCGAATGGTCGTGCCCTGGCTCGCGTTGACCTCAGCCTCGATCCGCAACATCACTTGCTCCGCCGGGGTCCCAGTTCAACCGTGGTACCAGCCGCACGAGCGCTGACGCAGTGACGGCATCAAAGAGAGAAGTCTTGTCTCCTCAGTTGTTTGCCGATGTTTTGTTGTGGACGGGTTCGATGACGAACAGCAGGGGCTACGATATTTCGTGGGGTCTTGAGATGTCTGGGCTACGAAATGTCGTAGCGCGTCGCTCGATGCCGAGCTTCTTCATCCGGCTTCGGAGCGTGTTGGGATGCATGTTCAGCAGCCGGGCCGCGCCATTCGGGCCTTCGACGACCCAGCCGGTCTTCAGCAGTGTCGCGGCGATGTACGACCGCTCGACCTCTTCGAGTGTTCCAGACGCGGCGACGGGCATGGCCGATGGCAGGACCGCGTCGCCGGCGAGGGCTGTCCCCGGCACCGACGGCAGCTGATCGGGACCGATGTCGAGCACGCCGCCGCGTGACAGGACGAGGGCACGCTCGACGACGTTCTCGAGCTCACGGACGTTGCCTGGCCAGGGATACGCCATGAGCCGTTCGAGGCTCTCACGCGAGACGCCTTCGACAGTCCGGCCGATGCGCTTGGCGTGACGCTGGATGAAGAACATGACCAGTTGCGGGATATCGGCGCGCCGCTCGCGCAGTGGCGGAACACGAACGGGAAGCACGTTGAGGCGATAGAACAGATCCGCGCGGAATCGGCCCGCGGCCACTTCCTGCTCCAGCACCCGATTGGTTGCGGTGATGACGCGCACGTCGACCTTCACGGTGCGGCTGCTCCCGACCGGTTCGAACTCCTGCTCCTGGAGTACGCGTAGCAGCTTCACCTGCATGTCGAGGGGCAGCTCGCCCACTTCGTCCAGGAAGATGGTCCCGCGATCGGCCAGCTCGAAGCGCCCGATACGGCGTTCGAGCGCGCCGGTAAATGCCCCCTTCACGTGACCGAACAGCTCGCTCTCGATCAAACCCGCCGAGATCGCACCGCAGTTCACTTTGACGAGCGGATGGGGGCGGCGCGAGCTGCGGTTGTGGACCGCGCGCGCGACCAGCTCCTTGCCAGTCCCGGTCTCACCGAGGATCAGGACCGTCGTGTCGGTCGGGGCGACACGGTCGACCGTGTGCAACACGCTCGAGAGCTGCGGGCTGTTGCCGACGATCTCCTCGAAGTTATGCTCGCCGAGGATCTCCTCGCGCAGGTATACATTCTCGCGTTCGAGTCGTGACTTGAGGCGGCCGATCTCCTCGTACTCGCGCATGTTCTCGATGGCGAGCGCCACCTGGTTCGCTACTTCCTGCAGGAGGTCGGCCTCGGGCTGACCGTACTGCATCGGGCGTTCGCTGCCCAGGTTCAACGTCCCGATGCTCTTGCCGCGGACGATGAGCGGCACGACGACAAGGGATCGGAATCCCTCCCGAAACAAGACCTCTTCGCCGGGATACGTTCGCGTCTTCGCCAGGTCGGAGTTGAAGAATGGGCGCTGGTTTACGAACGCGACGCCGGCATGGCTTTGATTGAGCGTCAGCTCGAAGCCGGGAACGAAGTGGTCCGAGGGGACGGCGCTCTCGGCGACGACCATGCGCAGCACGTTCTTCTGATCGTCGAAGAGGAAGATCGTCATCCGGTCGAACGGTATAACCGGCCGCAGCGCGGTGGTGATGGCGTGAAACAACGCATCCTGCGTGAGGTTGAGGACAACCGCGTTGTTGATGGCGAGCAGAGACCTGGCACGATCGGCAGCGATGGCGAGCCGGCGGTTGAGCGAGGCGATCTCTTCGCTCGCGCGCAGACGTTCCAGCTCCATGCCGGCGCGCGAGGCAAAGGTCCGCAGCAGGAGCGACCTGAAGGCATCGACCTGCATGGGTTGTACGTCCAGGATGGCGAGGTGGCCGAGGATGTCACCTGACGTGCCGACCAGCGGCACGCCCAGGTAGCTCTCGGCGCCGAGCGCGACGAGTTCGTGATCCTGAGGAAACTCCGCCTGGATGTGAGCGGGATGAAAGCTCGTGTCTCCGGCAACGGCGATCGCACACGGGGTGCCCGCCAGGTCGTACTCGACATTGTCCGCGAGCCGATCGCGACGCCAGAACGCCAGCGTCCTGACGCGGGTCTTGTCGCGGTCGGTGCACTCGGCCACGAATGCGTACGGAACCTTCAACGCCGTGGCGAGATTGCGAACGAGTGCGGGGAAGAACTCGGCGCCTGTGGCCAGCGCGGTGCCATCGAGCACGGCCCAGATCGCATCATTGGCGTTCGCGTTCACGCGATTGTCACTCTCTGGAGTGGCCACGTCGGGATCTTACCCGGTGTCTCGCCGCCTCGCCCCCCTGTAACCACTCCCGCCGCTGTCGCATCCGAGCAGCGGGGGCCCGTGATGCTCCCGGAAAGGTTCTGAATTGTCATGAGAACAGGAAGTCTTGTCGCGCTGCTGTGTGCGCTGGCGGCGCCCGCAACGCTCCATGGGGAGCTCCCCAGGAAGAACGTGCTCACGCTCGACGTCGCGCGGGCGGTGGCTGCGGCCGCCGAGGCCGAGGCCGTCAAGCGCAACGCGACGGTGGTGATCGCCGTCGTGGACGACGGTGGCCATGTCGTGTACCTGGAGCGATTGAACGACACACAGGTGGCCAGCGTCGACGTCGGGATTGGCAAGGCCCGCACGGCCGCGATCTTTCGTCGCCCCAGCAAGGTCTTCGAGGATCAGATTCGCGACGGCCGTGTTGCCGCGCTCGCATTGCCGGGGGCCACGCCACTCCAGGGCGGCGTGCCGCTCGTCGTCGATGGCCAGGTGATTGGCGCGATCGGGGTGAGCGGGAACACGCCACAGGAAGACGAGGACATCGCGTTGGCGGGCGCGGCCGCTCTGTCGAAAGCGATCGCGCGAGTGCCGCCACCGGTCTCCTATTGGAAGAGCGAAGACGTGGCCGCCGCGTTCGCGAAGGGCAGCGTGCTCTTCGGGGACGAAGGCGGACGTAACTACATGGTGCACGCCAGCCATCGCGAGGGGTCCGGGATGGCCGAAGTGCACGAGCTCGATGCGGACATCATCTACGTCCTCGACGGATCGGCAATGTTCGTCACAGGAGGCACGGTGGTGGATGGCAAGGTGACGGCGGCGAATGAGATTCGCGGGTCGGCGATCACCGGTGGCGAGACGCGCCGGATCACGAAGGGCGACGTGCTGATCGTGCCGAACGGGACACCGCACTGGTTCCAGGAGGTCTCCGGTCCGCTCAACTACTACGTCGTCAAGGTTCGTTGAGGAGGCCGCCATGACGAACAAGACGAACTCAATTGTGCTGGCGGCGGCGGTCGCGCTGGTTTCGATTGCGCCGGCGCACGCGCAGGTGACGGCCGACGCGCCGACCATTCGGCCCGACGCCATCGTGAACCTCGCGACCGACGAAGGCGCAGCGCTTGTGCGCGGGCAGTGGCGCTACAGCGACGCCCGGATCGTCGAGGTCGATCACCGGAGTCCCGGCGCGGATCTGCGTGCCTCGGGTCCTCCCAACCGCACCCACGACATCGTCCCGCACGCGGGTGGCGCGTCGTTCGACGACTCATCGTGGCAGGCGATCGAGCCGGCCGGCCTCGAGACGAGACGTTCGAGCGGGCGCTTGTCGTTCGGGTGGTACCGCATCGCGGTCACCATTCCGGAGAGGGTGGGAAGGCTCGAGACGACCGGTTCCACGGTCGTGTTCGAGATCGTCGTGGACGACTACGCCGAGGTCTGGGTCGACGGTCAGCTCCCGATCGCGCTCGGACAGGCGGGCGCACAGTTGATCAAGGGCTTCAACGCGCCCAACCGCGTGGTGATCACTCGCGATGCCGTGCCGGGACAGCGGATCCAGCTCGCGGTGTTTGGCGCCAATGGACCGTTGTCGAGCCCGCCCGGCAACTTCGTCTGGGTACGGTCTGCCACGCTGGACTTCTACAAGAAGGGCCGGCTTGGAACGAAGAGCGAGGTGAAGGCGGAGGTCACACGAGTCGATCCGCGTCTCGACGCCATCGTCCCGACAGATCTGACGATCGACAAACTGGCCGACGGCTTCCTGTTCACCGAAGGCCCCGTCTGGGTGCCTGAGGGTTACCTGCTCTTCAGCGATCCAAACGCGAACACCATCTACCGCTGGTCGCCCGACGGCCAAGTCTCCGTCTTCCGAAGCAAGAGCGGCTACAGTGGCGTTGACGTCGGCGACTACGGGCAGCCAGGATCCAACGGCATCACGCTCGATGCAGACGGGCGAGTCACCATCAACGAACACGGCAATCGTCGTGTGGTGCGTCTCGAGAAGAACGGCGCCGTCACCGTCCTCGCCGATCGTTTCGAGGGCAAGCGGCTCAACAGCCCCAACGACCTCGTGTATCGATCCGACGGAACGATCTTCTTCACCGATCCGCCATTCGGGCTTCCGAAGGCGTTCGAGGATCGCCGCAAGGAGCTGTCCTTCAGCGGAGTCTTTTCGTTGAAGGACGGAAAGCTTCGGCCTGCGGCTACCGATCTGACCGGGCCGAACGGCCTCGCGTTCTCACCGGACGAGCGCTATCTGTACGTGGCGAACTGGGACGAGAGGAAGAAGGTCGTGATGCGCTATCGCGCACACGCCGACGGCTCGCTTTCCGACGGTGAGGTGTTCTTCGACATGACACAGGCGCCCGGCGAGGACGCCCTCGACGGCATCAAGGTGGACGTGCGCGGAAACGTCTATGTCTCCGGACCAGGTGGGCTGTGGATTCTCTCGCCTGATGGTGCGCACCTGGGAACCATCATTGGTCCTGAGCACCCGCACAACCTCGCGTGGGGCGATGCCGACGGGCGCACGCTGTTTCTGACGGCGCAGACCGGGCTGTATCGCGTGCGGTTGAAGATCCCTGGGATCAGGCCGGGCCCGGGCGGCACACGAGATTGATCGTACTGATGGCCGAGGGCGGGTTCAATACCCGCCCTGGCTTACACTGGGAGTTTGACCCAGCTTCCTCGCGCAGTTCTTCTCGATCTCGACGACACGATCCTGGACGATAGCGGCAGCATCTCCGCCTGCTGGCTGGAGGCCTGCCGCGCGCATGAATCCGAGATGGGCGCGGTGCAGCACACCGCTGTCTACGACGCCATCGAGCGTGTGCGCGAGTGGTACTGGGCCGACCCGGAGCGTCACCGTGCCGGACGCCTCGACCTGGTCGCTGCCCGCCGCGAGGTCGTGGAGATCGCACTGCGAGAACTGGGTGTCGATGATCAGAAGCTGGCCGGGAAGATTGGCGACCTGTATCACGGACTGCGAGACACGGGCATGCGGCCAGTGGCGAACGCCGTGGAAACCGTTCGGTGGCTGCGTGGAAGGGGCTGCCGCCTGGCCCTGCTGACCAACGGCGCTGCTCACATGCAGCGGGCGAAGATCGACCGATTCACGCTCGACGCGCTGTTCGACGCGATTCTCATCGAGGGAGAATTGGGATTCGGCAAGCCGGATCCGCGTGTCTACCAGCGCGCACTCGCCCTGCTGGATGTTGCGCCGTCACAGACATGGATGGTGGGCGACAACCTGGAATGGGACGTTGCCGAACCGCAGCGCCAGGGCATCTACGGCATCTGGATTGACGTGCGCGGCACCGGATTGCCGCGGGATTATCCGGTGCGGCCGAATCGAATCATCCGTACGCTCTCCGAACTGCGGGAGCCCTTCACTCCTGGAGCAGGTGATGATTGAGTCATCGACGTCTCTCACGTCGCAGATGCGCGAGCTCACCCGCCACATGGCCTGGGCCGACGCGATGGTATGGAACGCGGTTGTGGCTGCGCCGCAGGCAGGGAGCGACGCGAAGATCGCTGACACCTGGCATCACATTCACCAGGTGCAACATCTCTTTCTCCAGGCGTGGCGGCGAGAGACGTTCGTGGTGCGGGAACGCGGCGAATTTCCGACGCTCGACGACATCGCACACTGGGGGCTTCAGGCTCGGCGCGGCGTGCTGGAGTTCGTCGACGCCGTGACTGCCGACGAACTGGCCCAGGAGCTTCGCATGCCCTGGGCGGCGTACTTCGAGGAGCACGCGAAGCAGCCAGCTGGTGCCCATTCTCTCGGCGAATCCGTGCTGCAGGTCGTGCTGCACACGCAGCATCATCGCGGCCAGTTGTGTTCCCGGCTGCGCGAGGTCGGCGTGATCCCGCCGACCGTCGACTTCATCGTGTGGCTCTGGTCCGGCAGACCCGCTAGCCTGTAACGCTCGTCACCATCGCCTGCTGCGCGCCGCAATTCGGGCACGAGTGGGCGGCCAGGATGGTTGCGCCTTCAACCGGCGGCACCGATGCCACCTCTTTGTCCGCATGGTGCGTCATCTCGGCCCCGCACACCGGACACGTGACGGCAGGCGGTCGCCCGGCAAGCTCGTCATCCACGGTCACCTGCTCCCGCCCGTGACGAAGCACCTTGGCCATCCACACGAGTTCCTTGATGAACCGCTCCGAGCGCCGGATCACGGCCTCGTCGAGTAGACGCCCGTCTTCGGAGAACACCGAAGCGACCAATCCGATGTTGACGTCCCAGAAGATCGTGGACAGACCGATCTCGCGCAGGACTGGCAGCAGATTCTGGATGACCCGCGCACCGGCAAACGGTCCAGCCGAGACGCCGACGATGCCAACAGCTTTGTGGATGTATTCACTGAGGCAACTGTCGAGCACATGCTTCAGCAGCCCGGGAAAGCTGTGGTTGTATTCGGGTGACACGATGACGAGGCCATCGGCTGCGGTCATGGCACGCGCGAAGGCCGGATCTTTGATGGCCTCGCCGGCGTCATCGACCGGCATCGGTATCGTGCTGATGTCGATCACCTGGCTCACGACGCCGGCGCGGAGATTGAGCAGCTCGGCAAACAGGCGCGCTGCGTGTTCGCTGGCGCGTCCCTTGCGCGCGGTGCCGAGTATGACCGGGATGTTGAGTGGGCGTGCCTCGTTCACGACGTATCTCCCTGTTGTGATGCTCAGACGATATCGCGGTTTCACGTGGTGCGACGTTGCGCACCGATGCGCGCATCGGCGCTGGTACTGACGCCGCGTTTAAGGGTCGCGAAGCACCTCCCGATATTGATCGCGATGGACACCCTTCGTCTGTCGGCGGGCGTGGTCTTCGCGCTGGCGGTTCTGTGCAGTTCCGGGCGACCGAGTGCGGCACCGGAACCGGCAGCGGGAACCGTGACCGGCCGCGTACACGTCGTGGCTCACCCGGCCCGGCGGCTGGCGACCGCAGGTGCGTATCCCGGACGCGTCGTTGGCGCCGCCAGCGAGCGAGAGACCTCGGAACTCGACAACGTCATCGTTTATATCAGCACGCCGATGTCGGTTGGCTCGGCACCGCAACGCGTGGCCATCCGGCAGACGAACGAAGAGTTCGTACCGCATGTCGTCCCGGTGATCGTGGGATCGACGGTCGAGTTTCCCAACGACGACCTGATCTTTCACAACGTGTTTTCGCTCTCCCGTGCCGCGACGTTCGACCTCGGGCGCTATCCACGTAGCGTCTCGAAGGCACGTACCTTCACCAAGCCGGGCGTCGTGAAGGTGTTCTGTCACCTGCATTCGCACATGAGCGCGATTGTCCGGGTCTTCGCGCATCCGTACTTCACCGTTCCCGATCGCACTGGCCGCTTCACCATCACAGGTGTCCCGGCGGGCCGGCTGGAGGTCACCGCGTGGCACGAGCGCGCCGGCGAAGTCACTCACGCGGCAACGATCGAACACGGCGCCACCACAGAACTGAACTTCTCGCTCCCACTGACCGACGCGGAATGACCGCTCCCGTGAAACGCTCACCGCGGCTGCTCGTCAAGGTTCTCTGCTTCGCGCTGAGTGTGATCGGAACGGTGATCGTCGCTGTCTTCTTCCTCTTTTCATGGCAGACCAATGCCCGGGTCACGCGCAGCGTGGTCGACAACCTGGAGGCGAGTCAGCTTCGTTTTGCTGGCGTCGAAGCCAGGCGGCGGCGTGAGCAGACCCTGCAGGCGATCGCACTTGCTGAGAACCCGACGCTGAAGGCGGCAGTCGATACCTATTACGCCGAGCGCGGCAACGACCAGCAGCTCGACCCGCTGCGTTCGACGATCGAGACCGAGTTGGCGAAGCTGCAGCAGCTCATGGCCGTACCTGCGCTCTCGGTGACCGACGTCCGCGGCACCGTGCTGGCAAGCGCCGGGCCCCACAAGAGCGACTGGCCGGCGGGAGCGCGTGTGAGCCTGCGCGTGACTGACGATGGCACGCCCGTGGAGACCGTAGTCAACCGCAACGGTCACCCGTACGTCGCCACGGCCGTGCCGATGGTGCTTGGGCGCGACGTCATCGGTGAATTCTTTCTCGCCTCGCCGCTCGACGATGGGTATGCGGAGAGCCTTGCGGGAGAGGCACGCGCAGACATTGCCATTCTTCTCGACGGGCGAGTCATCGCCACGTCCACTCCCGAGCCGCTTCGTCGCGCGCTCGAGGAAGTGGCGCTGCCCTCGAGCGGCACCGTGATCCTCGCCGGCGACGAGTACGTCGTCCAGCGACTGTCGTCGGTGGACTCGGTCAGCCTGTACGCGCTCGGATCGGTGACGAGCGCCACGAGAGTGGCCGCGGCAGAAACGGGTCGTGTGTTGCTGCTCGCAGGCATGGGCGCGTTGCTGATCGCATTTGGCGGAAGCTGGTGGCTGGCGAGGACCGTTGCCCGACCGATCGACCGGCTATCGAACTCGCTCGCGCAGATGGCCAAAGCGCGTGACTTCGATCAGCCGCTCCCGCGAATGGGCGGAAGCCGTGAGCTGGACACGCTCACCGCCACCTTCAACGAACTACGGACCGCGGTCTCGCTGGCCGAAGCAGAGTCAGAAGCGGCGTACCTCGGCGTCATTGGCGCACTCGCGACCGCGCTCGACGCGCGCGATCCCTATACCGCGGGTCACTCACAGCGCGTCGCCGACCTCTCCGTCGCGATCGGCCGGCAGATGCAACTGTCCGATGCAGACCTGGAGACATTGCGTCTGGGTGCGCTGTTGCACGACATCGGCAAGATCGGTGTCAGCGACGCTGTCCTCGGAAAGCCGACCAAGCTCACGCCAGAGGAGTTCGAACAGATCAAGCTGCATCCGACGCTTGGCGCCAGGATCCTCAAGCCGCTGCGGTTCCTCGATGCGCAACTGGCAATCGTGGAGCTACACCACGAGCGTCCGGACGGCCGCGGCTACCCGCACGGATTGAAGGGCGACGAGATCCCGATGTTTGCGCGCATCGTGCACGTGGCTGATGCGTTCGACGCCATGACGAGCGCACGCGCGTACCGCTCCGCCATGCCGGTGTCCACGGCGGTCGGCGAGTTGTGGCGGTGCATTGGTGTCGACTTCGACGCGAAGGTCGTGCAGGCAATGGCAGCATTGCCGGTTGCGCTGGCGGTGACACCGGACAGCAGCGAGACACCAGTGAACAAGCCCTCGAGTCGTTGCCTCGTCCAGTTTCCAGGCCGGCCCGCCGCCGCAGCTGGCCCGCATGCATTCCCGTTGCGGAGGGCTGAATGAGCGGACGTGCGCTCACCGCCGCGTTCGCACTGACGTTCGCGCTGACCGGTCCGGCGGCGGCGCAGAACAGCGGTGGCACGCGCGAGGTCGCTTTCGACACGGTCGTCGGGGTGCAGGATTACTTCGACGACTCCGGCGCGTGGAAGACGCAACTCATCGTCGACCCATTCGGGACGGTCGAGGTCGCGCCGCGCCTGCAGGTGTCAGTGCGTCCGCTCATCTGGCGCGTGATGATGGGTAACTGGGAGAGTTACGTGGCCCAGGCGTCCATCCGCTATCAAATCGAAAAAGGCAATCAGTGGCGCGTCGAGGTCGGGAAGTTCACCTCACCGATCGGCCTGGGGATGACCGAGAACCGCGCCAACGTGAACGACAGCATTATCTGGTGGCACCGTGGTTACTACAGCTACCTCCCACCGATCGGCGGTGGAGCGGCGCCGCACGCCCTGATTTCATCGATCTACCCGATAGGCGTGCAGGTCAACACATCGGCGAAGCACTGGGACGCGCGAGCGGCCTTCATCGATCGGGCGCCGGCGGATTTCTTTCACGTCGACAATCCACCGTTTCGCCCCAACGGGGTGGTGGGCGGAGGCATCACGCCGCGGCAGGGCATGCGCGTCGGTGCTGCGGCCGCGTGGGGACGATCGGGTGACGCGAACGTGAGCGATCCCTACACGCTGGTCAACGTCGAAGGCGAGTACGCGTTTGGCCATACGAAGATCAGCGGCGAGTGGACGCACGACTGGTTCGATACGCCGACAGGAGAGCGCGAGGCCCGGGGCGCGACGCTGCAGGTGAAGCAGACGTTGACGCCTCGAATCTACGTCCATACCCGCACCACTGCCATCACCTCGCCGGTCACGATCGCCGCGACCGGAGAGGTGCCAGACCGGACCTCGTGGTACGCGGACACGACTGCCGGCTACCTCGTCAACGCCGATACAACCGTGCGGCTGGCGCATGCAGCGATCAGGCGCTGGAACGCGGCGAGCGTCGATCATCAGATCGGCCTGTCGATCGTCTGGGCGAAGCGCTGGTGGTAGCACCCGGCGATACGGGTTACCACCTTCCCGGTCAGTCGAATCGCTCCCAACACCAGCATGACCGTCAGCAATGAACCCAGGAGTCCAAACCTGAGATCACGCAGCAAGTGATTGACGAGGGTTTCGCCGAAATACACCGTCGCACCAACCAGCAGGGGCGTCCACACAATTACGGCGACGAGTGACCACGCCGCAAACGCCACCGGCCGTCGTCCCCAGACTCCCAGGGCGACATACATCGGCAAGCGGGCTCCCGGCAGGAAGCGGCTGACCATGATCGCCAGGCCCAGGTGATCGTCCATTCGAGAGTCCCACCTGACCGGGCCGTTCGTTTCTGCTTTTCGCCGCAGTCGTGCATGCAGCCATGAGGCGGCGAGGTTCTGACGGCCGATCAGGCGTCCCATCCACCACAGTCCCAGATCTCCGAGGTAGACGCCGGTCACACAGGCCGCGATGGCGTGAATTACCGGGAGATGCTGGTCGCGAATCAGCAAGCCTGCGGCGATGGAGGCGAGGTCCTCGGATATCAGCGTCGACAGCGCGAGCGTGGCCAGGGTGACGATCTCCATTACGCCGCCAGCGTGATCGAGACGGTATCGGGCGAGTCAGCTGGCCGATAGGCCAGGTGCACTGTTCGCTCGCGAATCTCGATGACCGTGTGGCTGACCGTGCGCGCGTCCGCACGCCGCATGCGTACGCTGACCTCTTCTCGCCCACGCCATTGATGCAGATGAAAGAGATCCTCGGCGGCAATTGGATCGCGTGCAGCGGCAAGGAACGTCTTGAACAAGGCCGCGCGCGGGCCGGCGGCGAGATCGTCCCCCAGTCCCGATGACGATCGGATCACGGCCTTGCTGAGGACCGTCCGCCGGTGCTCGACGGTTGCGCCGTCTGTCCGGCATTCGACGAGCTCGCGGCCGTCAACGATGAGGAGCCGGAACGGCAGGTATCGGTGAGCCGGTAGCTCACGCGCCCACATGAGCGCCGAATCGACATCGCCGTATCCGAGCAGTTGCGGAATGATCGTGCCGCGGCTCAGCGGCATGGGGATGTTCCGTGAACCGCCGGAGACATTCAGCAGCGTGCATGCCAGCCCGGCGTCGTTGACCGCGATCCACGTGCCGCCTCCGTCGGGATCAACAGGCATGATCGCCAGCCGCGATCCGATGCGCGTGATCGTCGGCGGCCACGCTGCCGAACGCGTCGTCAACTCGTCGCGGTTGCAGGCGAGGCGCCAACGGACCCCTTCGCCATGCCTGTCGCCCCGCCCCGCGAGGAGGACCTCCGGCAGAACGGTCACTGTGCACATGGCCACTGCACGGACTGCGACGGCGTCGCCGGCGCGAGCCCGAAGCGTTCATCCATGCCGATACCGCGTGACGCGAGCAGGTGAGCGATGAGGGCGTTGTGGTGGATCGTGTGACTCGTCACAAACATGAGCTCGCGTCCGAGTGTTGACATCGTGACGACCGTGGTCCCGTCCGTATCGAGCTGGCTTTCGACTGCGACCGGCACATCACCGACGTCGGTGCCAGTCTGCCGGAGATCGGTCACCAGGTCGTTGATGCGCTGAAGTGCCGACGGCCGGGAACGCTCGACGGGAGTGCCACGAGCCCGGCGATCGTACGCGCACAACCCCGTTCGGGTCGCGGCGATGAGAGTGTTCACGTGGTCCAGACAGTGACGGACGTGGCCACCGATACTGCCGCTGGCCCGGCCGGGGGCCGGCGCGGCGTAGCTGTCATCGTCGATGCGCTCGATCATCGAACGCATGTCGTCGAGCAGCTCGAGGAGTGCGTGAATCACCGGTGCGGTCATGACAGGCCTCAGAGGGTGGCGGAACGGGTGTGAAGCCACATCCCGATGAGAGGAATCTCGCCTCGACGGAGCACGAGAATGGTGGCGGAGGCGGTGAACACGATGACCGCGAGGGCGAACAACAGGCCTCCGTCGCCCTGGATTTCGATTCCGAGGACCGCGAGGTGGCTGCCGATTGCTCCAACCATCAGCGCGAGCGCGAGCGCCGCGCCGAGCGTGGCAGTCGCAGGTGTGAGCAACAGGATGGAGGCGATGAGCTCGGCGACGCCGGACCCGATGCGCCCCCATGGCTCGGCGCCGAGAGTCGAGAAGATATAGACAGACTCGGCCGCCCCGGTGAATTTGAAGAACAGCGTCTGCAGCAGGATGCCCGCCACGGCCAGTTGCAGCGCCCAGCTCACGATCGCTTGTGCGTTCCACGTCTTCATGACTGCTCCCTTCAGGCGGTGACGATGCTGTCGGCCTGTGCCGCTTGGATGACAGGGATCGCCGGCACGTTACGAGCGACCCGGGTGAAACCGGGCGACGGCCGGTGGCATCCAACGTCTGGCGGCTCATGTCATGAACGTTCAGCATCGGTGGCATCGAGATGACTCACTGTCAGCGCGCCGGCATCGGATGTGGCGTCTTATCGTGTCGTCGTGGCTGCGGCTCGCGAAGTGGGAATACTGGCCGGCATGGTTGGCCTATGTGCCAGTGGCCGGTTGGATCGCCTTCCTGGCGATCAAACACCGGAGCCTGCTCGTGTTCACCGCGGCCAACCCGGCGATCGTTGCCGGAGGGGTCGTCGGCGAATCGAAGATCGCCATCCTCGAGGGACTGTCTCGATTTGGCAGTGGTGTTGCGCGCAGCGAGCTGATCGCAGGCAGCCTTCCGGCGCGGATGAAGCATGAACGCGCCGATGCATTTCTTCAGCGGCACCAGCCGCTGCCGGTCGTGCTCAAGCCAAATGAAGGTCAACGCGGGTCCGGCGTGGTTGTCGCGCGTACCCATCGGCAGCTCTACGCGCATCTCGACCGCATTAAGGTCGACACGATCATTCAGGAGTACGTGCCAGGGCTCGAGTTCGGCGTGTTCTATTGCCGGCGGCCGTCAGAGCTGCGCGGGCGCATCATTTCGGTGACTGAAAAGCGGCTGCCGTTCGTCGTGGGAGACGGATGCCGCCCCCTCGAACGGCTCATCCTCGACGACCCCGAGACGATCGGGATGGCGCGCCTTCACTTGAACAGGAAGCGCCTGCAGTTGGCTGACGTTCCGGGGCAGGGCGAAGTCGTTGCGCTCGGAGATCTCGGCACGCACAGTCGCGGCGCACGTTTCTACGACGCACACCAGTTGATCACACGCGAACTCGAGCGGGCATTCGACCAGCTGTCGAAAGGCTTCGAGGGCTTCTACTTCGGTCGATACGACGTCCGCGTGCCATCGATCGAGGACTTCCAGCGTGGCCGCGGCATCACGGTGCTCGAGCTGAACGGCGTGACCTCTGAAGCGACGCATATCTACGACCCCCGCATCGGACTGGTCGAAGCCTACCGCGTCCTGTTCGAGCAGTGGCGTCTGGCCTTCGAGATTGGAGCGGAAAACGTCAGGCTCGGCGCGCCGCTGACATCGCTCCGGGCGTTGGCCCAGCTGCTTCTCAGCTATCGCAAGAGCTCAGAGGGTCACCTCGAGGAGCAGCCAGGTGAGGCCGGCGATGACCCCGTGCGGAATCAAAGCGCTGCGGCGATGGCGCCCGCTGTGGGACGTCGTGCCAATCACGCCTAAGGCCACCATCACGAGGAGAATGGCCGAGCACAGGATTGCCAGCTCCGGGAGATGCACCGGTGCGACCGTTGCCGTCGTGATGATGTGTTCCACGCCGACGCCGGCGACGGCGATGCCGAGATAGAGCGGAAGGTGCGCGTAGCTCCAGACGTGAAACCGCACGGCGTCTCCTCGCGACCGTACGAAGCGCTCTCCCGCTCCGTCCACACCATCGAAGTAGCACCACCAGATTGAGAAGACCATCGCCATGCCGAGAATGGCAGCCGAGGCGGCGACGGGACTCCAGTGCTCCTGGTGGCTCATCCCGGTCATGACGGCGACCATCGACTCGCCGAGCAGGATGATGCTGAACAGCCCATAGCGCTCGGGTAAGTGCGCGGCGTCGTGCGGGACCTCGACCAGGTGACGCGTGGAGACGAGTGGGGTACCGAGGTCCACAATCAGCGCGATCGCCCAGATCCAGTACCGCTCGGGAGCCGGCACCAGCGCCGATACCAGCCACAACAGGGCGGCGATAGCAGCGCTGA
Source organism: Acidobacteriota bacterium (assembly GCA_032156805.1). GTDB lineage: Bacteria > Acidobacteriota > Vicinamibacteria > Vicinamibacterales > UBA2999 > Gp6-AA40. The sequence continues at coordinate 32,192 of JALDXQ010000044.1, forward strand.
GGGCGTACCGGTTTGCGAGTGCCCGCGACTTCTGGATGCACCTGGCTCGTAGGTATTGCAGCGCGAGGACGAGCCGCATCGCCGAGTAGGCGGCGGCGAAACCGGCCGAGTCCCGGCTGTCGAGCGCGCCGGTGGAGTTGATCGCCATCACCGCGACGAGAAAGATCTGCAGCGCGGTCAGTCCTCGCTGGACGAGGTCGTCAGTGTCGAAGCGCGTGGAGAAGTTGGTGTGACCGAGCCAGGCCCACCAGATCAGCACGAAGAGCAGCGCAAATCGCATCAGGCCGGCCGGCGAGTAATCGTCCTGAAGATGGGTGCCCACTTGTGCCACAGCTGCCACGAAGATGAGATCGAAGAACAGTTCCATCCACGTGACACGTCTGCCGGGCTCGAGCCCATGCTCCGATCGCAGGCGCGGCGGTTGAATCAGCGTTCGTATCGCGCTCGACATGGTGTCCTCAGAGGAGATGGCGACCGCCGTCGACGCGAATTGTTTCGCCCGTGATGAAGTCGGTTTCGAGCAGCGCGACGACGGCTTTCGCGATCTCGATCTCGCCGCCCCAGCGCTTCACCGGCGTGGCGTTGGCGACCGCGGTGACCTCGTCCGGCGGCATGTCGGGTGGCGGGAGGATCGGTCCCGGGGCGATTGCATTGACGAGGATCTGATCGGCGGCGAGCTCCAACGCGAGCGCCTCGGTCAACGCGATGACGCCCGCCTTGGCCACGTAGTACGAGACAAATCCCAGGTATGCAGGACGGCCGCTGCGCGCCAGCCAATCGGCGAAGTTGACGATCCGCCCGCCTCCGGCGGCCCGCATGACGGGCACTGCGGCCTTCGCGCAGAGGAAGGCTGACTTCAGATTGATGTCGAGGTCCCTGTCCCAGCTCGCGTCGGTGAGCTCGTTGAACGGTGTACTGCCGTAGACCGACGCCATGTTCACGAGCGCATCGACTCGACCGAACGTGTCGACGGCTGCCGCGACGAGTGCATCGCAATCGGCGGCCTTCGAGACGTCCGCGACGACCGATATCGCCCGCCGGCCGAGCGCGCGCACGTCGCCCGTGGTGGCTTCGGCTTCGTTCTTCGATCCGCGATACGACAACACCAGGTCGGTGCCTCGACGCGCGAGCGCTGTCGCGACGATGCGACCGATCCGCTTGCCGCCGGTAATCACCACTACACGATTCTCGAGTTCCATGTGTCCTCAGCTGGTTGTTTGAGTGGGCCCGCCCAGCGATTGAGATGCCGGGAAGACACGCTGGTTTCGCGCCCGACGGTAACCACGCCACTCGTCTGTGCATCGAACGGGCATCTGGAGCAGCCACGGTGGCCCTGACTACTGCCGAATTCATCGTAAACGCAGCAACCGGTTACCTCGCTTGTGGTGTGGGGTTCGCGATTGTGTTCGTCTGGCGGTGGGTGGGCGTTGCCGACCCGGCGGCGAAACATGGCTCGGCCGGCTTCCGCATCCTGATCGTTCCAGGCGTTGCGATGCTCTGGCCGCTCTTCGTGGTGCGCCTGCTGCGAGGTGTAAACGAGCCACCCGAGGAGTGGACGGCGCATCGGGCGGCGGCTCTCCATTCACAGCGCCGACAAGAGATCGAGGCCCTCAGATGATTCGGCCGCTTCGAAAAGCTCACGCGGTGGTCATCGTCGTCCTCTCGGTTCTGCTTCCAGTACTGGTTGCCGTGGCCCTTGCGGCACGGCGGCCGCTGCCATGAGCACGGCTTACAAGGCCGTCGGCTGGAATCGCCAGAAGCGCCGGTATGACGCCGTGATTGCGGGAGGCGTCTGTGGCTATCTCGGTCTGTTCGTTGCGGGATCACTCCTGAGAGATCCGGGCGCGACGATCGAGACAGCGCTGATCCGCGCGTTCGGAACCGCGGCGTTCCTGACGCTGACGGTCGCGTTGAGCATCGGGCCTCTCTGTCGTCTGGACCGCCGGTTCCTGCCGCTCCTCTACAACCGGCGGCATCTGGGAGTCACGACGTGTCTGCTCGCGATCGCGCACGGGGCGTTCGCGATCGTGCAGTTTCACGCCCTGGGCGACGTGAACCCCGTCGTGAGCGTCCTGGTCACGAGCGGCGACTACCAGAGCCTCACCGATTTTCCTTTCCAGCAACTGGGATTGATCGCACTCATCATCCTGGCGCTCATGGCCGCGACCAGCCACGACTTCTGGCTGCGTGCCTTGAGTGCGCCCGTATGGAAGTCGATGCACATGCTCGTGTACGTCGCGTATTCACTCGTCGTGGCGCACATCGCCCTCGGTGCCCTGCAGGCCGAGCGTCACGTGATCCTGCCCGTGATGGTGTTCGTCGCCATGATTGTGACCCTCACGCTTCATGGTCTCGCGGCGCGCGGCGAGCGCCGGGCGGATGCCAATCGCAACGGCGACGACTTCGTCGACGTCTGTGCGGCAGCAGAGATTCAGGAAGGACGCGGGAAGACCGTGTGTCTTGCCGGTGAGCGGGTGGCGGTTTTCCGCTACGGCGGCAAGGTCTCCGCGGTGTCGAATGCATGCCGTCACCAGAACGGGCCCCTTGGCGAGGGCAAGATCGTCGGCGGCTGCATTGTCTGTCCGTGGCACGGTTACGAGTACGTGCCCAGCTCGGGCCGTGCCCCTGCACCGTTCACCGAGCGGCTGCCAACCTTTGACGTCCGAGTAGAGCGAGGGCGCGTGCTCGTGCGGCCGACTGCTCATCCCGCCGGCACGTTCGTCGAGCCGGCAGTCGTCGATCGAGGTGTTGCGTGAGTGACGACTTTTACATCGGCTACGAGCCCGAGATGCCCGCTGGACTGTCAGCGTTGATGCGCGTGACGGTGGTGTCAGTGGTGATTCTGTCGCTCGTGACTGGCGGGCTACTCGTGCGGGCGCAGGCACAATCGTCGCCCGGGACCTTTCACTACGGTGACGTGCGCTCGTTCTCGGGTCTCATTGTCGAGCAGCCGTTTCCCGCGCTCGAGGTAATCAGTGAGTCTGGACAATCAGAGTGGCACTGGCTCGTCGGGCCGGGAAAGCGCGGTGCGGCGATGCTCGTTGCCGGCCTCGATGGCCGGCGTGTGAAGCTGTCAGGCACGCTCATCGAACGAGACGCCGACCTCATGATCGAGGTTGTTCCCGAGAGCGTGACGACGATCTCAGTCGACACCGTGCCTGGCCCTGCGATTCACGCCGTCGGCGTGACGACGTTGGACGGCGAGATCGTCGACAGCAAGTGCTACCTCGGCGTGATGAAGCCGGGCGATGGGCCCACGCACAGGGACTGCGCCGTCCGCTGCCTCCTCGGCCAGGTCCCCGCGATGCTGGTCGTGCACGAACCGGGGTGGGTGCGGCGGGTTGCGCTCATCGCATCTGACACTGCTGCATTCGACAGGATGCTGCCCGAACTGGCGGGCAGGCCGGTCCGCGTGCGCGGCACGCTGTTCGTTCGTGGAGGACAGCGGTTCTTATCCGTGCTGCCTAGCGACGTCTCGGTGCGGCATGCGACGGATGAGCCAGTTGCAACTCCAGGTCTCAGGTGAAGGGTGCCAGTTTCTTGAACGTGGCCAGAACCCATCGATAGCCGTCCGGGTCGGTCACGACCGAGGTCCGGTCACCCCACGGCTGATCTTCAGCGTCGGTCACACCAGCGCCCGCTTTGCGTGCGTCCGCAGCCGCGCGATCGACGTCGCTGACGTACGTATACAATGCTGCCGCCCCTCCACTCGCCGTAGCGGGATCGCCGCGGCGCACCAGCATGATCACGGATTCGCCGTGACGCATCTCTGCGTACCGAACCTGACCGTCCGTGTCGGGAAGCACGACACCACGCGTGAACGCAAACGCGCGCTCGAGAAAGTCGATTGATGCGCTGACGTTGGCGACGGCCAGATATGTGTTGACGGTTTGCATCCCAGGTGCGAGGCCGCTGGTGGCCTCGGTTTGCCGAGCAGCAGCGGTCTGGGATGACGCGACGGCATTTCGGGGACTTCGCTTCCTGGTCGCGCGGCGTTTAGAGGAACGGACGGTGGTGGGTCGTTTTCGTGGCGGCATGGTCGCGGAGTATCTTATGCCGCGATCGTGGACGGGACGCGAAGTCCTTCCCGGGACCGGACGCCAGGCCTGGAGGGTGTTGTCATGGCACGAAGCGAACTGGGCGTCGATCACCTGCTGCGCCGGGCCGGCTTTGGCGCGACCGAGGACGATCTGAAGGAGTTCGAAGGGTCCTCGACCTCAGAGGTCCTGCAGTACCTGCTGGACTATGAGGGCCAGCCTGACGATGTCGACGAGAAGATCGGCAACCCTGCCTACGCCCTGATCGACGGCGGCCGTACCGGCTTCTCTCCCAATCTGAACATCGAGCACGCGCGCCAGCGCTGGCTGTTCCGGATGCTGCATTCCAGGCGGCCACTCCAGGAAAAGATGGCGCTCTTCTGGCACAACCACTTCGCGACGGCCTACTCGAAGATCGCGGGCATCGTCGGCGGCGCGCAGGCGACACGCATGATGGCGCTTAGGCCCGGTGAGCTTCCCGGACCGCAGGGACAGATCGAGTTGTTCCGCACGATGGCACTCGGCAGCTTTCGAGATCTGCTGATTGACGTGGCGAAGGATCCCGCCATGCTCTTCTGGCTCGACGGACGTCTCAACACACGTCAGCGCCCGCAGGAGAACTTTGGCCGCGAGATCATGGAGCTGTTCACCTTCGGCATTGGCAACTACGACGAGCTCGACGTCTACGCCGCGTCGCGTGTCTTCACCGGATGGAACGTGCGGCCGATCAATCGCGGGGATGACGCGACCTCGTACTATGAGTTCGTCTTCAACGCGAACCAGCACGACACCGCGGCCAAAACGTTCACGTTTCCCATTTATCGCGACGGCAGCCGGACGATTCCGGCACGGGCCGCGGCCGACGGGATGCAGGACGGCGTCGACTTCATCACGGCGCTTGCGACACATCCCGAGACAGCGCGGCGGTTGGCGCGGAAGCTGTGGAACTTCTTCGTCAGCGAGGTGGTGGAGCCTGACGCTGGGACGTTGAACAGCGCCGCGAGCGCCTACCTGCAGAATGGCACGCGTATCGAGCCTCTCGTGCACTTCATGCTGCGATCGCGTCAGTTTCAAAACCCTGGCAACTGGCACACTCGATACAGCTGGCCCGTGGAGTTCGTGGTGCGTGCCGTGAAGGAGGTCGGCTGGGCAGGTTTCTCGGTCGACGCGATGCGGGCTCCGCTCATGGCCATGGGGCAGACACTGTTCGAGCCGCCGGACGTCAACGGATGGGACCTCGGGCCGGGATGGTTCACGACGGGCGGGACGCTCGCTCGCATGAACTTTGCGTCGACACTGGCGGCGAACCAGCGGATGAATCTGGCGAGCGCACTGAGTGGCTCCCGCTCGTCGCCCGAATCGGTGCTCGACTTCTTCTTCGATCGACTGTCAACTGCGCCCTTCGACCAGGGCACGCGGGAAGAATTGATCGCGTATCTCGGGACCGGTGGCGCATGGACCGGATCCGAGGCGCAACTGCGCGTCAAGGGAGCCGGCCTGGCACACATCATTGTCGGGTCCGGCGAGTATCAGATCGTCTGACTCAGACCGTCGATCCGAGACCACGGGAACCGGGAGAGCGCATCATGGCCGTCTCACGTCGAGACTTCATTCGTGGTGGGGTTGCGGCATTCACCGTCAGCTTCAGTGCGCCGACGTTCCTGAGCGACATCGCCCGCGCGCAGGGGGCGAGGTCGCGCAACCTCGTGGTCGTGTACCTCGGGGGCGGGAACGACGCATTGAACACGATCGTGCCCTATCAGGATCAGTTCTATTACAGTCGCCGGCCGACGATCGCGGTTCCGGCGGGACAGGTCCTGCAGATCGGAAGCGACTCGAGCGGTCGAGCGCTCGGTCTCCATCCGAGGCTGACCGGGTTGCGCAGCATTTTCAACGAAGGCCGGTTGGCGATCGTCCAGCGGACCGGCTATCAGAATTCGAGCCGATCGCACTTTCAGGGGTTCGACATCTGGGGCACCGCGAATCCGTCGCTGCCTACGTCGACCGGATGGCTGGGGCGCTACCTCGAGACGTTGCCCGGGGATCCGCCGGCCGGCTGGTGCACGACGCGAGAGGTGCCACGTGCGCTGTTCTCACGCGAGGTGAGTGTGCCGGGGATTCAGGACGCCCGCACCTACGTCTTCATGAGCCCGAACAACGCGGCTGAGGCGCTCAACGAACGCGCGGCGGCAACGCGAATCGCGTCACACGTTGCTGTCGATCGACCGCATCTCGCGTTCGTCAACGGTACGGCCACAGGCGCGTTCGAGACGCTCGATCGCGTCGCATCGGTCGCGAGCTACAACGGTACCGTCGCGTATCCGAACAACGGCTTCGCCATTGCCCTTCGCACGGTGGCCGGTTCGATCGTTCGCGGCACCGGCACACGCGTGTATTGGGTTCAGACCGGTGGCTACGATACGCACGCCAGTCAGGGTGCCCAGGGTGGCGGCGCTTACACCACGCTGATGGGGACCTTCAACGATGGCCTTGCGACGTTCTACACCGATCTGCGCAATCAGGGTCTACTGTCGGACACGCTCATCCTGCAATTCTCCGAGTTCGGCCGTCGCATCTCTGAGAACGGAAGCGCGGGCACCGATCATGGCGCGGCTGCGGTGATGATGGCCATTGGTGGCGCCGTGCGTGGCGGCATTTATGGCACGGCAGCGTCACTCAATCCCGATCCAGGTAATCCAACGCTCGAGAACAACGGCGGCGACGTGCGGCATGAAACCGACTTCCGCTCGGTCTATGCGCGCGTGCTCGACAACTGGCTGGGCGCCAGTTCAACGGGCGTCCTGGGCAGCGACTTCCGAGCCGGCGCACCGCCAATCGTCTGATTGTGATTCGACGCGAAGCGACGTCGCGGCGGCGCTAGTGATAGATCTCTCGCAGCGCTGACTCGAGCGTCGGATAGCGAAAGACGAATCCTCGCTCTTGCGCGACCCTGGGGACGACCCGCTGACCACCGAGGATGAGCGCGTCAGCCATCTCGCCAAGCGCGAGGCGCAGGGCAAAGGCGGGTGCCCTCAGCCATGACGGGCGATTCAACACTCGGCCGAGCGTTCGCGCGAATTCCTCGTTGGTCACCGGCTCAGGCGCGGTCGCGTTCAGCGGACCGGCGACGGGCTGTTCGCCAAGCGCCCACTTCACCATCTCCACCCAGTCGTGCAAGTGAATCCACGAGATGAATTGCTGCCCTGTTCCGGCAGGGCCGCCAGCGAAGAGCTTGAACGGGAGTGCCAGCGGCGGCAGTGCGCCGCCGTGACGCGTGAGCACGACGCCGCTTCTGAATAACACGACGCGAGAGTGCCGGGACGCTCCGGCGGCCGCCGCCTCCCACAGCTGACCCACCTGTCCCAGGAAGTCGGAGCCTGGCCCGCTGGACTCAGTCACCGGTTCACGACCGCGCGCGCCGTAGTAACCGACGGCGGAGCTGCTGATGAACACACGCGGTGGCTGCCGGGCGGCGGTGATCGCGCGCACGAGAGCACCGGTCGCCTCTGTGCGGCTGTCCAGAATCGCGGCCTTGTGCGCCGTCGTCCAGCGGCCGCCGGCAATGGACACTCCGGCGAGGTTGATGACGGCGTCGGCGCCGTCGACCACGGATTTCCACGAATCATCGCGCTCGCCCGGGGACCAGCGCACGTCCTGGGCTTGCTTCGGATGTCGTGTCAGCACCACGACCCTGCGCCCGTCAGTGCGCAGCGCGGCCGCGAGCGCCGTCCCCAGCAGCCCGGTGCCTCCCGCCAACACGATGCTCGCCATGGCCATTCAGTGTAGCGGCGGGTAGGTGTTTTCCCCACCTTGACACGTGGGTGGTGGTCCTGGTTTAGTAATAACTAACCGGTTGGTTAACTCGCGACGGAACTCATGGCACGACGCCTTACGCGGGATTCACGGACGGCCATCTTCCGGGCGGCCGCGCACGAATTTGCCGAACGCGGCTACGAGGCCGCCGGCACCGACCGCATCGCCAGCCGCGCCCGCGTCAACAAGGCGATGCTCTACTACCACTTCGGCAGCAAGGGCGAGCTCTACTCCGAGATCGTTCGCGACATGGTGGGCGCTGTCGGCGCGCGCGTGCGTGAGATCGCCGACGGTGAGGGTTCCGCCGCCGAGAAAGTCGACGCCTGGATCCGCGCGCTCGTCGAAGAAGCCGCCGCCCGCCCGTGGTTCCCGCCGATCATGCTGCGCGAGTTGGCCGCCAGGGCGCCTCACTTCGACGCCGCGACGTTCCAGATGATGAACGCCGTCCTCGCCGGCGTTGCGGATGTCATCGCGCAGGGAAAACGCGAAGGCACGTTCCGCGACGTCGATCCGTTGCTGGCTCATCTGTCGATCATGCCCCCGGTCCTCATCTTCTTTGCGCGCCAACGAGTGCTGGCAAGCAGAACCCTGCGCGGCGGCCTCGCCGAGCCCCGACCGCTCGACCAGTTCGTTCGCCATATGCAGGCCTCCGCCAGAGGCATGCTCCTGAAAACACCATGACTGTTGCTTCCCGTCTCCTGATACTTGCCTCTGCCGGGCTCGCCGCGTGCGCGCCCACACCACCTGCCGACCAACTTCGCGTCTCCGGACACGTCGAGGCCACAGAAGTCCAGACCGCGGCCGATGTCGGCGGACGGATCCTCGAGCTGCGAGTCGATGAGGGCGACCGCATCGAGGCCGGCGGCGTCATCGCCCGCCTCGATACCGAGGATGCCACGCTGCAGATTGCCCGGACGCGCGCCGACCGTGCCGCGGCGTTCGCCCAGCTGCGTCTGCTCGAAGCGGGGTCGCGGGCCGAGGACATCCGGCAGGCGCGTGCGCAGGTCGATGCCGCGACCGCTGACGCGGCGGCAATCGACGCCGAAGTCAAGGCGGCACAGCTCGATCTCAATCGCTACCAGGCGCTGCTCTCCGCGAACGCAGGTTCGGTCAAGCAGCGAGACGATGCGCAGGCGCGGGTCGACACGGCACAGGCGCGGCAGCGCGCGGCGCAGGACCGCGTCCGATCCGCACGTGAAACGCTGGCACGGCTCGAGGCAGGCACGCGGCCGGAGGAGATTCAGGCCGCCCGTGCACGCGTCGAGGCTGGTGACGCGCAGATCGCCGTCCTCGAGAAATCGCTGCGCGACGCCAACGTCACCTCACCGATCTCGGGAATCGTCACGCAGAAGCTCGTCGACACGGGTGAAATCGTGGCGCGCGGAACGCCGCTCGTCGTGATCACGGACCTCGATCATGCGTGGGCGAATCTGTTCGTGCCCGAACCGATGGTTCCACGCGTGGCGCTCGGTCAGCCGGCAACCGTCTTTACCGATGCCGGTGGTGCCGGCATCGAAGGAAAGGTCACCTTCATCTCGCCACGCGCCGAGTTCACGCCGCGCAACGTTCAGACAGCGGAGGAACGATCGAAACTGGTCTATCGCATCAAGGTGAGCGTCGATAACCGCGCCGGGATCTTGAAGCTCGGGATGCCGGTCGATGCGGAGCTGAAGCTGCAATGAGCGCGATTTCCTTCGTCAACGTCGCGAAGCGGTACGGCGCAACGGAGGCCCTCGCAGGCCTGAGCCTCGACGTTCGCCACGGCGAGATGTTCGGATTGATCGGGCCCGACGGTGCCGGCAAGACCACAGCCATCAGGCTGATGTGCGGCCTGCTCCACGCCGACGCCGGCGAGCTTCGCGTGCTTGGTCTCGACCCGGTCAAGGACCATCGTCACATCACCGAGCGGGTGGGCTATCTCTCGCAGCGGTTCAGCCTCTACGGCGACCTGACGATCGACGAGAACATCGCCTTCTTCGCCGAGGTCCACGGCGTGCGCGACTATCACCGCCGCCGTGATCAGCTGCTGTCGATGACGCAGTTGACACCCTTCCGGCGTCGTCTTGCCGATCGCTTGTCCGGAGGCATGAAGCAGAAGCTGGCGTTGGCGTGCACGCTGGTTCACGAGCCGAAGCTGATTCTTCTCGACGAGCCGACGACGGGAGTCGATCCGATTTCGCGGCGTGAGTTCTGGAAGCTCTTGTCCGAATTTCTCGCGGCCGGAATCACCATCCTCATGTCGACGCCGTATCTCGACGAGGCCGAACGATGCTCGCGCGTCGCGTTGCTGCACCAGGGGCGCGTCCTGGCGATGGACGAGCCAGCCAACTTACGCCGCCTGATCACCGGCCGCATGCTCGAAGTGATCGCTCCCGAACGGACTGCCGCAGACATCCTGCGCAAGCTGCCTGGCGTCGTCGATGCGCAGGTCTTTGGCGAGCGCGTGCATGTGACCCTGGCCGGTGGTGGCGACGACGCGGAGGCCGAGTTTCGAGCGGCGCTCGCCTCGACCGCGCTCGCGCAGGCGTCCATTCGATCTGTGCCGCCATCGCTCGAGGACGTGTTCATTGCCCGGCTCTCGGGCGGGGAGTCCTTTCATGCGTAGCGGCGTGTGTCTGCTCACGGTGATTCTGACGGTGCTGGCTCTGGGCCGCGGGGGG
>JALDXQ010000045.1:0-42225 GCA_032156805.1 Acidobacteriota bacterium
CACACAGACGCGCGTGCTTCAATTCGCGCGTCCGGAGAATCCTCAGAGCGTGCCACCAGCGGCGGTGAACCAACGCTCATGGCAAGGTCTGTCCGTGGCACGCTGGGAGCCGCCGCCTGCCGGTGGACGCGGACTGAGTCTCGGCCTCGCCCCTCGCGCCGGCACGCAGGGCCGATCATTGGAGGTCGTGACGACGCAGATTCGTCCTGGCTATCTGCGCAAGAACGGCGTTCCCTTCAGCGAGAACGCGTCGGTCACGGAGTACTTCGATCTCTTTCCCGAACCCGACGGCCCGGACTGGTTCGTCGTCACCACGAGTGTGCGGGATCCTCTCTATCTGGGCGAAGCCTGGGTGACGACAAGCCATTTCAAGAAGGAACCTGATGCTGCGAAGTGGAACCCGACGCCGTGTCGGGCTCGATAGATTTGGGCATCACTCACGAACCGGACGCCAGCGCCAGGTTCCTTCGCGCCTCGGCAAAGTCAGGCTTCAACGACACCGCACGTTGGAAGTACACCGCGGCCTCGCTGACACGCCCCGTTGATGCGAGCGCCACGCCGAGATCGTTGTGTGCCTCTGCGGAATCAGGCATCAGATCGACAGCCGTTCGCAGTGTCGCTGCCGCATCCCCATAGCGCCGGGCCTCGAGCAGCGCCGACCCCTGTTCGAGACGAATCTGGCCAAGATTGGCCCGTGCAGTCGCTGATGCCGGATCCTTTCCCAGGGCGGTTTGAAATTCGCGTATAGCTGCCTCGACCTCGTCGTCCCGCATCAGCGCGAGGCCGAGCAGATTGTGGACTTCCGCCGAATCGGGCACGACGGCTCCAAGGTAGGCACTTCCCATGATGCGTCGCTCTCTGTTCGCAGCCGACGCGGCCCGCGCGGCCTCGCCCACAGGGGCGACATAGGCCTGTTGCAGAAGACGCAGGTAGAGATCCAAATTCGGCACGCGCGGCGTGGCAGATTCGTCGATACAGCGTGGACACCACGCGAAGATGCCCGCGACATCGAAGAGTGCCGACGGCACACCCATCAGCCCGGTGCTCAGACCCGAAACGACACCGTACTCTTGAACAGGCCTGTCGTCGGTCACGATCGAGGCGTCACGTGTCGCGCGAGCAAGCGTCTCCGCGGACCCCACGAACGTGCCGGCGATTTCCCGCACTGAACCCAGATCCACCCGCGCCAGATCCTCATGCACGAGCTGCTCACGCTCGAGTGTGTTTGCGACTCGTGCGGGATCCAGCTCGATGCGGGATGCGGTCGTCCCGATCAACAGCAGCTCCGCCTGAGCGCCTGACAGCAGAACGGTCTGTGGAAACACGTCGAGAAACGCTCTCACCATGGCCAAACTGCTGTCTGCAGGAACCTGATATGCAGGCAGCCACTGGCTCACGTATCCGCTGGCGGTCAGCCGCGAGCGCGCGAGCTGGTAGAACTCACGCGAGTAGAGCGCCGCAACACCCGCATGTGCGATCGGTGGCGGCTCGAGCGTGATGAGATCGTAGGAGCGCGGCTCGGTCATCCGAAGGTGCTGACGGCCGTCATTGACGAAGACGTTTACCTTGGAGTCGTTCAGGACATCTCGATTGGCGTCGCGGAAGTAGCTGGCATGCTCGAGGATATGTGGCGACAGGTCGACGACGTCGACCTGTCTGACCGACGAATGCAACGTCGCAGCATGCGCGGTATTCCCCACACCGAACCCAATCACGAGCACGCGCTGGGGCTCCTCCATCGCAATGAGTGGGATGTGCGCGAGCGCGCGCATGTACCGCTGGTCGAGTGGCGCCGTCGAGGACATCGCGTGCCCGTTGGTGAGCAGGCCGCGGCCGCGCCCTGGTCTCTCGACAACCGCGACGAGCTCTGTCACTCCCTCACTGAGCGCCACGACGCGTTCGCCCGGATCACGCGGTCCAAGCGCGCGCAGAACCAGGTAGTCAGATGGCAATGAGAACCAGATGGTGAGCGCGCTGATCGACACGGCACACGCCGCAGCGAAAGCGATACGACGACGAGGACGATCGCGTTCGGCGAGAGAGAGCGGAACAATCGCGAGCGCGGCTACAGCGGCGAGCAGCGCCGCCGAACTCTGCATGCCGATGCGCGGCAGGAGGACGTATCCAGTCAGGAGCGATCCACAGACAGCCCCGATCGTGTTGGCCGCGTAAAGCACGCCCGCACGGCGGCCGACCGATGGTTCAGCGCTCTGCACCAGGGCGTTTGCCAGCGGAAACGCAAGGCCAGCGACCAGTGAAGGCAGGGCGACCTCGAGCATCATCGGGCGCAGGTTGAACCAGAGCTCGGTTAGTGCCCGGGACGATGGCGATAACGCACCCAATGCTGCCGCGAGCGCGCTGCCGCGTGCGGCCAGCGTCTCGGCATTGCCTGATGCAAGACCCAGCAATGCAGTCGCGGCAAAGAGTGCCTCAACAATCATCAGCGTCCGCGCCGGGTGACTGAACCGGCGGTCCAGCCATCCGCCGAGCAGTGCTCCAGCTCCAAGAGCGAGGAGCATCACTGTCATGACCAGGGAGAACACCGCACGGAAACCGCCAAGCAGCACGGCCAGATGCCTGAGCCAGAGCATTTCCATCCCGAGCGCCGCGAATCCGGACAAAGCGAGGGCGACCGCCACCCAGTGAGGTGTGACGGCTGATGATCTCGAGGGCGCTGGAACCGATGTCCTGGCGTCCCCGCGCTCGTGCCGCGCCAGCCAGAACGCACCGGCAGCCGCCAGCAGATTGAGTGCGACCGCCACCAACTGCGTCGCGAAAAGCCCCGTCTGAGGGATCAGCACGAAGTCAGTGAGAAAGGCGCCCGTGGCCGCGCCGAGTGTGTTGGTGCCGTACAACAGTGCGACTCGCCACCCGGCAAGACGGAGGTCCGCAGTGACCACGGCCCGGACCAGCACCGTCAGCGTGCCTCCCATCAGCAGCGTAATCGGCGTCAAAAGGGCAACTGCCATGGCAGCACGAGACAGGTAGGACACCGATGAGAGCGTCTGCCATCCGTTGGCGCCCGGGTCATACGAGGACAGTTGCGCCACGATGGCGCCGAGGTGAGGCAGGACCAGCGAGATCAGGAGGCCGAGGGCGGCGATGAGCACCTCGAGCACGGCGTACAGTCGCACCAGGCTGCCGCGGCGCGTTTGATACCGTCGATCGGCAAATGTGCCGAATAAATAGCCTCCGGCGCCGAGCCCGAGCATGAAAATGGCCACCACGATCGATGCCGAATGCACGGTGTTCCCGTAGATTTGGCCGAACTGGCGGACCCAGACCACCTGATAGACGAGGCCGCTGATTCCGGATGCGAAAAAAACTGCGTGAAGCGGCATTGACTTCCCGATGTGTCGAGGCGTAGATTCCACGGCACCTCTGATCTATCAGAAATCCGGTTCCCTGTTTCAGGGTTGGTTCGTTCCCAAGGTCGGTCACCACGTTCGGGCGTTGGCGAGACTCAACGCTCAGGAGGCGAAACACATGCGTGCCGCGCTCCGGTGTGCCGTCATTCTTGTTTGGACGGCCCTGCTGCCTTCAGCAGCTTTTGCGCAAGCGTCTATCACAGGAACTGTCAGGGACACCTCAGGGGCTGTACTCCCCGGAGTGACCGTGGAAGCTGCAAGTCCCGTGCTGATTGAAAAGGTTCGCGGGTCGGTCACCGACGCGAACGGTCGCTTCCAGATCGTCGACCTGCGTCCAGGAACATATACGGTGACGTTCTCGCTGGCCGGATTCAACTCCGTGAAGCGAGACGGTGTCGCACTGAGCGGATCGAGCGCCATCAACGTGGACGCCGAGCTGCGAGTCGGCTCGCTCGAGGAAACGATCACGGTGACGGGCGAAGCGCCCGTGGTCGACGTCACGAGCACGACGCAGCAGCGCGTCCTCAGTTCGGAAGTGATCGACGCGCTCCCGAGCGCGCGCAACTACTTCGGCCTCGCCCGCATGATTCCGGGCACACTCGGCGGCGGCAATGACGTGGGCGGATCGCTCATCCAGGACGTCGGCCAGAGCGTGACCGTGCATGGAAGCCGCAACGTCGACCAGCGCGTCACTGTCAACGGCGTCAACACGATGACGCTGCAGGCCGGCGGCAACATCGGCGGACAGACGCCGGACGTCGGCTCGGCTGCCGAGGTGACGGTCGACACGAGCTCGCTCTCCGCTGACCTTGCGACCGGCGGCGTGCGCATCAACTTCGTGCCCAAGGACGGCGGCAATCAATTCTCCAACTCCCTGTTCTTCACGTTCTCGAACGAGAGCCTGCAGGGCGACAACTTCTCCGACGAACTGCGTCAGGCCGGCTTGACCACGCCCAATCGCATCGTCAACAACACGGATCTCAACGAGTCCTTCGGCGGTCCGTTCAAGCGCGACAGGGTCTGGTTCTGGTTCTCCACGCGCTTCAATACGTCCGAAAACCAGAGCGCCGTCTTCAGGAACCGGAACGAGTACGACCCCACCAAATTTCTCTACGACCCCGATACCAGCAACCCCGGCGTGAACAAGGGCTGGCAGTCGAATAACAGCATTCGCGTCACTTGGCAGGCGACGCCGCGCAACAAGATTGCCGGCACCTACAAGTTCGACAAATGGTGCAACTGTCCCAACAACATCAGCGCGACAACGGCGCCCGAGGCCGGGCGCGATCGGCGCTTCCCGCGGCTGGCGCAGGAACACCTCGAGTGGACGTCGCCAGTCACCAACCGCCTCCTGTTCGAAGCAGTCGGCCTGCATCTCTACGAGCGCTGGGGCAACATGCACTATCGCGCTGACGGCGGATCACTCGACGATCCGAGCCTCGAGGGGGTGCTGCCGCAACTCATCGGCGTGCTCGAGCAGAGCAACGGTCTCAACTACCGAATTCTCACCAATTACAACAACACCTCGGTTCCGAGCCTGACGTATCGCGCAGCCGCCACCTACGTGACGGGATCGCACGCGTTCAAGGTCGGGTTCAACAACACCCAGGGTCACCTGGACGAGTACCTGTACACGCTCAATAATTTGAGCTACCGATTCAACAACACCATTCCCAACCGAATCACGCAGCGGGCGTTCCCGTACCGCGCCATCACCAACCTCGATAACGACCTCGGCCTGTACGCGCAGGACCGCTGGTCCCTGAACCGCTGGACCATTCAGGGGGCGATTCGCTTCGACTACTTCGCGACCAGCTTCCCGGAGCAGACGATTGGACCGTCGGACATGACGCCGACACGCAACATCACCTTCCCGGCGCAGGACAACATCTCGTGGAAGGACCTGACGTACCGGAGCGGGCTTGCCTACGACCTGTTCGGCACCGGCAAGACCGCGATCAAGGTCGCGTTCAACAAGTACCTGCTCGGACAGACGCTGAACGGGCTGGGACGCAATCCGAATCCGGTGCTGACGCTGCGGACGACGGCGAATCGTCCGTGGAACGATCGCGGCGGCCTCGGCATCAACGGCGACTATGTCCCGCAGTGTAATTTCCTCAACCCAGCGACCAACGGCGAATGCGGACCGATCGACGACACCAACTTCGGCACCTCAGTCCCGGGTGAGCAGTTTGACGATCGACTGATCTCCGGTTTCAATCGACGGCAGACCAACTGGGAGTTCTCGGCCGGCGTGCAGCACGAGCTCATGCCGCGCGTGGCGCTCGATGTGGGGTACTTCCGGCGCGCTTGGGCTCATTTCCAGGTGACCGACAACCTGCTCGTCGGTCCCGAGGACTTCACGCGATTCGACATGGTCGCCCCGTCCGACCCGCGTCTTCCCAACGGCGGCGGCTACACGTTGAACGGCTTCTACGATGTGGTGCCGGCGAAGTTCGGCCAGGTGCGCAACCTAAACGCCCTCTCGGACGATTACGGCTCGCAGTATGAGAACTGGAACGGCGTGGACGTCACGGTCAACTCGCGACTGGGCAACGGCCTCACGGTCCAGGGTGGCTTGTCGACGGGCAAGAGCATGGAAGACAACTGCGAGATCGTGGCCAGGCTGCCGGAGATGAACAACCTCGCGGCCAATGGCACGCTGCCGGCGTCGTGGCGCGCGGCGCAGTACTGCCGTCGTGAGTCGCCATTCCTGACGCAGTTCAAGCTGTACGGTGTGTACATCATTCCGAAGGTGGAGGTGCAGATCTCCGGCTCGTTCCGCAACACTCCGGGTCAGATCATCGTGGGCCAGACCCCGCCGAACACTGACGTCAACGCCGGCTTCGTTGCGAACAACGCGTACCTGGCCGCCAACTCCACGCTCGGCCGGCCGCTATCCGGCGGGACACCCAACGTCACACTGCAGCTCGTCGAGCCTCAGAGCGAGTTCCTCGACCAGCGGAACGAGCTCGATCTCAGGTTCGGCAAGGTTCTGCGAATGGGCAGCGGCGGTATGCGCGCCATCATCAGCCTGGACCTGTACAACGCGCTGAATTCGAACGCGACGATCAACGTCAATCAGTCCTTCGCCTCGTATCTCGCGCCGACTGAAATCCTGAACCCGCGAGTGGCGAAGATCAGCGTCAACTTCGATTTCTGACGCGGCCGCTCAGAAGTTGCCGATTCCGACACACCGAGGCACAGAGGCCAGACGAATTCTTCTCAGTGCCTCGGCGCCTCGGTGTGTTGTAATCACCAAATGACGAGAGCGATCATCGTGACGGGGCTGATGATCGTCTCGCTCGCCAGTCCCGCGCGTGCGCAGCGTGACCTCTCGGGCAACTGGGCCGCCCTCTACCACGAAGATCAGCCGCACCGTATTCCGGGTCCCGACCTCGGCGACTACACCGGGATCCCTCTGACCGACGCCGGCCGCCTCAAAGCCGACAGCTGGGACGCCTCGATCCTGACGCTGCGCGAGCACCAGGCGAAGCCGCATCCATCGACGTACTCGTTGCGGGGACCCGCCAACATCCGGATCACACGGATGTTCGATCCGGTCACGCAGCAGGCGATTGGCTACGAGCTGTTCGGGACATTTGGACAGGCGACACGCGCGATCTGGCTCGATGGCCGGCCGCATCCCCCGGCGCACGCCACGCATACGTGGGCCGGCTTCTCGACCGCTCGCTGGGACGGCGATGCACTCGAGGTCATAACGTCGCATCTCAAGGCGGGCTGGCTCCAGCGCAATGGCGTGGCGCACAGCGACAAAGCGACGATGACCGAACGCTTCACCAGGCATGGGAACCACCTGATGGTCGTCACGATCGTCGACGACCCAGTCTACCTGGCGGAGCCCTTCATACGCACGACGAACTGGGTGCTCAATCCCGACCAGGAAGTGCGTCGCACCCAGTTCGATGTGGTCGATGAGGTCGCCGTGCGGCGAAAGGGAGAGGTGCCGCACTATCTGCCAGGGTCGGCCGACGCGACCCGGAAGCTGACCGAGTTCTCGTCGAAATACAAGCTACCTGCCGATGCCGCGCGTGGCGCCGCCGCAACCCTCTACCCGGGCGGGGTCAGACCCCTTGAGTCTGCGCCTGTCAAGGCGTCTGACCCCGTTCCGCATGGCGAAATTCAGACGGTCCACGTTCAGGGCAACGTTTACATGCTCGTTGGCGCCGGCGGAAACATCGTCGTGCAGGCCGGCGACGAAGGCGTGCTCGTCGTCGATGCCGGTGAGGGCGCGCGGGGGGCTGACGTGCTGGCGGCGATCCGGAAGATCTCCGACAAGCCGATTCGCATCGTTATCAACACGCACGTGCACGCGGACCATACCGGCGGCAACGAGACGATCGCCGCCACAGGCAAGGCGCTGAGCGGCAATGCTCCTGGCAACTCGGGGCTTGCGCTCGCCAGCGCTCGTGTCCTGGCACACGAGAACGTCCTCAAGCGCATGAGCGCGCCCTCGGGACAGCCTTCGCCCAGACCCTTTGGCGCGTGGCCAACCGAAACATTCTTTGGCGAAGACAAAGAGATCTTCTTCAACGACGAAGCGATTCAACTTTTCCACCAACCCGGTCACACTGATGGGGACACTGTCGTCTTCTTCCGCAAATCGGACGTCGCGGTGAGTGGAGATCTCTTCCTGACGACGACGTATCCGATCATCGATACCGCGAATGGCGGCAGCGTCAACGGGATCATCGACGGGCTCAACCGCATCATCGACATCACGATTCCGAAGGACAAGCAAGAGGGCGGTACCTACGTCGTCCCGGGACATGGACGCCTGTCAGACGAAGCAGACGTCGTCGAGTACCGCGACATGCTCACGATCGTTCGCGATCGCATTCAGGATCTCGTCGAGAACGGCAGAACGCTCGCAGAGGTGAAGGCGGCCAGGCCAACTCTCGACTACGACGGGCGCTACGGTGCGACGACAGGTCCCTGGACGACGGACATGTTCATCGAAGCCCTCTATCGCGGAGTCGCTAAGTAGCGGCAGTCAGCTACGGAGTGCGCGATGACACGTATGCCGTGACGTTGACCATGTCTTCTACGGTCAGCGTTGCGACCGCTGCCTTCATCGTCGTCGTCTGACGCGTGCCCTGCTGCATATCGTACAACTGCCGGACGATATAGCTGGCGGAACGGCCGGCGATCCCGGGCGCCGTGGCCGTGCCGTTGAGATCGGCACCGTGGCAGAGCGTGCAGCGTGCGGTCCTTCCATCTCCGCCGGTCGTGACAAGCGCCTCACCCTTCGCGATCGACCCGATGGGTACGTAGGCCACGAATCCCGAGCGCGGATCGCGAACGAGCTCAGTTGACTCCGGTTGCTCGGGCATCTCGATGATGCGCTGTCCAAGCGGTTCCGGCGGCGCGCCAGCAACGGGAAGAAACAGCCCGTTGGCCGTCGCGCGCACGCGCGGTGCCTGATCGCTCTCGACGACCCGCACCCACGTCCGCCACTTCATCGATGCAAAATACTCGGCCGCTGCCTTGGCCTCCTCGTCGGTCAGCTTCCTGGCGATCTGCGCCATCTCGTTGGTGTTGGCCTTGCGCGGGTCCGCGCTTCGCCGAGCACCACTCTTGAAGTCGGCAAGCTGCTGTTGGATGTAAGCAACCGATAACCCGGCAACACCGCCGTTCTCCATCTTTCCCTGGCCATTGGGATAGTGGCAGAGCGCGCAGGCGCGAACGCCGTCGGCCTGTTTGCCTTTCGCCACGATGTCCGGCATGGCCGGATGATCCTCGGGATACCAGTCGGCCGGGCCGTAGTCGAAATACGACTCGTTACGCGTGAACGACCTGCTGGTTCCCGGCAGCGTTCTCTTCACCCCATCGTCAGCTGTGGGCGTGACCGGATAGGCACAGTCCGGAAATGGACGCGCGCCAGCCGGACACGGCGGCGCCGATTCACCCGCAGCCAGAGGCTTCATGTAGCCGTACGCCCAGTGCGGAGCATCGGGCCCGGCCTGGGCCGCGAGCCTCTGCACGGCCGTGCTGTGCGTCAGCAAAGCGAGCACGCCCAACGCCAGCAGAACGATCAAAGTTCTGAGCATCGACCGGGAGTGATACTACTCGCTGGAACCACGAAGATCACGAAAAACACGAAAGGCACGAAGATATCTCGGCCGTCAGGCTCCGCTGCCAGTCGGGTACGGAGTGACGAAGTCGAACGAAAAGACGTTGGCGATGCGCATCAGATCAGTGGGTTCGAGACGCTGCTGGTCGCCGACGTGACCGGCGCGACGAAGCGCTACAAGGGCTTCGCCGAGCGGTGCATGGCCGAATACGACCCGGATGGATAGACGGTGCCGGACCTGGTCCGCGCCAACGACGTTAGCGCGATCGTGAAAGGCGTCACAGCATCAGGCGCGCGCCCTACGGCTGCGTCATGAGGCCAGGCCAGTTCACGATACGAAGGGCATAGGCCGACGAGCCGCCCGCGGGCTGCGCGATCAGGAAGCGTTGTCCGTCGGGCGTGACCGCGTATTCGTTTCGCACGCGGCCGTTCGGGAAAGGCGATGCGAGGTAGGCGCCGACCAGGCTCGTTCTAAAGAGCGGTCTCGGTTGCCGCGGAGAGAAGTCCGCTTCGGGCCCGATCTCCACCGACATCATGACCTGGTCGGATCCGAGATAGAAAATCTCACGCCCGTCCCGGCGCCACTTGGGCTCGAACCCGCCACTACTGGACACGAGCCATCGGCCGGGGCCGCTCGGAAACGGGCGCACGAACACCTGCGGAGATCCGCTGACATCGGCGACGTACGCAAGCCATCGTCCGTCGGGAGAAATCTGGGCCTGTCCCTCCTCTTTCCCCGGACTGGACGTGGCGATCTCGAGCGCCGCGCTCGAAGGGGCGGTGGGCAACAGCCAGAAGCGCGCGCCCAGCATGCCCCGGCCAGGGAACGACGAGTACACGATGAACCTGCCGTCGAGGCTCCAGTCGTACGGCATCTTCGCGTCAGTGGATTCGACGACCGGCTCCGCGGGATCGGACGCTCCCGCGGTCACAGACTTTCGAACCAGGTGTGTGCGTTCGTGGTCTTCCGCCGCAAACAGGATGCTCGTCCCGTCGGAAGACCAGACAGGAAAGTTCTCCATGCCCGGAGTCGAGGTCAGCCGTCGCGACGTGCGCGTGGCATCGATCACCCAGATGTCCGCCGTTCCCGCCGGCGGATCGCCTTTCACGATCGCGACCCGCGTGCCGTCCGGCGAGAGCGCTGGGTTGATGTAGGTGCTGGCCCCCAGAGACACGATCGATCGACCGGACCTGTCGACCCACAGCAACTCGGTCGTGTCGACACGCGAGCGATACGCGAGGACGCCAGCCTGCGAGATTGAGAAGCCGGCACGCTGGAGTTTCGGAACGAAGGAGACCGGCTCGCGCAATGCGAGCGGCGCACCTGTCGCGCGCAGCGCACCTGGCGCGAATGCCTGTGCCACGAGCGTGCCGCCACGCAGGTACACGAGATACCCCGGTTCCACGTATTCGGCCTGCGAATCACTCTCGACGATCAGCCGATGCTCTCCGCCCTCGAGGGCTCCGAGATAGATTCCCGATGTCGCGGCGGTCCCCGTGTGTGCGTGGTAGAGAAAGTGACGATCGTCTGGCAGGAACTCGGGGCCGGAGACCGGCGCGCCGCGGAGTGTATCGGGGAACGCCACGGTTCGCGGCGTGCCGCCCGACGCCGGGACTTCGATCATCCCGCTCGATCCGTAGTTGAACGAAAACAGAATCGTTCCGTTTCGATTCCACGCACCGTATCCGGTTGACGGAACGTCGCAAATGGTCTGCACCGTCTGCGATGCGAGATCGATTCTCCTGAGCTGTCCGCCGGCGGTGAATGCGATCGACTTGCCATCCGGCGACCAGAACGGGTTCCACGCGTCGTCGGTGCCGGTCAGCGGTTGTGCGTCGAACGCGTCAAGAGCCCGCAGCCAGAGCACCCGCGTTCCGGTGCTTGCGGACGCGACGAACGCGAGATGGCGGGCGTCGGGCGAGATGGCGAACCCCCCAGGCGATACCGCCATGGGGGAACCGAGCGGCGTGTCGACAACGAACTTGATGGGGGCAGGGGACTCGGGTGGTGCCGGTGTGCCACCGACAACGTTGAATGCGACTGCCGCTGCAATGGCCGCGAACACTGTCGCAGCGATCCATGCCGTTCGTGACGACACGTTACGCGGTGCAGGAGGGGCTGCCGGGCGTGTGGGTTGCGCAGCAGCCTGCCGGGCGACCCATTCGAGCTCGCTCGCCAGGTCGCGGGCCGTCTGCCAGCGTTCGCCCGGATCTTTCGCCAGGCACTTCATGACGACACGCTCGAGCGAGTCGCTGATCGCCTCATAGGGAGAGGTCAGCGCCGCCGGCTCGTGCTCCAGGATCGCGACCATGATGCGCGCGCGGGTCGGTCCATCGAACGGCCGCCGGCCGGAAATCATCTGGTAGAGAACGGCACCCAGCGCGAACACGTCCGAACGAGGGTCATCACCCCGGCCTTCGAACTGCTCGGGTGCCATGTACGGCGTAGTGCCCATGATCACGCCGTCGTCGGTGGCGGTGCGGTTGTCCGACGGGGGCGGCGCAGCGGCCAGCCGCGCGACCCCGAAGTCGAGCAGCTTGACGCCGCTTGCCGTCAGCATGATGTTCTCGGGCTTGACGTCGCCGTGTACGACTCCCTGCCGATGAGCGGCGTCGAGCGCATCGGCGATCTCGGCGGCGCAGGTCAGCGCACGCACGATCGGCATAGGTTTTCTGGTCAAGGATCGGTCGAGCGTCTCGCCGTCGACGTACTCCATCACCAGAAACTCGACGCCAGCGTCTGCGACGTAGCCCTCGAAGCTCAGGGTGTGCAGCGTCAGCCGATTTGGCACCGACCAGAACTGCACGTCGTAGAGCGCCCGGATGTGCGGATGATTGAGGCTCGAAATCAGGCGCGCTTCGCGCGCGAACCGTTCGCGGCGTCCCGGGTCTGACGACAGGTGCGAGGGAAGGATTTTGATCGCGACAATCCGATCCAGACGCGTGTCGCGGGCGCGATACACCTCGCCCATACCACCGACGCCGAGCAACTCGAGAATCTCATACGGTCCCAGGCGAACGCCGGCTGCGAGCGTCGTCTCCATCGGGATGCGTGAACGTCTCAGCGGCCGTGACGGCCGGCCCCAGACGTGTGCTCCTGTGTGAGCGTCGGCTGCATCGACGATTCGTGAAACACGAGGGTGTGGTCCCCCACGCGAATCTGGTCGCCGTCGTGCAGCGTCACCGGTGCAGCGACACGCTGATCGGCGACGAACGTTCCGTTCTTGCTGCCGAGATCTTCGACGCGGGCCTGCCCGTCGACGATGACGATGCGAGCGTGACGTCGCGAGACAATGGGAGCGTCGATGGTGACGTCTGCCGCTGGATCGCGGCCGATGATGTTTTCTCCTTCCGCCAGCAGGAACTCGCGGCTCGCCCAGCGCAGCAGGAAGGGGCGGATGACGTCGTGTCGCGGGGTAGCGTCGCCCTCGGCGAACGCGTAGCCAAACCCATGAACGGTTCGAATCCAGCGCGGACGGCGGGCGTCGTCACCGATCGCGGTCCGGATCTCGTTGACCAGCCTCGACAGTCCGTCCTCGCTCACGAAGATGCCAGGCCAGATCTTCTCTTTCAGCTCCGCCTTCGAGAGCGCTTTGTGGCGATGCTCGATGAGCAGCACCAGCAAATCGAACGCTTTTGGCGTCAGGTGCACCTGATCGCGGTCGCGATATAGCCGACGGCCGTCGGTATCGAGCCTACAGGCACCGAACCGGATTTGCATCGCCCGCTATTCTAAGCCTCGGCTGCGGCAGCGCGGAAGCCGATCGTCGGACGGAATCAACTCCCAAACTCCAACCCCCAACTCCCAACTGTTCGAGCTTGGAAATTGGGAGCTGGGAGTTGACGTGTGTAGGCCGGATTTTGTTGTGCAGACCCGGCGTCTGGTCTCAAAGTTTGATCAGAAATCGTACGCCACGGTGAACTTCATCGTCCGCGCGTTCAGGATCTCCGTCGGCCGCCAGAAGGAGGCCAGACCGGGGCCTGGCACCGCGAGATTGGACGCCTGGTTGACGTTGACCACGGCATTGGAATTGAGCGCGTTGAAGAAGTCGATGCTGACCAGCGCCCGGTGCCTACCCGCGCGCAGCAGCTTGCCGACCCGGAGGTCCAGCTCGTTGCGGCGATCCAGATAATGCTCCTGCGGCGGCAGAATCTGCAGCGTCGCGTTTGGCGCGTTTCCTGCGAGCGGCCGGCCCAGGTTCGAGTTCGTCGTGAGGAACGGGTTGGTGGCGGCGAGGGCAACTGTAGCGAAGTTCTCGTTGAAGTTGCCCTGGATCTGTCCGGGTACGCTGCGGAACGTACCAGATACCTGCACCTCCACCTTCGGGATGAGGTAGACGCCGAACAGCTTCGCCTGTGTCAGGTACGGCGAACTACGGTCGCAGAACTGCAGCGGGCGCTGCGAGGCCGGCCGGTTGGCCGCGCCGATCGCCGCCATGTTGCGCATCTCCGGCAGCGCGGTCAGGATGTCGCAGTCGTTCTCGTGCGTCGAGCCCGTGCTGATGCCACCCTGGAGGTTCAGCCCGTTCAGCAGCCGGGCGTTGATGGTGAAGTCCACGCCCTGCCACACTTCCGACATGTCGCCGATCTTGGTGGACAGTGTGTTGTAGTTGTTCACCTGGCCGAACTTCGTCGGAATCACGTCCACGAAGCCACGTATCGTCGCTCCGCTCATGTCTCCCAACCGGGAATCGACGGGATTGACGATGTCGTATTGCGTGAAGTCGGCGGGCGTGAGCGCCAGGTTGTCGGTCACGCGGAAGTTCGTCCACGAGCGCCGGAAGTAGCCGACGTCAATGGCGACGCGCGGCGCCAACTCGTGCACGACGCTCACCGACGTCTCCCAGTTGCTCTGGCGGTGGTTGAAGCCGGAGATGAGATCCGGGTCGAACTGCTCCGTCGGGACCGCGGAGCCGAACGCGAGGTTGTTGACCTGCGAGCACTCGCCGTTGGCGGTCAGGACCACCAGATTGCAGTCCGGGACGAAGTCGCGATCGATGTCGTTCCACGTACGGGTCGGCGCCACCGCCCCTGCCACGATCGCCGGGTTGGGATCGCGGCCCAGCCCATTCAGCGTCTGACCCAGCAGGT
Organism: Acidobacteriota bacterium; assembly: GCA_032156805.1. Classification (GTDB taxonomy): domain Bacteria; phylum Acidobacteriota; class Vicinamibacteria; order Vicinamibacterales; family UBA2999; genus Gp6-AA40. Next base: position 14,554 of record JALDXQ010000045.1, read on the forward strand.
ACTTGTTGAAGCTGAACTTCACCGCCGTCCTGCCGGTGCCGAACAGGTCATAGGAGAGACCGCTGCGATAGGTCACGTCCTTCCAGTTGATGTTGTCGGCCGCCGGGAACGTGAGGTTGCGGTTCGGCGCGAGCGCCACCGGGCCGAGCGTCTGCTCCGGGAAGCTGGTCTGGAACAAGTCGAACCGGATCGCGCCGGCCACCGTCAGCCGGTCCATCGTCCACCGGTCCTGGGCGTAGAGTCCCATATCCCGATCGAGGTTGGTACGAGCCTGGTAGTTGCCGCGCATCGTGATCTGGTTGGGGGTGGTAACGCCGGCGACCGTGTTGAAGCGATAACTGCGGCCGTCGTTCAACTGGTACAGCGATTCATCCAGGTACCCGGAGGTCTGGTTCCAGCCGACCTTGAACGCGTGCGAGCCGGTGACGTAGGTCGCCCCAGCCCTGAACGCAAAGCTCGGCACTCTGGTGTTGTTGTAGAAGGGGCCGCGGCCGCGGTAGACGAGACCGGTGCTCTGCTCGGTCACCGCGATCATCTGCGACTGGATGTCCTCCTGCTCCTGGGTGATCGAGCCGGTGTCCGCGCGCAGGTGCATGTCGCCCCACCGCTCGTACAGGTGCATGCCCACAACCTCGAACAGCAGCTTGTTGGTGACCGGCGAGGTCCACTCCGCGTGCTCCTGGCGCAGGCGCGGGAACCGACGGTCGCGGGCGGCCTCAGGCGCCACGGTCGCGCTCATCTGGCTGGGACAGTTGCACCACTTGTCGGCCTTGTAGGTACCGGCAATCTTGTTCTTGGGGTTCACCTGCCACGTCACGCGGATGCTGCTGTTGTACTGTTCGCCCTTGTTGACACCTGGTTGGGCGGTGTCCGGATCGTACAGCCACGCGTTGGGATTGAACGCGTTCCTGTTGACGAAGATTGGCGCGTCGTTGGCCACGTCGTTGATGCGGAAGGAGGCCCAGAACCACACCTTGTCGCGGCTCATGGGCCCGCCGAACGACTCGTTGAAGTCCACGGCGTGAAGGATCTTGTTCGGCGTGATGAGACCTTGCGCCTGGAGCTCCGGTGTGAAGTTGTCGCCCTGAAGCGCTTCGCTCGTGTACGAGAAGATCGCCGAGTTACTGAAGGTATTGCCGCCGTCCTTCGGCACGAAGTTCACGCGCACACCGCCGGTCGGCATGTCGGCGCCCAGCGAGGACGTGTCGATCGAGACTTCCGCGGCCGAACCCATGTCCGGCGTCTGGCCGCCGATGTTGCCCCCGGCCTGCAGTGTCATCGTGTTGATGCCGTTGATCGTGATGCGCTGATCGACATTGCGGCTGCCGTGCACCGTGAGGCTCTGACCGACGTCCTGAATCAGCGAGCCACCGACGTCGTTGCCGCCGCCGAGCGTGCCAGGAATCATGCGAGCGAGGCCGAAGTAATTACGCGCACTCGGCAGCGCGTCGATCACTTCCGCGTTGAGCACCCGCTGCTGCGTCGTGCTCTGCACGTCGACGACCGGCGCCTCGCCCGTCACCGTGATTGTTTCCTCGAGTGCGCCGACGCGGAGGTCAGCGTCGACGGTGACGACCGCCGAGCCGGTGAGCACGACGCCGTCCCGCTTGACCGTGTTAAATCCTGTCAGCGTGAACGTGACCGTGTACGTGCCGGGGCGCAAGTCAACGACCTGGAAGCGACCATTGGCGTCGGTCACGGCCTCACGGACCTTTTCAATCAGCACCGGGCTGGCGGCTTCGACGGTGACTCCTGGTAGTACGGCGCCGGATGTGTCTTTCACGGTCCCAGTGATTGACGCCTGCGCATAGACGATCGCAGGCAGCAGCACCGCTCCGGTGAAAGCGGCGAGAACATGCACGATTCTGTTCATCGACTGCCTCCCCTCGAGAACCCCTGACCTTGCCGTCGTACCTCGACGGGTGATATTCCCTGACCTGTCGCGGGGCGTAACTTCGAAATCGCTGATATTTTTCTTTCCCGCTCCCGGGCGAGCCGGGGCTGTAAACCCTCTTAAAGAATGAGATTCGAGGCTGGCTCTAACGCAAATGGGTTACGGTGCCAAAAGGACCGAGAACTACCGCCCCACTGGCAGCGTAACCTCGCAAGGCCGCGGATGCCACTTCGAGCCGTCCGGCTCTCGCTTGAAGTGCGTCGAGGTCATCAGCGGTTGGGCGAGATAGGTCGGGTCGACGAGCGTCGACGTCACGATCAGCCAGGCATCACCGTTGGGTTCGTCCGTGCGATCGAAGAACTCGGTCAGCACGGCGTTACCCGAATACGGGACGCCGTTTCTGCGCAGGTAACCCGGTCGCATGCGGGTCGTGACCACTTTCATCGATCCACTGAGTTGCACGGCCGGATTGGCACCGCCTCGCCCTCCGCCACCGCCTCCTCCCGCCGGTGCGAGACCTTGTCCCTCGGCCACCGTCTCCCATGAAGCAAGCGAGTGACCCTGCCACTGCGGCTCGCCACGCGACGGCTCCGCAGATCCGAAACGAAACAGGCGAACCTGCTGCCCGTTGTCGGTCTCGAACTTGAGCGTCGTGTCATCCTGCCACGAGACGCGCAGCCGTACTGGCATACGCATTACACCGCCTGCTCCGAAAGCCTTGCACTGCTCACCGGCGGCGATGTCCTTCTGCGGGTCCCATGCGTTGGCGGCCTTCTGCCCTGCATCGTTCACCGGGATGCTGGACACGTCGCCACGCGGAGGCGTCACCATGCGGAATCGCCAGTCTTCGGTGATGACAGCGGTCCAATAGCCGGCGAAGTCGGTCGGCGCAACGCTTCTCGGAGTTCCTTTCGACTGCGGCGCCTGTTGTGCCGCGACCAGCGCGCCGAGTGTCACCGACAACGCGACGGCCGAAGCAGCGCTCACCGGGAGCCGGATAGGCATCGCGGTCACTTCCCCCCGCTCACTTCGCGATAGATCGTCTCGAGGAACATGTCGGTCGTCCACTCGCCGGTCGCCGCGCCATAGATCCCGTCGTACTCGAGCGATGGACGCGCGGCCCGGACCTGCTGCAGCGTCATCCCTTTCGTCGCCATCTCCTGCACGCGATCACGGACGATCGTCACCATGTCGCGGTATTCGACGACGTCAGCCTCATTGCAGATCCGGCCGTGACCGGGAATCACTCGCGTGCCGCCCATCTGGTTCCGCTCGGGCACTGTCAACTCGATGAGCGCATTCAGCGCATCAATGACACCTTGCACGCTGCCGCCTTGCGACGTATCGATGACTGGATAGCTGGTCGTGACGAACACGTCCCCTGTGACGACGACATCGGACTTGCGGAAGAACACGAGGATGTCGCCGTCGGTATGCGCACTCGGTTGAGAGATGAGCTGAACGGGCTCGCCGTTCGAGAACAGATCCTTTCGGGGCGTGAAGAACGTCGAAGCCGGCAGCCCGTCTCCAGACACTGGGGGAACACCCCGGCCGCCGGTGGACATCCGGTTGTAAGCGTTCTCGTGCGCCACAGAGACGACGCCAACGTTCTGCCCGACGGCGCCGCCTCCGCCACCGCCAGGACGTGGTCCGCGAGTTCCGCGCTGCGCTTTCACGATGATCTCGTTGCCGGCTACGTGATCGGCGTCGGCGTTGGTGTTGACCAGGAAGCGGACGGGGCGATTGGTCAGGCGGCTGACGGCGGACAGCAGTCGCTCGCCGCTTCCGGCGCCGCCCGAGTCGACGACAAACGGGCCTTCTTCCCCTATCTGCACCGCGACATTGGCGCCCGCACCCACGATCATGTGCACGTTCCCCTGAACCGGCAGGACCTCGAGGCCGTCGACAACGAGCGGCGGCGAGGGTGGCGTCAACGGCACAGTCGTCACCGGCTGCTGAGCATGCGAGTTCAGGAGGTGGACCGAACACGCGAGGAACGCAACGAAGGCAACCGATCTCGTCGCCATGGGTCAGCGCGTGGACGAGGAGGCTGGTGAGCCGGGCGTGAGCATCTCTTTGAGCTTCAGCTCGTACTCCGGGTAGATAGTGGCCTTACCACCTTGCGTTGCCTCGAAGGGGAGGCCGTGCTTCTTCGCGTACCCGTCCTGCTGCGTGCCCCACGGATAGTGCGGCACGTAGCCAACAGAACGTCCTGCGACCTCGTCCACCACTTCGAACAGCCAGCGCTGGTCGACATTGATGTTCGAGCTGCGCACCCAATGAGACGTCCGGATGAATGGTTCTTCGAGGTACACGGGATCCTCGACGATCGCCACCAGCGTGAGCTGGTCGCCATGACGGATGAAATGCTCGGTCATCGTCGCTTTCGTGCTGGCGGGCACGCCGTTTCGCTGAATGACGCCGTACTTCATGTGCGTCGTCGTGATCGTCAGCCGATTGCCGTTGACCTTCCCGGTCGAGAAGCCTTCCCAGAGGTACTCGGCATTCGGTGAGGGATGGGGCCGTCCATCCATCCAGATCACCCGGTCGTCGCGACCGAACACGCCTTCGAGCGTGTAGGCCACGAGCTCGTGCGTCACCGGGTCGATGCGTTTGTCGATCCGCATATTCGGGCCGGGACCGCGCATGAAGTAGACCGCCGGATGCGGCTGCGCCATCCGTTCGGGAAGGGAGAGGATCGATGCGTCCCAGTGCGACGCCTTCTGCCGTGCCGCGTCGTTGATCGGCAGCCCGGTGTAGTCGCCGAGCTCAGCGCCCGGTCCGCGATGCGGCTGATCCTCGTGTACGCGCGCCGCCCATTCACCGGAAACATCGACCTGCTGAGCGAGCGCAGGATGCGCAACCAACAGCGAGAGCACGACCAGGGTCCTGACGAGCGTCATGGAGTAGTCTCCCGAGCCGGGACTGATATTACGATTTTTGAACCACGAAGATCGCAAAGATCACGAAGATCGCGAAGAAAACGAAGATGACAGGTTACAGCTCTGGCACGAGCACGTGGCCGGTGAAGAGCGCCCGGGCCGTGCTGATGATGGCCGCCTCCGTCACGACGACCCTGCCGTCCTGCTGCTCAGTGGTTATTGAAACCGGGCTCGCACCGGTGGGGTGCTCGACCAGCATCAGCTTCGTCGCGCCGTCGGGGACGCGCGCGACCCCGTGGGCGGGGCTTCCTGGCAACAGACAGGCCGTCGCGACACTGACGGCCGCAAACACGCCAATCGTTGCGTGCGCCCGATGCGGGATGAACGAACGCGTCGAGACGACGCCACCCTCGCGCGGCGGCGCCACCAGGATCATCTTGGGAACGGTCTGATCCTTCACGTCACCCAGATTCATCATCGGGCCGACCTGTAGACGAATGGCCTCGACGCGGGCCTTCAACTCGGTATCGGCGTCGAGCTGGTCGCGCGTTTCATAACCGCTGCGACCGACGTCAGCGGCGCGCATCACGACTACCGGCATGCCGTTGTCGATGCACGTGACGTCGACACCGTTCACGACGTCGACGACGTTGCCCGTCGGCAGGAGCGCCCCGCACGTTGAACCGGCTGTGTCGGAGAAGCTGAGTGGAATCGGCGCAGCCGTCCCGGGGACGCCATCGATGCGCGCATTGCCCTGATACTCTGGCTTCCCTCCCGGCGTCTGAATCGTGGCGACAACGGTCTGCGAGGTATTGACCATGAAGATGCGAACCTTGGTCACTGGATCGCATCCGCGAACGAGACCCCGCTCGATCGCAAATGGCGCAACGCCGGCGAGGATGTTGCCGCAGTTCTGCTTGTCGGACACCTCTGCGCGATCGACCCAGACCTGCAGGAACAGATAGTCGACATCAATGCCTGGCCGGCTCGACGGCGAGACCACGGCGACCTTGCTGGTCAGTGGATCGGCGCCACCGATGCCATCGATCTGCCGCGGATCGGGCGACCCCATGACCGACAACAGGATGCGATCGCGCCGCGCGGTGTCATCCGGAAGATCCGATGCGGTGAAGTAGGCACCCTTGGAGGTGCCGCCTCGCATCATGGTGCAGAGGATGGCTCGTTGCATCTTGGCTCTCGGCTTTGGGCTCTGGACCTCCTGGCCTCGAGCCAAGAGCCCAGAGTCTAGAGCCTATTTCTCCACCGGCGGCGTGCCGTAGGTATGGAACGTCTCGACCGTCTTGAGTCCCCAGGCCTGCCCCTTCTTCCGCTCGGTCTCGGTCCAGACGATCGGCTGCCAGTCGGGCGCCAGCATCAAGCGCGCCCCGGCGCTGTCGAACTCGATGCGATTGCCACCCGGCTCGTAGACGTACAGGAAGAACGTCTGCTGCACACCGTGCTTGTGCGGTCCGGTCTCGATGAAGACACCGTGTTCGAGACAGATATCCGCCGCGCGCAGCACCTCTTCCTTCGAGTCGACTGCCCAGGTCGCGTGATGAAATCGACCGCGCGCGCCGTAGTGATCCGCCGTGAACGCGACGTCGTAGGTCTTGTTGTTGCACGTCACCCAGACGCCGGCGATCTGCCCGCTATCGAGCTTGATCATCTCGGTCGTGCGCATGCCGATCGTGTCTTCCATGAAGCGCTGCAGGCCGGCGACATCCGAGGTGAGCAGGTTCAGGTGATCGAGCCGGCGGACGTTGGCGCCCCTGGCGGGAAAACGCATCGCCTGGTTCTTCAGCGACGGCTTCAGCTCGGGCGGCGCCTTGTACCATTCCGTCTCGTAATAGATCTCCATGTTGTGGCCATCGGGCGTCGTGAACGCGTAGGCCGGCCCGTGGCCAAGGTCGCCATCAGTCCACCCCTGGCCGGTGCCGCCGCGCTCGATGATCGCGGCGCGATTGGCCAGGGCCTCCGGACTGGTCGTCCGAAATGCGAAGTGCCCCATGCCGGGAGCCTTGGCGGCGGTGAGCTTGAGCGTGTGGTGCTCGTAGTCGTCCCACCCACGCAGGTAGACCGACTCGCCCTTGCGGGCGGTCTCGGTCATCCCCATCACGTTGACAAAAAAATTGAGACTCTCGTCGGGCTTGGGCGTGAGTATTTCCACGTGCGCGAGGTGCGCGAGATCGAACGATCGAATAGTTGACTGCATCTCCTTACAGTCTACTTCTCAACCCCCGATCTCCAACTCCCAGCGCCCAACTCGGGCTACGGCTTCTCTTCCGCCCGAGCAGCGCTGAGGATATTGGCGAGCCCGCGATTCCCCTCGTGACAGGCGTACTCGTACGGGGTGTGCTCGGCATTGCGCTTGAGCGGCATCGCGTACGCCCACGACCGCTCCCAGGTATCGGGATCGTCGAAGCGGATCTCCCATCGAATCGTGTTGGCGTTCAGCGGCGTGAAGCGCTCGGTGATCTTGAGTTTCTCGCTCGCGCCGCGGAATGCAATCAGCGGATGGAAGTTTGTCGTCTCCACCACCAGCGTATTGCCCTCCCAGCGACCGCGCGCATCGCCCATGTAGTGCCTCATGGTCGGCGGCAGATGCGGGCTGTTGTCCACCGGGATCACTCGCGCCTCGTGGATCATCTCGTAGCGAATCGCCACGAAACCCGGTCCTTGCGTGATGTCGTAGGCGTTGCCGTAGATCATCGGGGTCATCGATCCCGGCACGCCGAGCGAGATGCAGCGGTCGTAGAGGCTCCGGTCCGTCCACGAGTCTGCCGGACCGCGCCCCTTGCGTGCGGCCTGTCGCGCCGCGGCGCGCTCCTTTGCCGCAGCGGTCGTCGGCGGTATCTTCCCGCTCGGCGGATCGAAGACGAGCCATGGCTGCGCGTTGTTCGCCGCCAGATGCTCGTACCAGTGCGAAGGTCCGGCGCCCGTGTCCTCCTCGGCGCTTCCACCGATATTGCGCGCCGCAGACTGCGCCCGATTCTGCCGCTCGACGCGCAGCGCCGCCATCTCCTTGTCGCCGAAATCCTCGAGCCGCTTGCCCGCGAGATCGGCCGGCTGCTCCATCGGCGTGCCGTTCTCATCGGCGTTGGTATAGACGCCCTGGAGATCCGGATCGCCCCACGGCGTCCGGGGCGGCAAATACTCGATCGGCTCATCGGTGCGATTCCCCGCCGTCCCGGCACGTCCCGACAGGGACTGCGCGGACGTCCACGACGAAGCACCGACGATCACGAACCCAAGGACGACGTAGATGGCAACGCGCATGGCGGAACTCCGAACGAACTAAGAACTAAGAACGAAGAACCAAGAACGAAGAACCAAGAACCCGAACCCTGCACACGAACCGTGAACTGTGAACCCTGAACCGTGAACTACTGGGTCTTGCACGGCTGCGGATTCCACTTCGCCCCGTCTGCTTCCCGCTTGAAATTCGAGCTGGTGATGAAGGGCTGCGCCAGGTTCTGCGGATCTTCCACTGTGGTCGTCACGACGAACCAGTCTCCGGCCTCCGGATGTGTAAACCGGGTGAAATTCTCGGTGACCACCGCATCCTGGCTGTAGGGCACGCCGTTCCGGCGCAGCCATCCGGCCGACATGTTCGTCGTCACGACCCTGAGCCCTCCCCATCGCTGAGGTGCCGCGCCAGCGCCACGTTCGAGGAAGGCATCGAAAGCGCCGCCTCCGCGCACCCATTCAGCGACCGAGTAGCCCTGCAGCGTTCTCGGCTGCGATGCAATCGCCGACATGGTCTGCGGCTGCGCGCCCGGCGGTGTGAAGTGCAGCAATCGCGTCTGCTGCCCTGCGTCGGTTTCAATCTTGAGCGTATTGTCGTCCTGCCAGCTGACGCGCAGCCTTCCGGGCATGCGCATGATCGCGCCCACGCCGTAGGCCTCGCACATCCCGTCCTTCGAGGGATCCCACGTGTCAGCCTGCTGCCGGGCGCGCGGCGTCATCGGCACGCTCGCGTAGTCGCCCTTCGGCGGCGTGCGCATCCGCCACTGCCAGTCCTCGGTGACGACCGACACCCAGTTGCCAGTGAGATCGACCGGTGCGCCCTGACGCGCTGGCGGTGGGGGACCGGCCGGTCCACGACCTCGACCCCGACCTCCGCCACCAGGGACCGCCGGTGGCTGCTGACCAGCAGGAGTGGACGCTTCGGACGCTCGCTGCGGCGCCGCTTCCGGCTGGATGACGGCCGTGACGATCACGGCGCAGACGACAGCGGCCGTGAGCGGCGCCGTGAACGACCCCAGGTTGCGCCCGCTCATTCCGACTTCCCCTTCTGCTGGTTCTGCTGATTTCGATTCTGGTTGCGATTCTGCGACGGCTTGGCCGGCGGGTTGGCTTCGACCATCTGTTTGTAGATCGTCTCGACGAACATCGACGTCGTCCAGAAGCCGGTGTCCGATCCATAGCGAGTGTCGTAATCGAGTGTCGGCTTCGCCGCCTTCACCTGCTCGAGCGTCATGCCGCGCTTGACGTACTCCTTGATGCGGTCGCGGATGATCGTGGTCATGTTGCGGTACTCGACGACATCCTGCTCGTCAGACACGCGGCCGTGGCCAGGGATGACCATGGTGCCGCCCTCGTTGACGTTGCTGGCCACGGTGATGTCCATGATCGCGTTCAACGCCTTGATGTAGCCATCGATGGTGCCGCCGTTGGCCGCGTCGATGTAGGGATACATCACAGTCGTGAAGAGATCGCCCGTGGCGACGACGTCCGAGCGCCTGAAGAACACGACGCTGTCACCGTCGGTATGCGCGTTCGGCTCATGGATGATCTGAACGGCTTCGCCGTTGAACAGGAACTCACGCCGCTTGGGGATGAAGGTCTCGGTGGGCCAGAGGGCAAACGCGACTTGTGTCTGTCCCGCCGCCGGCTCCGCGCTCAGGCGCTTCAACACGTTCTCGTGGGCGATGATGGCCGCCGTCGCCGTGGCCGCCGCGCCCAGGTCGCCGACGACGTTGCCGCCGGCACGGAAGCGTCCGGCCTTGGAAATCGCCTCGTTGCCGCCGATGTGATCGCCGTGAACGTGCGTGTTGACGATGTAACGGATCGGACCGTTGCTGATCGCCCTGATGGCGTTGATGATCTTCGTGCTGAGTGGCGCGAACTGCGTATCGACCACCATGATGCCGTCCGTTCCGACGTGAATCGTGGTGTTACCGCCGGCGCCAACGAGCATGTACACGTTGTCGCGCACCTTGACGGTGTCGATCTGAACGTTGTCGAAGTTCTGGTTCTGCGCGACGGCCGTGCCGACGGCGAGCGCCGTCCCGGCGACGAGCGCCACGCCGATCGCGACCACCCGAGCCTGTCGAGAAATCGTCTGCATCCTCATCATCTCAGCGACCACCCTGCTGCTGTCCCGGCCCTGACACCCGTGACGCACCGGTCTGCGGCGGGGGCAGCGGTGGAGGAATCGGCGCCTTCTTCAGCACCTCCTGAAACTCGGGATACATCGTGGCGGCCCCGCCGCGCACCCCGACGTCGGGGATGGCGTGACGCCGGCCGTACTCCTCCTTGAACGGATGCTCACCCGGAATGTAGGCGGGAACTTCGCCCTCTTCACGTGTGGCGATCTCGAGGACCGGGTCGCAGACCCACAACCAGGTGCCGGCGGGCAGCTCACGCTGGCTGCGCATGAAGTCCTGGCTCTTGATGAGCGGCTCGGTGAGGTACACCGGGTCGATGAGCACGACGATGTGCGTCATCACCTCGCCGTTGCGGACCATGTATTCGGTCATCTTCGCCTGGTCGCTCATCGGCACACCGTTGCGGCGCACCCACCCCTTCTTGAGATGCGTGGTCTCGATGATGAACATGTCGCCGTCGTAGCGGCCGGTCGAGAACCCCATCCAGGTGTGCGGCGCATTGGGGCCGGGATGCGGGCGCCCGTCCATCCAGATCGTGCGCGTCTGCTCGAATGTGCTGATGTAGTGCTTGATGGCAATCAGATCCTGCGTCTTGGGATCCTTCTCTTCCCAGATGCGCAGGTTCATCGGCCCGCGGTAGATGTAGGGCGACACATGGACGCGGCACTGCTCCTCGGGGAGCGTGAGCCGTGACGGGTCCCAGCTGTTGGCGTACTGGCGTGCCGACTCGTTGAGGGGCACGCCGGCGTAGTCAGTCAGTTCGGGTCCGGGAATCCGGTCCGGCTGATCCTCGTGGTATCTGGGTTGCCAGACGCCCGAGAAATCCGCGCCCGGGGGCCCTGCCTGCGTAAACGGGAACGCTCCACCCGGCGGCAACTGCTGCGCGCGGGCTGAAACAACGCCGACGGCCACGATATTCACGAGGACCGCCGTCATCAGGACAGTGAATCGGTGGGTCATATCTCCATTCCCTTTTACGCCGTACGCCGCCGCGATATTCCACTGTCGCGGCGACGTGGCGCCCATACCCGGCCGGACGCCAATCGAACAGCCTATTCTACATGCGACCGCGACTACGACTAGAATTGCGAAACGCGAATAAATAAACTGCGCCGAAACCATGCATCCTTCCGACGTTCCAGACATCCGGGCCCGCGAGCTGCTCACCGTCATGGCGCTCGCCGAATACGGCAGCTTCGTAGCTGCGGCGGCGTATCTGAAAACGTCGCAGCCGGCGCTGACGCGGACGATCAAGCGGGTCGAGCGCATCCTGGGTGTCACGTTATTCGCGCGCAACACCAGGCGAGTCGAGATCACCGCCGCCGGGCGGGAGTTCGTTGCGGTCGCCGAGCGGATGCTGAACGAGCTCCACCTGACGGTCCGCAACTTGAGTGAGGTGACCAACGAGCAGCGTGGGCGGATCACGCTGGCGACCTACTCCGCGTTTGCCGTGAACCCGCTGCCGCGGCTGGTTCGCCGCTATCGCGAGACGAGGCCGCTCATCGAGGTTCGAATTCGCGAGGGCCGCCAGTCCGAGATCGTGGAGGACGTGCGGAACGGCGCCGCCGATTTCGGCATCGGCTACGTCAACGCGCTCCCCGACCTGCTCGAAGCCACCGTGCTCAAGAAGGAACAGCTGTACGTGCTGATTCCCACGTCGCATCCGTTGGCACTCAAGAAGAAACCCAAGGTTCGCCTCGCGGAGTTGAAGGACGAGCCGCTCGTGTCGGCGCCCAACGATACCTACCTGCGACGGCTGATCGACGCAGCGGCGATGTCCGCCGGATTCAGCCTGCACTACAGCGTCACCGTCGACCGGCTGTTGAGCATCCTGCACCACGTCTTCGCCGGCGTGGGCATCGGGATCCTGCCATCGGGCTGCATTCCGGACATTCAGTGGGGCGAGGGCTGTCACTCTGCGCTCCTCGTCGAGCCGTCGCTCTCGGTGACGGTCGGGCTGATCGCGTCGCGCAGCCGCTACATGACACCAGCCGCCGCCGGCATGGCGGCGCTCATACGAGAGCAGATGGCGACGAAGAAGCAGTAGACGCCAGCCCGGCTCTCACTGCGTCCGGCGTCAGGCCCAGCTTGTCAGCACCGTTGATCGTGTCGTTCAGATTGACGGGATACCAATTTCTCTTTCGTGGATCGCAGAGGCCAGCAATGTTCCATGGTGCCACCGCGGCGGCGACCCCGAGGGTGTCAGGCAGTGAATCGTGAACGGCCGGCCTCCGTGCCGGCGACAACGCCTCCAGCGCTGCGACGAACGCCGGGCTGTCGCCGCACAGGAAGCCGCGCGGCGTGCGCGGGGAGTCGAGGCGGCGCGCCATCTCGCTGAAACTCGCGGCCGCAAAGTAGAACATCGAGTAGGCGGCCAGGCGCGGAAACTCCCGAAAGCCCGCATAGCTGCCGGCGATAAAACCAGCCGTGCGATCGGCGTCTGCCAGCGTTGCGGCGCCATAGTCTTCGAGGCGGTTCTTGCCCGGACTGATCCCGCCTTCATCGAAAGTGCGCGACAGACGCTCGATGCCGAGCAGCGTCAACGGAATTCCGGTGGAAAACAACGGATCGATAAACGCGGCCGCCGACGGCAGCATGGCCCATCGATCCCCCACCGCTGCCGCGGCACGATACGCGAGGCTCGGCATCCACGTGAACGACCGAATCGGGCGGGCATTGGCAAACTGCGACGCGACTGACGGATAGCGCGACAGGAACCGCCGCCACGCCGGCTCTCCATCGGCCAGCTTCAGGTCGTCGGCCAGCCAGTCCTCGACCGCGATGCCGGCACTCGTGACACCGTTCCCGAACCGCAACACCCACATCCAGCCGCCGTCGAACACGTGATGCAACGCGGCATCGTCCATCGGGTACGGAAGTTCGGATCCCGGCACACGTGGCCTGAAATCCTCCACGTCTTCGCATCGTGCGACCTCGGTGAAGTGCGAGAACAGCGCCTGCGTTGGCGGATAGCCGTCGAAGCCACGATCCGCAATTCCAAGTGTCCGGCCCAGAAACCCTCGTGGCCCGGATGCATCGATGACGAAGCCTGCATGAAGGCGAAGCGGCTGGCCCTGCCGATTGCCGACGAGGAGCGGTTCTCCATTCGCGCGCCACTCGATCCCTTCGAGCTGTGCGAGGTCGATGTAGTCGACGCCAAGGGCAATCGCTTCGTTGACCAGGAAGTGGTCGACATCACGACGAAGCCAATGCGTGTCCGACAGCTCGTCGCTTGGACTCGCCGCGACGAGCAGTTGATTCGACCGATCGGGTGTCGCGCGATACCGTTGCCCGCTCTCGTGCTTGAAGTACGTGAACCCTCGCTTCAGGCCACACCCGACCTGCGGATACGTCCGCTGCCACGTGCCGAACGCCGACAAGGGACGCACGCGGGGCAAGTCGTAGCGGTCCGCCAGCTGCTCGATGAGGATTCCGGCCAGCGGCGACGCAGACTCGCCGATCGCAAATCGCGGATGCTGCCCGCGCTCGAGCAGCGTGACGCGCAGGCCGAGCCGGCGGGCGATCATCGCCATGATGGAGCCGCCGAACCCCGAGCCGACGATTGCCAGGTCTGCGTCGATCATTCTTGATTTCGCGATCGTTGATTGGTGATCGGTTGTCGATTGGTGATCGGTGATTCTTGATTCAGTCGCTTGACTCGAAAGCGAATCGACATTCAACAACCACCAATCAACAACCATTCAACAATCGATCATCGCCCAATCGACAATGGTTCGGGCACATCACCCGCGGCGGAACCCGTTGCTCGCGATTCATCACCGCCAGCCGGGCCGCACGATCAGCAGAACAACGGCAGTCGAAGAAGCGCTCGCTGTTCCACAGGTCGGCAAACACGCGCATCCCGCCGAGCGCGACGCCGTACTCGACGGCCGCTTCGAGCATGCGCAGCGATGGCGGGTGAAACTCGTCACCAATCGCCTTCATCGCTCCGTTGCCGCCGCGTGTCGGGATGACCGTGCTCACTGTCGCACCGCACTCGGCGGCGACGTCGAGCGACCGCTCCGCCCACTCGACGGCCTCCGCCTTTGGCATGAACGGCGGGCTCAGCAGGATGAACACCCGCAGCGCGATGTCGTGGTCCCGGAGAAACGCGGCCGCGCGCGTGAATGCATCGAGCGTCATCTTCTTGTTGAGGCGCGCCAGCACGTCCGGGTGCGCCGTCTCGAGCCCGATCGCCACCTCCAGTTGCCCCGGGATGAGATCTCTGAAGCGCAGGCAGCGCTGCTGATACGAGCCGGAAAGAAACGCCGGATGCGATTCGACGATCACTCGATCGAACCCGCCCACGGCCTCTGCGATCTCTTCGTCGTCCTCAGCAGGAATCGCCGCCGGGTCGAAGAAGCTGCCCGCGTTGTACAGCTTGATCTGACGCGCTGACGGCAAGCTGGCGATGGCCTCGCGGATCTGCGCAGCGATCGCGCCGCGCGGCACGCTCTCGTCGAGCGTGTTGACCCAGAGGTCGCACATCACACAACGGAACGGGCACTCCCTGTTGGTGATGAAGACGACTGCGGTGGAGGCAAGAGCACCGATGCGGTCGCGCTCCTCCTCCCACAGGGACGCGTAGGCGCGATGCGGATCGAGGCGATTCTTCGCTGGTCTGTGTCGCAGAACGAAGCGATCGAGTTCTGCATTCTGCATTCTGAATTCAGAATTACAGCCGTACAACAGCAGAGACTTCATTCCCCGATCGCCGTTCGAGCAACTCGGCGGCGGTGATTCGTTCCTGCCAGATTCGACTGAACGTGCGCCGGCACCAGGCCTTGCTGACGCGGGTGCGAGGCGCCGCGCTCGCGCCGTCCTGAAAACGGCGCTTCGGGTTCGCGGGCATTTCGACACCGGTGACCGCCTTGACACCCGCGCACACGACATCTCGCTTCAGCGTCTGCAGGCGTTCGGCTTGCCCGTCCAGGATCTGCTCGAAAGGAATCGCCACAGCCGCAGCAATCACCGACCGGACGGTGAAGGGAGAGAAGGCCTCGAAGCCGAGCGCAGCCGCTGGCGCATACGTGCGCACGTAACCGCGAGAGAGTCCGCCGGAGTACGCGAGGCTGTGTTTGATGGCATCCACACCCCACCCTTCCTGATAGAGCAGGGGGTTCCGCAGCACGCTCGACAGCGTCAGATCGGAGTCTTCGAGCGGATACGACTTCAGGTTCTCGTCACCGCCATCGCCGTCGAGCAAGTACTTGAGATTCGGATGCCGACGCCGGATTCCCTGCAGCAGGCACATCGCCGTTGCCGCACACTCGACGTCCAGCGGCTGATAGTCCTCGATCAGCCGGATCGCGCGCTCGAGATCAATGTCGCTCGGGGTGGCGCTGATTCGCTCCCACGTCGATGACAGGTCGAGCTGGCGAACGGCTCGTTCGGCCTGTGCTGCATCTTCACCGCCACCGAGGTCGAGCGTGAACGCTCGAATCTGATCCGGATCGCGGCCAAGCTCCCGGCAGACATGTCGCGCGACCAGCAGCGCCGCCGTGCTGTCGACGCCACCCGAGAACGCAACGGCAATCGGCTCGTCCCTGGGCACGCCAGCGATCCAGTGCTTCAACGCTCCGGCGGCGGCCGCGATGTAGGACTCGCCCGCGGCTCGCAGTTCCATTGAGCCTCGCCCAACCACTGGCTCGAAGAATCGCTGATACCGGGGCGACGGGTCCGGGCATCCCACTTGATCGAGCTCGACGATGTAGTGGGCGGGAACCATGCGCGTATACGCGGGATCGAACTGCCAGGCGATCCGTTGTTCCTGACACCATTCGAAGATGCGGTCCATGCGGTCGGCGACGACGAGGAATGGACCGTGATACATCTTCGCCACGAAGTAGCGAAGCGGGATTCCAATCGTCCGCGCCAGGCGCACGGTCCGCCCGTCGCGTCCAATTGCTGCGAAGTGGCCGTCGGTTGCCGAGAGCGACGCACGATCGCAGACCGCCATCCACTCGGCAATCTGCGGCGCCGAGGCGCCAGTCAGCCCGGCCGACCGGGTTCCAACGAGATCGACGATCCGATCGACACCTTCGAGCATGACGTGACCCTTAACTTTGAACCTTGAACTTTGAACTTATTTCCCCGGTTCCGTCCAAGAGATCAGGAGCCCGGACTCCTCTGATGACAGCTCATCGTCAGCCAGCGCCGAATAACGTCCGCCAAAGAACACGAGCGGGGACCGTGGCAGCTCACTGCGGTGGAGAGCCACGACCTGACCGACCACGATCCAATGGTCGCCCCCTTCGTGCACTGCGTCCACGCTGCAGCCAAGGGCCGCAACCGACCCATCGAGGCGGGGACCGCCTTCCGAGCGCGTGAACGAAAACGGCGGCGGCGCCTCCTCTTTCCAGACCCCGGCGAAATAGGACGAGAGCGGTTGCTGCTCCTGGCTCAGGATGTTGACGGAAAACTCGGTGACCTGGTGAATGAGCTGTCCCGCCTTCGTGCCCTTCCCCAGGCAGAAGAGCACGAGCGGCGGGTTCAGCGAGAGCGAGGTGAACGAGTTGGCCGTCAGGGCGCGAATCGACCCATCGACCTCCATCGCGATGACTGTCACACCGGTTACGAAGTGGCCGACGGTCTGACGGAACGTCCTGGGGTCTATCGACATTTCAACTCGGTCCGGCTACAGCCGGACACTACGCCTGAGTCCCGATCTTCTTGACGATCGCACTCACGTCGTCGGACTTGACGAGGTCGGGTGCCGTCCAACCATCAAGGTTGTACTCGGCCATGCACTGTTCCGCAAAGCCCTTGTAACGTTTCGTCGCGCCGGTCACGTCGGCCACCAGCAGCGTCTCGAACCTGATGCTCTCATGGTTGCCGAAGTAATTCCGTTCGTACAGCTCGTGCCGTCCGCCGAACTCGCTGCCGATGGCATCCCACATCAGCTTCATCAGTTTGACGCGATCCTCGGCCGAGTAGCCGTTGGACCCGCGCACGAACTGATCGAGATACGGCCGCAGCTCTGGCACCTTGAAGTCGAGCGCGCTTGACGGCAGGTAAATGAGCGCGCTCGCAAGCGAGTTCTCGATGATCTCCTTGATCTTGGGGTAGGCAATCGACGCCATCACGCGATACGCCAGGCCGTAGTCCAGGTTCGGGAGAACGTACCCCTCGGTCCACGGCACCGTCGTGCGCGCCATGGCATCGGTGAGCCCCCAGAACAGGTTCCGCCAGGCGAGCACTTCACCGACCTGAGCCTGCACGCCGCGAAAGTCCTTGGCCCCGGTGGCTTCCACGGCTTTCAGCAGCAGGCCGGCCAGGAAGTCCATCTTGACCGCCAGCCGCGTGCACCCCTGGAACATGAAGCGCGGCAGGAATCCCGAACGCGGGAAGAAGTTGTTGACCTTCTCGATATCGCCGTAGGCGAAGACGTTCTCCCACGGCACGAGCACCTTGTCGAAAATCAGGATGGAGTCGTTCTCGTCCATCCGGCTCGAGAGCGGATAGTCGTACGGAGTGCCCATCACGGCCGACGTCATCTCATACGACGGACGGCACAGGAGCTTCACACCCTTGGCGTCGGTCGGCACCATACAGACGAAGGCGAACGGCTTTGTCTTGATGGGCAGCGCGCCGTTGTTGGCGATGAAGTTGAAGTGCGTGAGCGTGGAGGTCGTGGCAACGACCTTCGCGCCGCTGACGACGAGACCGGCGTCGGTCTCCTCCTCGACGTGCATGTACACGTCTTTGACTTCATCGAGCGGCTTGTCGCGATCGACCGGCGGGTTGACGATCGCGTGGTTGACGAACGACACCTCGTCGTTGACCTTCTTGTACCATCGGCGCGCGTTTTCGTCGTACGGCGCGTAGTACGAAGCGTTGGCGCCAAGCGTGGCGAGGAACGCCGCCTTGTAGTCGGGGCTTCGTCCCACCCAGCCATACGTCACGCGCGCCCATTCGGCAATCGCATCACGGGCGCCGACGAGCTCCTCGGCATTCCGCGAGGCTTTATAGAACTTGTGAGTGAATCCGCCCGTGCCCGTGTCGGTTGGTGTCGTGAGCACGGCTTGCCGCGCGGGATCGTGGAGGGCGTCGTAGAGCCGCGCGATCATCCGAGCCGTGTTGCGAAACGCCGGGTGCGTCGTGACATCTTTGACGCGCTCGCCATAGATCCAGATCTCACGACCGTCGCGAAGACTCTCCAGATATTCGGCGCCGGTGTATGGGCGCGTACGCCCCGATGTCGCGGCCATGGTCAGCCCTCCAGCTCTTGTGCGCGTCGCTCCCATTCCGCCATGAAGCGAAACACGTTCTCCTTCGGCGGCTGCGGCGCGAACGTTTCCAGCCAGGTCACTGGCTGATTGCCAACGTTAGCGAAGCCGTGCACGCAGCCGACGCCCGTCCAGAACACGTCGCCGGGCTTGCCGATGTAAGTCTTGCCGTCCAGTGTCCCTTGCACCTCACCGCTCAGAATGAAATAGGACTCCTCGAAAGTGTGGTCGTGCAAGCCCAGGCGCACGCCGGGTTGGTACTCGATGAACAACAGGCGATGGTGACGCGCCCCAAAATCTTCGTCAATCAGCCACTTGAGGAAGACTCCCTCGAGCCCGGTCAGCGACGGCGGCCGCTGCGCAAGCGGTGGGATCTGCCCGGCATCGAAATGGCCCAGCAGATTGCCCTTCAGGTCGTTCAGATCCAGCCGGGGTGCGGTCGCTGGAATCGAACGATCTTTGAGAAAGAACGTGTCGCGCTCGGCACCGACCGGCTTCGGCTGCGGGGCCGCCATCTGCAACCAGCGGACGGGAGTGGAGCCGACCGCCCGCCAGGCGTGGGATGTTCCGACTTTGACGACCGCATAGTCGCCGGCGCTGACGTGGTAGCTCGACCCGTTGATGACGACGAGAGCCTCTCCGTTCATCACGTAGAAGCTCTCCTCGAAGGAATGAACGTGCGGGTCGATCCGTCCCCCCGGAGCGAGCTCGTCGATGCTCAGTCCAGTAAGGACTGAGCCCTCACCTCGGTGGACGAGCGACTTGTGAGCGTAGCCCTCGCCGTGCCCCTCGAATACTGGGTGGTGGCCAAGAGTGGCTGGATCGAATCTGCCAAAGTAGTGCACTACGGCGCCTCGATCGGCTTGCCGTCCGGCCCGAGTGGAACAGGCACGCGATTGGGCACGGCCGGAATCGACTTCAAGTACGCGAACATCGCTTTCAGATCGTCGTCGGGAAGCTGCCCGTAGTACATCCATGGCATCGGCGGAAGAATCGCGCGCCCCTTGGCCATGTGCTTTCCGTTCTTGATCGCTTCAACGAACATGTCCTCGGTCCAGATACCGAGGCCGGTGTTCTGGTCCGGCGTGAGGTTGGCGGCAAACGATACGCCCCACGCGCCGCTCCACGCCGTCAAGTGATCGTTGACGTGCGTCGTCCACTTGTCTCCGGGTGTCTGCTTGAACGGCGCGGTGATGACATCACTCTCCGGATGGCCGGACAGACTGCGCGACATGTCCGCCTCAGGACCGTTCGGTCCGATCTTCTTTGGCGTGTGACAGTCGTGGCAGGCGCCACCAAGGACCAGCAGCCGGCCGCGTTCGACCTGTGAAGCGGCGGACGCCGCGGGTGCGGTTGCCGAAGCGGGATCTGCTGCCGGCGGTGCACCTGCCGGCTGGCCGCACCCGGCAAATGCAGCGGCCAACATGAAGCAAGCCGACGTCACGGCAACGCGATACGGAGACAAGCGCATGGGTCTCAACTCCTCGATGCAAATAGATGTGCGAGCGCCCTCAAAGGCGGCCAGAAATATACACCACTCGCTTGCCCTCGTCTCGCGGCGCTGAGTAAGATGCCGGGATTGATACGCCGGTACATTTTTTCCACGGACCACAAGGTCATCGGCCTGCAGTACGGGTTCACCAGCATGTTTTTCCTGCTGGTCGGGTTCCTCCTCGTCATGCTGATTCGATGGCAGCAGGCGTTCCCGGCACAGCCGATCCCGCTCGTCGGTAGCTGGCTTGGTGAAGCCAATGCCCCAGGCGGGGTGCTCCTCCCGGAGTTCTACAACCAGCTCGGGGCCATGCACGGCACCATCATGGTGTTTCTCGGAGTGGTGCCGCTGGCCTTCGGTGCATTTGGCAACTACATCGTCCCGCTGCAGATCGGTGCACCGGACATGGCCTTCCCGCGCCTCAACATGACGAGCTACTGGCTGTACCTGGCTGGAGGCATCGTCATGCTGGCAAGTTTCCTGGTGCCTGGTGGTGCCGCCAACAACGGGTGGACGTCGTACGCGCCGCTCTCCGATCTGGCACCCGGCCACGGGCAGACCATGTGGCTGGCCGGGATGCTGCTCATCATCCTGTCGTCGCTGCTTGGCGCGATGAACTTCATCGCGACGATCGTCCAGCTGCGCGCGCCAGGCATGACGTGGTTCCGTCTCCCCTTCTTCGTCTGGTCGCAGCTCATCACTGCGTTCCTGCTGTTGCTGGCATTTCCGGCACTCCAGGCCGCCGCCGTGCTGCAAGGCATGGATCGGCTCGCGGGGACCAGCTTCTTCCTGCCGAGCGGCCTGGTCGTCGGCGGCCAGCCTCTCGACGTCGCGGGAAGCGGCAACGCGCTGCTCTGGCAGCACCTGTTCTGGTTCCTCGGCCATCCCGAGGTCTACGTGCTGATCCTTCCGGCGATGGGCATCGTCGCGGAAGTGGTCACCAACAACACGCGCAAACCGCTCTGGGGCTACCGGTTGATGGTGTATTCCATCTTCGTTCTCGGTTTCCTCTCGTTCGTCGTCTGGGCCCACCACATGTACCTGACGGGCATGGGGACGTCGATCAGCGCGTTCTTCCAGGCGACGACGATGATCATCTCGATCCCGTCGGTCATCGTCCTGAGCTCATTGATCCTGTCGCTGTATGGCGGGTCGATCAGGTTCACGACGCCGATGCTGTTCGCCCTCGGCTTCATGCCGATGTTCGGCATCGGCGGACTCACCGGGTTGCCACTCGGTCTCGCAGCGACCGACATCCCGCTGCACGACACCAACTACGTTGTGGCGCACTTCCACTACCTGGTTGCACCGGGAACGATCTTCGCGCTCTTCGCCGGCATCTACTACTGGTTCCCGAAGATCACCGGCCGGATGATGAACGAGACGCTCGGCAAGATTCACTTCGTCGGTTCGATCATCTGCATGAACGTGATCTTCATGCCCATGTTCGTCCAGGGGCTGGCAGGCGTGAACCGCCGGCTCTGGGACGGCGGCACGCTCTACACGCACGCGCAGGAGACGCTGTCGCTCAACGTGCCGATGTCGTATGCGGCACTCGTGCTCGGGTTCTTTCAGCTGTTCTTCGTCGTGAACCTGGTGTGGAGTCTTCGCGCCGGGCGCACCGCAGGTGACAACCCGTGGGAGGCGACGACGCTCGAGTGGGCGACGCCCACTCCTCCGCTCGCGCACGGGAATTTCGATCGACCGATGCGCGTCGTCCGCGATCCATACGAGTACAGCCCTCCAGGAACATCGGCGGGGTTCCTGCCGCAAGCGGAGGAGCGCTCTTGAAGATGATGCCCGCTTCGAGCAGCGACACCCACTTGATGACGACACACCGAGGCACAGGGGCACAGACAACAAAAATGGTTAAGCCTCAGTGCCTCGGTGCCTCTATGTGTCGTATTCGAGTGTTGTGCGGGGCGTAACCATGCAGATCCCCTATACCACTGAGGTACGGCCGGACACCGGACTCACCAACCCCAAACTCGGGGTGTGGCTGTTCCTGGCATCCGAGGTGATGCTGTTCGGCTCGCTGTTCTCCTCGTATGCGCTGCTCCGCACCGGCGCGCCCAGCTGGCCCCATCAGTCGGACATCGTCAGCGTGCCGCTGGCCACGCTCAACACGGTCGTCCTCATCGCCTCGTCAGTGACGATGGTGATGGCGTGGGCGTCGCTCAAGAGCCACAGCCTGTCGAAGTACCGGCTCTACATGGGGCTGACGCTGCTGTGCGGCGCCATCTTCCTCGTCGTGAAGGCCTTCGAATACGGCGACAAGTTCTCGCATGGCCTGTATCCGGCGACGAGCAACTTCCTCGGCCTGTACTTCACGATGACCGGGTTGCACGCGCTGCACGTGATTGGCGGCATGATCGTCAACGCCTACTTCTGGGGACCGGGCACGAAGATGTGGCACTCGGATCCCGAGCGTTTCACGAACCGAATCGAGGTCGCCGGCATCTACTGGCACTTCGTCGACGTCGTCTGGATCTTTCTGTTTCCCGTGTTGTACTTGCTATAGGCCATGGCACACGATGTTGCAGTCCAGGTAAGGGGATACCTGACCGTGTTTGGAGCCTTGCTCGTCCTGACGCTGGTCACGGTGGGCGTGTCGTATCTGCAGCTGCCCAGGGCGGAAACGGTCGGGCTCGGACTGGCAATCGCAACGACCAAGGCGACGCTGGTGGCGATGTTCTTCATGCATCTGAAGGGCGAGCGGCCGTGGGTAACGTGGACGCTCGCGCTCACTGCGTTTCTTTTCGTCGGGCTGATTGGCGCGCTGCTCTACAGCGAAGCCGACCACCTCTTCGGCGCCAGGTTCCAGGATTCGTTTCAAAGCATTCGGGATTGAGGATTCACAATGGCTTGCCCGGTTTGTTTCGGCGGTGACGACACTCTGATGCGCGAGAGCCTGAACGCCGGGATCGGCGTCCTGATGGGCGTCACGACGATTGTCCTGGCGTTCTTCGCACGCTTCGTCGTGAACCTGGTTCGCCGCGCCCGACTGGCCGAGCAGGTCGAGGCCTCCAATCAATCAACAATCTTCAATCACCAATCGACAACCATTCGCTAACCAAAGATCACGCGATCTCCAATTCTCGATTGTCTATGTTGGACTGGTTGGGACTCCCCGTGGCGGCCTCGGCTCACGCCGGTGAAGTCGATCAGATCATGGCGCTCGTGCACTGGCTGATGCTCGCCCTGTTCGTCGGCTGGAGCGTCTTCTTCATCTACGTGCTCCTGCGCTTTCGGCGCAGTGCCCATCCGAGGGCCGACTACGGCGGCGTGCGCGGACGATGGTCGACGTGGATCGAAGGCGGCGTCCTCGTTGCCGAGGTCGTCCTGCTCGCATTCTTCTCAATCCCGTTCTGGACCAGGAACGTGGACGCCGCGCCGCCTCCGGAGCACGAGGCCACCGTGGTGCGCGTCGTCGCCGAGCAGTTCGCGTGGAACGTGCACTACCCGGGCGCGGATGGCGTCTTCGGGCGCACTGACATCCGCCTGGTCAGCCCGGACAACCCGCTCGGCCTGGATCGCTCGGAAGCGGTCGGGAAAGACGATCTCGTCGTCAACAACCGCCTCAATCTGCCAGTTGGAAAACCAGTGATCGTGTTTCTCTCCAGCAAGGACGTGATGCACAGCTTCGGCCTGCCCCAGATGCGGGTCAAGCAGGATGCGATCCCCGGCATCGTGCAGCCGGTGTGGTTTACGCCGACCATGACCGGCCAGTGGGATATCGCGTGCTCGCAGCTCTGTGGCCTGGGGCACTACCGGATGAAGGGGATCTACCAGATCCAGACACCGGACGAGTACGAGGCCTGGCTCGAGGAAGAGGCCTCGTTCATTGGGCCTTGAAGAACTGTGAAGGGCGTCTGACGGGTTCCTGAACGCCGATTAACGAGAATTCAGAAACTCTTCAGTTGTAGTGAGCGAGCGGCGCCGATAGAGTGGGAGGAACGTCTTCTTCCTACATATCGCGTGGCTTACATACAAACCCCTAATCCCATTACCCCAACACGAAAACTCCTTGCGGTCCTGGCCCTGGTCATCGTTGTCGCGCTGCCGCAGCACGCTGCAGCGCAGGCCGGTCCGCATCTGCGTGTGCTCGATCACTTGCTGAGGGCGGTCCTCGACCGTGGTCTTGCACAGTCGCCTACACTGCAGAAGCTCGTCGCCGAAATCGAGGCAACGCGCCTTCTGGTCTTCGCCGAGTGCGGCCTCCGGCTGCCGTCAGGTATCGGCGGGCGCATGAACTTCGTCACCAGCGCCAACGACTTCCGGTTCGTCCGCATTGCCATCGACTGCACGTTGACGGAACGATGGCAGACGAAACTGCTCGCGCACGAATTCCAGCATGCGCTGGAGATCGGGCGCAACCCGGACGTCGTGGACGTGGAAGCGATGGAATCGCTGTACGAAGAAATCGGCTACCCCACGTCACGGGACTACGGGATCAGGCACTTTGAAACAGATGCTGCCATCGCCGTTCAGCGTGCAGTCGAGCACGAGCTCGAGGGGCGGGGCACACCGGCAGCGCTCGCATACTAGTCGCACGGCCTGAGAGGCTGAGCTCCACTCTCCGCCGAGTCAGCACTAAACTTGCTGACTCGGCGTCGTCGTATTCAGAGAACGGAGGAGTCAGCATCGTGTCACCGTGGCGTACGACAGTCCTCTGCGCGGGCGTGCTGCTGGTCCTGACAGCTGCTGCCACCTTCGTCTCTGCCCAATCGGCGCCGGCCAGGCGCTACTCAGCTCCCAAGACAGCCTTCGGGACGCCCGATCTGCAGGGCGTGTGGCAGGCGCTCAACACGGCGGCATGGGACATCCAGGATCATGGAGGGCAGCGATTTCCGGGCCTGCCCGCACGATTCAGCGTCCCTGCCGGCCAGGGAGTCGTCGAAGGAAACGAGATTCCCTATCAGCCGTGGGCGCTCGAACAGAAGCAAAAGAACTTCGCGGATCGCCTCACCGCCGACCCCGAGGCTCAATGCTACATGCCGGGCGTGCCTCGCATTACCTACATGCCGTACCCGTTCCAGATCTTTCAGTTCCCGGATCGGGTCGTCATCCTCTACGAGTACCTGCACGTCACCCGTGAGATCTTCACCGACGGCAGCCGGCACCCGGACATCCCGGTCGAGTTCTGGATGGGCGATTCGCGCGGCCGCTGGGAGAACGATACGCTCGTCGTCGACGTGACGCTCTTCACCGATCGCACATGGTTCGATCGCGCGGGAAATTTTCACGGCCAGGACCTGCACGTCATCGAGCGATACACGCGGGCGGGCCCCGATCACATGGTGTACGAGGTCACGATCGAGGATCCAAAGGTGTTCACGCGACCCTGGAAAATGCAGATGCCACTCTATCGACGGCAGGAGGGGAACAGCCAGCTGCTCGAATACGAGTGCTACGCCTACGCGCGGGAAGGAACCGATGCGACCTCGAAGTAACGGCGCGCGGCTTCTGGTGATTGTGGCCGCTACGCTCGCGGGCGCCGTGCTGGTGTCGCACACGACCGGCGCCCAGGCGCCGACTCCCTGTCCCGGTGATCCGGCGCTCTTCCAGCCGTGTGCCCTGGCAAAAGCAAAGTCGTATCGTCCACCTCGAACGCGGGACGGCAAGCCGGATCTGCAAGGCTTCTGGCGCGGAATGGCGTCGGGCACCGAGGACATCGAAGAGCACCCGATGACCGACGATGACAACGGGGGCCCGAGCCTGATTGTCGATCCTCCCGACAGAACGATCCCGTATCAGGCGTGGGCAGCGGCGCTCAAGAAGGAGAATCGAAGCAAGTACGTCGAACCGAATGTGCCGTGTTTTCCATCCGGCGTCCCTCGTTCCCTGTACGTCCCGACACAGATCCAGATTCTCCAGTCACCGGGTTACGTGCTGATCCTCTTCGAGCGCGCCCACACGTATCGCATCATTCCCACGACCCCACGCCCGCAACTGGGCGCCGCGATTGGCATGTGGATGGGTGATTCCCGGGGACGCTGGGAAGGCAACACGCTCGTGGTCGACGTGACCAATCACAACGCGAAGACGTGGTTCGATCAGGCGGGCAACTTTCACTCCCCCGCGGCGCGTATGGTCGAGCGCTTCACGCTGATCGATCCGGACACGATCCACTACCAGGTGAACATCGACGACTCCAGCGTCTACACCCGGCCGTGGACGATGACCCTTCCGCTGCGACGGAACAAGGAGAAGGGATTTCGTCTGCTGGAAGAAGCGTGTCATGAGGGTGAGCGGAACACCGAGCCGCTCATTCGTGGCGGCCAGCAGATCTATCCCGGCGTCAGCGGGAAGCCCTGAGAGGTGTTCTTCGATCCGGTGACCGGGCGCGAACTCGGGCGGCGCGAATGGGGCAGGCCAGCCCTGACCCGCGAGAGCCTGCCCTTTCTCCACGTGCTGCACCACAGCCTCCCACATCCCGGTTGACACCAGCGCGATGAGACGAGATAGTGAGCATCGTGTTGGTGTCCAGCGTTCGCGTTGGACTTAATAGGGAACCCAGTGTGAATCTGGGACTGCCCCGCAGCGGTAATCGAGAACGAACGCCGTCATACGCACTGGTCCTCTCTGGACTGGGAAGCGACGGCCTGTAGGCGTCGGCATCGGCCGACTCGCTCGTAAGCCCGAAAACCTGCCTTCACACGCCGACCAGACCGGCCGGCGATTCGACCTTGGATGCCTCGTGGGAGGGCAGGTCCGAGACACGGTGCGCCCCGCACCCGTTCGTGTCCGCGTCCTCCTTTGAGCATTCATGCACCCGCGGGGGTGAAGGTCTGTCGGAACCACTCTCGCGGAGAGTTCGCGGCGACGCGCGCTCGGCACGTGAGCCCCCGTGCAACCCAAGGCGTGCGGACCTGTCCGCACGCTGGCATGTGGAGCTGCGTGATTGCTGCGAACAGGCGTCTCGTCACTGAATTTTCTTTCCTATGAAAACCGCACGAACCACCCCGCGGCACCGCTGCTGTTTGCGCTCTTCATCGCCGCGCAACTGGCCGGGCTGCTCGCGGGCGTGCGCTACTTCTTCAGGCCGACGTGGGACCAGCAAGTCACGTCGGGCCCCGGCGCAATTGCCTCGACCTGCCTCGTCTGCAATCTCGTCCTCTGCTTCGGCGAGTACCTTTTCCACCGGTATCTGTTGCACATCGAGACCGTGCGATTCCTGCGGTCCCTGTGCACCAGCCACCTGGTGCACCACAAGCTCACCGCGATTCGCTTCGATGACGCCGGCCTCATTCGCAGCGCCTATCCGATCAGCGACGTCGCGCACGACGATCAATCGACGTTCCCCTCCTGGGCGCTGATCCCGTTCTTTGCGTTCTTCACACCGTTCTTCGCGCCAATCGCGTTCTCATTCCCGAGCCTGCCGATTCTGATTGGCGGCTACAGCGCGATTGCGATCGCCCATTTCCTCTACGAAACGATCCACGTCGTCCATCATCAGCCGTACTCGTGGTGGAAACCGCGGCTGCAGGCCCCTGTCCTCGGCCGGATGTGGCGCACGATCTACGGATTCCATCAGGCGCATCACGCCAACTACAAATGCAACCTGAACGTGGCGGGCTTCTTCGGTATCCCTCTCGCGGATCTCGTGCTCGGCACCTACAAGACGCCGGATGCACTGCTGATCGACGGAGCGTCAGGCACGAAGGAGTCAGCGCGGCGGCTCACTCCGCAACCGCGCTGGCCGATCTCATGGCTCGACAGAGTCGCCTTCAAGAGACGGCGGTGGATGTCGAAGAGGAACTGACCCAAACGATCTCGAGCAGGT